>JAOZRT010000416.1 GCA_029940035.1 Desulfobacterales bacterium
GTCAAGCCCCGATCCACCGATGATACCGATTACTGTCATAAGAACGCCTCATTTGCATAAACAATATGGCAAAGTAGAGATAATGAGTTGTAATAATAGCCAATATCCTAGCGATAGCGCCATTTCCTGGATATCCCTCCAGGTGAATTCATCCATCTTCGCTCTTCGAGCTACGCCCCGACAAGGTAAAAAACTACGACTTCACCCTCAGACGCCTTGGCTCTGAAGCTCTCCGGCTTTTGCAACGATAGGGTAAATTTATAAAAATGGAAAGAATTCCTTATAAAAAAATGCGACGAATGTCAAAAAGTTGAATAGAGGATGGGGTTTCAGGTGTCGGGTGTCGGATCTCACTTGGTTTCGGGTGTCGGGTTGCGAGTTTAGGCCTTGAACTCTATCCACCGATTACTGACCACGTTCTTACCCTCTTACCTTCTGATGTTCCAATCTTCCGCCTTTGGGGTTTTGTCCTCCGACGCTCCGTCCTATGGAGTTCTGTGGCTCCGGCCAGGCAGATGGGGCGAGCATGGCTGCCATGCGTTTGTCCTTTTCCGTCCACAACCGGTTCAGCCAGGTTTGAAAACGGTCCCGAAAAGCATGGTCCCCAACATAGTTGCCCATCAGGGATGGGTCTATGGGCATGGTCCTTATATCTATTTTCACTTCGGGAATCCGGCCGCAAAGAAATTTCCAGAAATTTCCGGGTGTACCGGGATAAGCGATGGTGACGTCCAGAATCGTGTTGAGCTGTTCTCCCATGGCTGCCAAGACAAAGGCGATGCCGCCGGCCTTGGTTTTCAGAAGGTGGGTGTAGGGAGATACTTGTTCATTGTGTTTTTTGGGAGTGAAACGGGTGCCTTCCACAAAGTTCATGACCGATACCGGCATGGTTTTGAATTTCTGACAGGCCTTGCGCGTGATTTCAATATCCTTACCCTTGAGGGTTGGATTTCGTTGGAGAACTTTTTTTGAGTACCGTTTCATGAACGGAAAATCGAGGGCCCACCAGGCCTGTCCCAGGACAGGAACCCAGATCAGCTCCTTTTTCAGGAAAAACTTCAGCATGGGGATCCGGCCGTAAAATATGTTCTGCAGGATAAGGATATCCACCCAGGACTGGTGGTTGGCCATCACCAGGTACCAATCGTTCGGATCCAGCTCCTGACGGCCACGGACTTGAATGCGGGTTCGGGAAAATATTTTCTGGTTGAGGTTGTTGACTGCGATCCAGCCGCCGGCAATGCGGATGAGAATTTTGTCGCACAGTTTGCGCCAGGCAGCCAGCGGGATGATTGCCTTCAAAAGGGTCATCAGAAAAAGCGGCGTGCAGAAAGCCAGGGTGTTAATGAAATAAAGGGCCAATGACAGCAGTCCGCGTATGGTTTTAAAAATTGATTTCATGGAGTGCTGATAAAGGGAAACCGGCCGGAGCTCAAGTAAATTAAGGGGTTTTACATTACTTTTACAAAATAAATTGTCTTTGCCGGGCAAGGACAATTTATTTTGATAATATTGACAAACAAACCGTTGCGTGTGATTTTACGCGACTACTAAACACAAGGTGGATATTAGAAATAAATGAATAATAAATTCCATCGAAAATCAGTACATGCTGTCAAGATGTCTTTTGTTTTCAGCATGATCTTTCTGTTGATGAATTGTAGTGGCACACAGGACATTGACTCCGGCCATCCGGCACCTTCTGTCAATGAAAGCGGGAACGGTCATTATCAAGCACCGGCCAGCAAGTATGCTGCCGAAATCCTATCATATATGATGCAGGTGGTCGTGGGCGCGGCAGGGGACCCGGCCGTTAGACAGGCGTGGAAGACCAGGTCCCTTTCAGCAGACCTATATTTAAATCAGGTCCGTCATATCATGCAAGACCCCGAGAGGAAAGTGGCTGAACTCATGGTGTACGATGCCAACATCCTGGGGCTTTCCAAGGTGCTGTATCACTACAACCAGCGGCTGAATTATTTCAAGGGAAGGGCTTTTCAGGAAAGTATCTATCCATCGGAGGAATTGCTGGCAATACGGCTTTTTATGGTGCAGAAAATTGCCAAAGGCCAAAAGGTCCGCATGGGGAATCTGATGCCACAGCCGATCTTCCTCGAGGACCCTTTGACAGACCCTTCGCCCGTGGCCTTGGCCCTGGCTAATCTCAGCGCCAAAGAACTGCAGTTGCTGCGGGATGTGATTCATTCAGAGCCGTTTTTCAAAGACTACCTGGAAGACCCTTTTCTGGTGGAGGCCCTCCACAGGGTCGGTGTCGTGGAAATGGATGGGTATGTGAGCCAAAAGATCGAGGCGGCTGATTACAGCGTCCTGGCAGCCGAGTATCCCGGGAAGGCAAAGCCGGACGATGTCGTCCGGGTGGCCATTCTGCCGTCCATGACCAAATCGTTTGATTTTCAGGCCAAAGAGACCCCGGGATTTCCTCTGGGGTTCCGTGCGGCTGAAAATTACATCCTTGCCGTTGATACGCTGAAACACAAGCTGAAGGCGTCACTGCAGCAACGGGTGCAGAGAGACCTGGAGGTAACGGCCGGGGTTTCCGCAACAGCGGAAGAAAGCAAAAGAAAATCCACGGATTTCATAAACACCCATCTGCAGTTTATCGATTTCAACAAACGGCCGCTGGTCATCTATCCGGGAAATGCCGAAAAAGTGATTCAGTCACTCTGCCTGGATGTGGACTTCAATTTTATTATTCTGGGTAAGAATGTTTACCTGTCCATCTATTTTGACGAGCAGCGTGATGTATTCCCTTCGGTCAACCGCATATATCTCGACATCATGGATATCAGACAGTCGCAGTCCGATTATGAGATTGACCAGGTGGGTGAATACCTGTTTAACAGGCTCAGAGCACACATCCAATGACCTGGCCAAAGGCTGGAAAGGAAAAAGGCGTATGTACGATCTGATCGAAAAAGGCTTTCTGCAGCTGGTGGATACTTTTTATGCCAGATGGCCCAGGTCCGTGCCGGCCGCGTCCGGCCTTGCCGCCTGCAAGATCATTTCCCACCGTGGCCAGCACGACAACCTGGCGGTGATGGAAAATACGCTCAAAGCCTTTGACATGGCTGTCCAGGCCGGGGTGTGGGGCCTGGAGTTCGACATTCGTTGGACGCGCGATCTCAAGCCCATGGTTTTTCATGACCAGGATCTCTTGCGAATATTCAAAGATCCGCTGGTGATCAAAAAAACGGATCGACAGACTTTGAGAGAAAAATTCCCCCTGATCCCGACTCTGGAGGAGGTGCTCGAACGATATGGCCGCCGGGTGCACCTCATGGTGGAAATCAAGCAGGAACACTATCCCGATCCCCAACGACAGACGGACATGCTGGCTAACTTTTTTTCAGGACTGCAGCCGGTCAAAGACTTTCATTTTCTGTCTCTTGATGTGAACATGTTCGATCAGGTGGGGTTCGCACCCCCATCCTCTTGCCTGCCTGTGGCGCAACTCAACTTCCAGACCTTCAGCAACCTGGCCCTGTCGCGGGGGTACGCCGGTGTGGCCGGGCACTTTCTCTTTATCAATAACCGCATGGCCGCCCGGCACAAAGCCCGGGGACAACACGTGGGCGTGGGCTACCCCTGTTCGGCAAACTCCCTTTTCCGCGAAGTGAACCGGGGTGTGGAGTGGATCTTCTCCAACCATGCTGTGGAGATGCAGGCGGTGGTGGATAGATATGCAGGGAAGGTAGAAGGTGGAAGGACCTTGTAGGGGCAGGTCTTGTGCCTGCCTTAGCCGATTGCAGATAAAAAGACCTACGGTGATAACTCCCTTCATAAGCCACCGGCTCAGCCGGTGAGAATTGAAAAGGTTCTAC
>JAOZRT010000417.1:0-2672 GCA_029940035.1 Desulfobacterales bacterium
ACTTTCCTTTAAACCGGGCCTTACTATCACTGACATGATCCCTGCCATGCTGGAAGGTAAGCTCAAAGGGCTGTATATAATCGGAGAAAATCCCAAACTCAGTGATCCGGACTGGAACCATTTAAACCATGCTTTAAAAAAGTTGGATTTTGTGGTTGTTCAGGAACTGTTTTTATCGGAAAGCGCCCAGATCGCGGATGTGGTTTTCCCCGCTGCCTCTCTGGCCGAAAAAGAAGGGACGGTGACGAATACGGAACGCCGCTGTATGCGGATGCACAAAGCTATCGAGCCCATCGGAAATACACTCCCGGATTGGGAAATCATCAGCCGGCTTTCCACGGCCATGGGTTACGCAATGGATTATAAAAACCCCGAAGAGATTTTTAATGAAATGACCGCATTAACCCCTAAAAGTTATGCAGGTATGACTTATGACAGGTTAGGCATTGATGGATTGCAGTGGCCATGCCCTGACATCGATCATCCGGGTACTCCCTATTTGCACAAGGATGGTTTCACAAGGGGTAAGGGTAAATTTCACGGCATCGAGTATAAGGACCCGGCGGAGATGCCTGATGAGGAGTATCCTTTTTTCCTTACCACCGGAAGGATGTTTGCTCATTTTCACACAGGTACGATGACCCGAATTTCTCCGCATCTCGATGTCGAACAGACTACGGGCTACGTGACCATCAACCCCAAAGATGCTGAAGGATTGGCCGTTGAGGAAGGACAGATGCTTCTCCTTTCATCGCGAAGAGGTCAAGTGGAAGTACCTGCAAATATTAGCGATTCTGTGGTGCCCGGCACATTATTTTTGCCCATTCACTTTGGAGAAAATCCAACCAATGTGCTGACAAACGCCGAAGCCGTTGATCCATTAGCTAAAATTCCGGAATTCAAAGTGAGTGCCGTAAAGGTAGAAAAGCTTTTGGTCTAATATTAAAACAGAGCCGTCCTGATTGATAAATTACTCCTCATATAATGACGGACAACAGACAAGTGAACGTTTTCCGCTCGATCAGGAAGATGTATATTAATCTCTTGTTAAAAGAATCATTTTTTAAAGGAGAAATATCATGGAAAAACCGAATATTTTAGTAATGGAAGACGATCAGACCATCTCTGCAGCATTAGATATGATTTTAACAGAGGCTGGCTACGATGTCGATGTTGCCGAAACAGGCGAGGCCGCCCTGGAACTTTTTAATCAGAAACAATTTAATTTACTCATCGCCGATTTGAAATTGCCCGGTATTGGCGGCATGGAGGTGATCCGGCAAATTAAAGAAAAAAAAGTCAAAACGCAAGTCATTGTCATCACGGGTGTCGGTACCCAGCCCATAGCGGAAGAAGCCCTGGCATTGGGGGCTCATGAGTTTTTACCAAAACCGTTTACGGATGATCAGATCAAAAAAGCGATTGATGACGTTCTAAAACACCATGACGCAGGTCCTTTCCAACTTTTCACATTAATTCAAAAACGAGAAGTCCTCGGAGTATTAAGCCGTGCGGCTGATGACGAAGATTTTTGGAACGATTTAATGGAATTGGGTTCTAAAGCATTAGACAAATACCAGTTGATAGGTGATGCAAAAGGAGATATCGCTTCAGGTGATTTAAAATGGATCAACGAAAACGTGTGGGAATTAAATCAAAAACAACTGGAATTCATTTTTAAACGACTGTAAAGGCAAGCCTACTAAAACTGCCTCAAATAGGAATGAAAAATTATGACCCAAATACTATTTAGCTCCTGGGGGGATGAGATTGTTGATAATCGGGGAAAGGAATCCCGGAATTTTTTACCAGCAACTCATATCGAGCTACCGGAATATTTTAAACAAGATGTCAAGATCAAAGCTTTAATCGGATGGTATGGAATCGTTTTACGGTCATCGGATGTTGACGTACTTGATCTGTGTCGCGCCTATATGGCGGTTATTCACGAAAATTCCTGCGGCAAATGCGTCCCCTGCCGTACCGGTACCGGCATCATGGCAGATATATTAAAAAGACTATGCGACGGTCAGGGTAACCTGGAAGATATAGATATATTAAAAGGCCTGGCAGAAATTGTCAGCAGCACATCAAAATGCAGCATCGGCCAGTCCGGACCCATTCCTATCCTCCACGCTTTGAAGCATTTTGAAGATGAATTTGGACATGCAGTCAAGGATAAAGGTACCAATCGATCAGGTACCTACATTTCCCGGTTGACGGCTCCCTGCATGGATGCCTGCCCGATTCATCTTGATATTCCCAAATATGTAGAATGTATCAAAGAAGCCAAATTTGAAGAGTCACTTGATGTGATCCGTGAACGCCTGCCCCTGCCAGGCATCGTAGGACGTGTATGTGTGCGTCCATGCGAAGAGCATTGTCGTCGTGCCAATGTGGATGAACCCATATCAATAAAATATCTTAAACGGTTTGTGGCGGATTGTGAATTGGCACGTCACAAACAGCCTGATTATCAAATTACTCCTTCAGGAAAAACAGGTAAAATAGCCATTATCGGGGCCGGTCCTGCCGGTGTAACCTGCGCCTATCATCTGGCCGGTAAAGGTCACGAGGTGACTATTTACGAACAGCTTGGTGAACCCGGCGGAATGTCTGCCGTCGGTATTCCCGACTATCGCCTGCCCCGCAGTATATTGCGCGGCGAGGTT
>JAOZRT010000417.1:2682-3837 GCA_029940035.1 Desulfobacterales bacterium
ACCTCCATAGGCAATGATATCACAGTAAAACAGCGTGAAAATGACTGTGATGCTGTTTTTATTGGTATTGGCGCCCAGAACAGTTCATCCATGCGCGTCGAAGGGGAAGACGCGGGGTATCAAGGATTTGTTCCCGGTGTGAAATATTTACTGGATATTAATGAAGGCCGGGACCCCTACCCTGAGGGAAAAAAGGTGGTCGTCATCGGCGGCGGCAATGTAGCTATTGACTGTGTGAGATGCTCTTCTCGTATCGGCAAAGAGGTCAACCTGATTTATCGTCGAACCAGAAATGAAATGCCTGCCGATGAAGTTGAAATACACGATGCGGAAGAGGAAAAAGTTCCTTTTCACTTTCTTACCACACCTGTGAGAATACTGGAAGAAAACGGAAAGGTCGTGGGACTTGAGTGCATCCGAATGGAACTCGGTGAGCCGGATGATAGCGGCAGGCGACGGCCCGTGCCCATAGAAGGTTCGGAATATGTTTTTGACTGTGATACAGTTGTACCGGCCATCGGCCAACGCATCGATTTGTCTTTACTTAAAGAGTTTAAAGACATTAAAATAACTGCTTGGAATACCATCATTGTGGACGAGGTTACCAAGCAAAGCAGCCGAGCCAAGATATTTTCAGCCGGAGACTGCGAGACCGGACCGGGGGCTTTGATCACTGCCTGTGCCGGGGGCCGTCAGGCGGCCCGCAGCATTGACCGTCTTATCAACGGCTTGTCCCTTGAATATGATGACAATGATTATTTCGATCTGCTTTTTAAAACCGTAAAGATTTATGATCCCGATGAAAAAGTCGGCATTATCGGCGACAGAAAGCGCAAACACCTTGATATGTTGCCTGCGGATACAAGAAAATTAACTTTTGATGAGGTTGAAGAGGGTTTTCCAACAGCAGAAGCTATTGCCGAAGCGGATCGCTGTCTGCGATGCTACCGCGTTGCCATGATTGCAGTCTGAAACAGGCATAATATAGAAAAAAAGCCCGGCTGATCGTTTAGTCGGGCTTTTTTTATGCTATGCCGCTTTTAAGAGTTTAACTGCACAAACCTTGTATTCCGGTATCCCGGAAATCGGGTCCAGTGCTGCATTGGTCAGCTTATTTGCTGCACCATTGGGTTTACCCACAGTTACAATGCATTT
>JAOZRT010000418.1:0-1783 GCA_029940035.1 Desulfobacterales bacterium
ACCGTTACTTATTGTCATGTTCAACAATCGTTCTTATCGCGCGACCTTCGATATTCAAAAAACGCTGTCGAAAAAGCGGGGTCGCTCAACAGCTTCTGCGGTAATCGCCACAGATCTTACCAAACCGGCGGTAGATTTTTCAGGAATAGCCAGCAGTTTTGGCATTTATGGGCAAGGACCAATAGAAGAACCCAATGAAATCCGCCCTGCATTAGAAAGAGCAGTGCACCATGTTTTAGAGAGGAAAGAATGTGCTTTGGTCGATATTATTACCAAGGCACGATAACTACAAGCTATCTCAAAAAAATCGAAACAGTCGTCTGAAGCTTTAAAGCCAGGCAAAGAGCATTATAAAAAAACTAAAAGGACTCGAAAATAAAGATGAACAGCGAATCTTATTTAGGCCCGAGTATCCGGTATGCGTTGATGCGGTCCAAAAAGTATTAGGAGATATTGCGGAAATAAGTGATGAAGAGGTTCCTTTTAGAGAGCTATCAGCCAGTGAGGAAAAGATATAATGTAAAATTAATCATTAATTCAAAAGTCCATTAAGCAGGTTGGGGAGAATCTATAATGAGTGGTTATGCAGGTGGTATTCTTAGAATCAACCTTTCGACAGAACAATTCACAATGGAAGATATCCCTGAAAGAACGATATCGGACTTCATTGGGGGGAGAGGTTTTGCAATTAAGATACTTTGGGATGAGGTAAAGTGTGTTGATGCATTTTCTGATAAAAATAAAATTGTTCTTGCCACAGGCCCTTTAACAGGGCTGCCAATACCGGGTTCAGGGAAAATGGTAATTGCCTCAAAAAGTCCTCTTACAGGAGGTTATGGAGATGGGAATATAGGCACTCGTGCAGCCATATATATGAAAAAGGCTGGATATGATGTTATAATAATAGAAGGAAAAGCGATAAAACCTTCTTATCTTTTAATAGAAGATGGCAGAGTTAAGATACTCAGTGCGAAAGGAATTTGGGGTAAAAATACATTTGAGGCGCAGGATTTATTAGAGGAAAAGCATGGCAAAAAATGTGGCACCTTGCTCATAGGACGCGCAGGTGAGAATTTGATTCCTTATGCTGTTGTTATGTCACAAAAGGGAAGGGCTGGTGGAAGACCTGGGATGGGGGCTGTATTAGGTGCGAAAAATATAAAGGCTATTGTGTTCAAGGGTTATCACGATATCCCAGTTTTTGATGAAGAAAAATTGGATATTCTATACAAGGATGCAAACAGGACTATTCGAAAAAACCCAAATTATAATGATTGGCTACAACAAGGGACCATGGCAGGTATTGATTGGGCCAATGGACTAGAATGTCTGCCTACTAATAATTTCCGCCATGGCACATTCTCGAATTCAAATCAATGTGATGGGAATGTCGTAGTTAGGGAAAAAATTGGTAGAAAAGGATGCCCTAATTGTATCATGAAATGTGGGATGATAATTGAAGATAATAGGCAAAAACGAGTTGAAATAGATTACGAAAATGTCGCGATGTTAGGACCAAATCTTGGTATTGCTGATCTCAAAAAAATTGGTGTTTTAAACCGACTTGCCGATGAGTATGGTATTGACACAATATCTTTAGGAAACAGTATAGGTTTTCTCATGGAAGCCTCTGAAAAAAAAATAATAGATACTGAACTGCGATGGGGGGATTTTGATGCCTGTGAGATGCTCATACATGAAATAGTAGAACGAAAAGGACTGGGGAGATTGATTTGTGATGGTGTTAAAAAAGCCAGTAAAAAATTCGGAAAAGGTTCCGAAA
>JAOZRT010000418.1:1793-3818 GCA_029940035.1 Desulfobacterales bacterium
TATGTAAAAGGATTAGAGGTATCGGCTTATACCTGCTACGGCTATCCTACCATGGCCTTATGCTTTGGAACTTCTCCTATAGGTGGTGCCCATAAAGATGGTCTAACAATAGATTGGGAAGCTGAGTATTCTCATAGATCATATGGAAAAGAGGCGGCTGAAGAAGTAATTAGGCAGCAAAGGATTAGGAGTGGATTCTATGAAACCGCCATAGTATGTCGCTTTCAAGAGACTCAAGGCGGCATTGATTTAGATAGATATTGCGATCTGTTCGAGACTGTAACCGGAAGAACTCTCAATATTAATAAAATCAAAGAGGTCGGAGATAGAATATTTAATTTAATACGGTGTTTCTGGGCGAGAGATAATGAGAATTGGGATCGCCATATGGATTATCCTCCCTGGCGGTGGTTTGAAGGTGCTCTTTCAAATGGAAGATTCAAGGAAAGAAAGATTGACAAAAAAAAATACGATAAACTACTTAGTAGCTATTATGATTTGAGGGGGTGGAATAATAGAGGAATTCCCAAAAAAGAGACTCTTGACGCCTTGAATCTTAGTTGAATTGATTCGCATTTTGATATTTTTGGCAAACTAAAACATAGAAAAGATGATAGATAAGTTGTTTATAGGGGATAAAAGATGGTTGAAGCCCTAAATGTAAAGAAAATTATTAGCAAATATATCCTTACAGATGAGTTTGAATTGATAATGGATCTGGAAAAATCGAAAGGCTCATGGCTGGTGGATAAGCGGAATGGTAAAAAATACTTGGACCTGTATACAATGTACGGAGTTCAACCTATTGGGTACAATCATCCAAGGATGTTGGAAGCTATCGATCATTTAGGCAGAGTATCGATTCAAAAGATAGCCTGTTCACATATATATACCGAAGAAATGGCCGAATTTTTTGAAACATTTTCAAAGATTGGTGTTCCTGATTATCTTCAACACGCATTTTTAATTGAAGGGGGTGCTCCGGCGGTTGAAAATGCGTTGAAAACCGCTTTCGACTGGAAAATCAAAAAAAACATTGAGATGGGTCTAAACAATGAAGAGGGAAAACAAATAGTTTATCTAAAAGAATCCTTTCATGGGAGAACCGGGTATGCACTTTCAGTCACTGATTCGCGCAACCGAGTTGTAACGAAATATTTTCCCAGATTTGAATGGCCATGCATTCTCAATCCAAAAGTGACATACCCTTTGAACATTGAAAACCTTGCCAAGGTTTAGAAAGATGAAGAAATAGCTATAAGACAGCTAAAGAAAATCATAAGTAATAAAGGTCATGAAATTGCTGGGTTGATTCTGGAACCAATTCAAGGTCAAGGAGGTGATAATCATTTTCGAAAGGAATTCATACAAGAATTGAGAAAGATATGTAACAGAAACAATATTCTTCTCATATTCGATGAAATACAGACAGGGATTGGTTTGACAGGCAAATTTTGGGCCTTCGAACACTATGACGTCCATCCTGATATCGTCTGCTTTGGTAAAAAATCACAGGTCTGTGGCATCCTTGCTAGTAACAAAATCGACGAAGTGCAAGGAAGTGTCTTTAGTGAGTCGGGTCGTATTAATTCGACGTGGGGTGGCAGCCTGACAGATATGGTTAGATTTACTTATATTCTAAAAATCATTGAATCTGAAAACTAGTTGAAAACGCTATAATTCAAGGAGATAAGTTCCATGATGGGCTGTGCAAATTGCAGGAAAAATTTCCGTATTTAATATCAAATGCCCGTGGGAAAGGCCTCATGTGTGCAATTGATTTTCCTACTATAGAAAGGAGAAATACTTTTATAAATAAATTGTTTGCTAGAAAAATACTCGTTGCAGCTGGGGGATCAAGAACAATCCGCTTCAGACCAAACTTAAATGTTATGGACACTGACCTTAAATATGGTTTGGATATTATGAAATATGTGCTTGGGACAATGTAGAATACCGTGTAATTATTGGTGGGGGCGCACTTACCCACAAATGGGCTGATGAAATTGGTGCCGATGGCTATGG
>JAOZRT010000419.1 GCA_029940035.1 Desulfobacterales bacterium
GTCCATTTTCCAAATCCGAGATTTGATGTAATGAGGGTCGTTTTGTTTTTATGCCTTTTTTGCATCAGGTTGAAAAAAAGGCCCACCTGAACCGATTCTATTTCGATGTACCCAAGTTCATCGATGAGCAAACAATCATAGGATAAGAGCTTTTTGACGGTCTTTGCCTGGGTGTTATCCGCGATCGATTGGTAAAGACGTTCCACCAGTTCCGGAAAAGTGATAAATAGCCCGTTATAGCCCTGGTTAATGGCGTGGATCAGAAATGCTGTGGCCAGGCCGCTTTTGCCCGTGCCCGTGGGTCCAATGAAGATGATATTGCGGGATTGGGTCATGTAATCAAAGCCATCATACATGGATTCGATTCTCTTTTTATTGAGTTTTGGCTGGCGCAGGAAAGGAAAGGTCTCCAGCACAAACGTTTCAGGAATCCCGGCCCGTCTGACTCTCATTTTGCGGGCATTTTCTTTTTTGATTTGATATTCCTCGGAAACAACATATTCCAACAGTCGCGCATGGGAGTAATTCCCTTTTGCGGCGATTTTAAGATACCGATCCCAGTTTTCAATCAATACGCTAAGCCGAAGGTATTTAAGCATCTTTATCAACTCATCAGTCATCTTCATCCTCATAAATGGAAAGATCCGGCTCATCGGTAAAGCAGCCCTCGATGTAGGTGTCCCTTTTTGTAAAATCCGGCTCAATTTCGGGCGCCCCCAGTTCAATACTGCCGTCTCTCAAAATCAGAACAAGTATGTTTTCAATGGTTTTAATGTCCTTAATGCGATATTTTAAGGCTCTTTGTATGGCTTGAATAAAAACTGAATGAGCGGTTTTTTGATATAAGCCGAAAAACGCTCGGATGAAGTGATGCCTGGCCTTACCACTTTTGGGCAAAGCGAAATTCAAATAATCATCAAGAGCCTTGTCTGATCGCAGGACTTTTTCTTCCCGCACCGTTGGTTTTTTTCGATACATGGGTCTTTGAGGCGGCTTTGGCCCCCCCTCGGGAGTGATGACTTCATTCCTGACGCCGTCAGGCGGCAAAGGATACCGTCCTAATTGCTTTCTTTGGTGATAGATCTTCAAATGATCGGCGTATTGAAGGACTTTGACGTCATGGCGTCGTGTCCCCGGAATAAAGTAGTAGTTCCCATTAACTGAGGCGTAGCCGTACTGATCGGTTTTTCTTTTGTGTATAAGGTAGGGCGGTTCGATATATGGCGGCAATTTATTGAGATACGGTTTTTCAAATTCAAAAGTCACAGAAGGGATCAGCCGGGTTTTTCCGGTGGGCCTGTTGGCCGATCGTTTTGTCGCCCAGATGAACGCCTGGTGATTCATGTCTTCCAGGTTTAAAAAAGAACGGCCCGGAAAAAAATTGGTTTCCACCGTATAAAAACCCCGTTCATTCCCCGCTTTTCGGTTTGCATGACCTTTTTCATGGCACACAAATTTGAAACCATACTGCCTGGCGAACCGTTCCATTTCAGGGGCGATGACGGCATTTTTGCCGGTCCCCCGCAAACGGGCCAAATTCGTGTTATCGATGATACAGATACCTGCCGCGTATCCCCAGTAAACGAGGGCTTCATGAAGAAAGCATTTCATTTGAAACCGAGTGAATGAACGATAGAACTTCAGGTAACGAATTTTGCAATACCGAAAATACAAAAGGCTCCCTTGGATCAGCACTGTTTTTTCACCCAGACGAACACGGTAAGGCGACGTGTCATGCTGTATCTCACCACCGGGTTCGTCCGGCACCTGTTGACACCGGCCGGTTTTTTGGTGACTCAAACCTTCTTCCCTCAGCATTCGCGTCAGGGTTGAATAGGCGATGTCAATCCCTTTTTCTTCGGTCAGTTTTTCATACACCCGTTGCGCACGGCCCTGACATGTTTCGTAAAGCTTTGCCAAAAGCGCCGAATCAATCTCAATTTTGCCCTTACGTGCAGTTTGCGGCACCTCGCCCTCTTGGGCAATAATGCCCATTACGGTGGTGGGACTAATGTGCATATTCCTGGCAATCTCCCGCAGTCCCATACCCTCCTGGTGCAGCAGGAAAATGGCTTTACGTTTGTTCGGTGCTATCATGAAATGCTTCCATTGCTTTTTTAAAAGCATCAAAAAGTTCTATCATACCGCCGGACAACATGTTGGCCTGGGCTGCAAACGCGTTGCTCATAGATCCGGTATGGTGTTGCGCTATAAATCGCTGCATATATCTCAAAATGATTTCGAGGGTTTTCAGTATGGTTTTTTCCCGCTCGCTCAAAGCATTACCTATTGCGTCATTACGTTTTAAGCGCTCAAGCCCCCAGAAAAGATTTCCGGTTTTGATTTGTGCCCGGAATTCATCCGAACCCTTGAAATAGCCATTTGCAAGAAGGTCAATATCCCGGATGCTCAGCTTTTTGCCTGACACGGAACGAACAAACTCATCAATTTCACTTTTTTTAATGCTGTTCATACGTATGAACCGGCGCAGGGTATACATGAATGAATAGACCGGAAATTTTCCGGCAAAAACTTCTTTTTTTACGGTTTCACTCATCTCACCCATAATGCCGCAGCGCACACTGACCCAGGATTTGCTTTTTTCAAGTAGTCCTGCGATATCTGTAACACTCATCTGGTGACATCCCTTCAGTTCCTCGATTAACCGGGCCTGTTCCAGAATGGTAAGGGATTTCACGTTTGAAAATCGGATCAGATCAATGATGCCGCCCGCCTCATCCTGGCCCAGCGACCGGTAAGGCACGATTTCCATATGCAGTTTCCTTGCGCAGCGGTATCTTTTAAAGCCATCAAGCAGAATCTTGTGGTCATCAACGTCCACCCCTTGCAGTGGATCTCGGATACCGTTTTCCAGCACAGAGGTCAAAAGGGCTCTTTCCGTCGCTGCTGATTTCAAACGGTAGTCCTCATATCGCAAATCAAAACTGGAAATTTCTATCTGATCGACCATTTCGGATCCTCACGGGGGAATTTTCTGAGAGCCAGGGTCACCATAAAACGATTTTTCAGCAGAGTCGATGCTGTGTTGTCTCAAAACTTTATCCAGCATGCGATAAATTTCATCCAGACTTACATTGCGACCTTCAATCAAGCTTGTAACCACCTGAACATGGTTAACAATGCCGCAATCCGCTTCACATCCATCATCTATTGTTTCCTCCTGTTCTGTTTCCGGGGGCAAACCCTTTTTACTGCGATTGTTGTTCAGGGCCTTTTTCTTTTCCTTGCCCTCTCCGTGGCGGTAATACTCCGTGCTTCTCTCTATGGATTTTTTCCGGCGGTGAGCTTCTCGGCAGCCAAAGGGGCAGCCAAGATCATTCCGACCTGCATTCCGGGGATGAGTAAAAAAAAGGATGTGGCAATGCCTGCAACGGGTCAGGCAGTTTTTCAGATGGGGCTTTTCATTAAGAACCGAGCGAACAACAAAATAATACTCAGCAACAAGGCCACGGACCTCTCCATCGTGGTACCAACCCGAAATAAATTGAAAATGGCCTTGGATCTGTATTATAAAAAAGCCAAATGCTCACTTATGTCGCTGATGTAATTGGGCATGCCCTCGTGATACCTCCTTCTTTTTGATTGGGATCAAAAATATAGGGTATTACGAGGGTACCTTCTTTTTGTAAAGGAAGAATTTGTTCTTAAGGCAGGAAAATCTCAAATAGAGTGTATCAATTTATCTGAGCAGGTCTGTATCAGTTTATCTGAGCGCTATAGGGTAAGGGGTCGTTGTTGTGAAAAGGAGAAGATACAAAAATTACAGATAATCGTT
>JAOZRT010000098.1 GCA_029940035.1 Desulfobacterales bacterium
TGAGGGTTCGAAGTAAAAAACTACGACTTTACCCTCAGGCGCCTTGACTCTGAAGTCCTCCGGACTTTGCAACGTTGGGGTAAAATCACACGGATGTCTCGATTAACTATAACCTATGAGCTATCATCTACGAGCTATGACCTATGAACATTAAATACTGCCCCATGTGCGGATCTGCGGTAATACATGAAATACCGGAAGACGATGACCGCCTGCGACACGTATGCCACAACTGCGGCAACATCCAGTATCAGAATCCTAAAATGGTCGTGGGGTGCATACCGGAATGGGAGGGGCGCATCCTTTTCTGCCTGCGCGATATCGAACCTCAAAAGGGGAAGTGGACCTTGCCGGCCGGTTTCATGGAAAACAACGAAACCGCGGCTGCCGGAGCCGCACGTGAGACATGGGAGGAATCCAGGGCCAGAATACGCATCGTGGCGCCTTATAGGGTGTATGACCTTCCGTTTGTAAACCAGGTTTACTTCATGTTTCGCGCCCAAATGACAGAACCCTTTTTTCAGACAACGCCGGAGAGTGCTGAAGTACGCCTGATGCGCGAAGAAGATGTCCCCTGGAATGAAATCGCCTTCCCTGTTATCCGTGAAACTCTGAAGAGCTATTTCGAAGACAGAAAGACGGGACATTTCGAATTTCTGAACCTGGAGCTGCCGCCTGAACGCATCTGAAGAACTTCACGAAAATACGAAACGCATAAGGCACGCTATAGGTGGAGGCAATGCATAAAGGTGTCCATAAGGTAAAAGGCCTGCTCACTACCATCTACGGCGATAAAAAGGGCGGTGAAGCCTTTAATCGCATTCTGCCCCTAATCAAGGCGTTTCCTTGGCGCCCCAAAACAAATAGCAGTTATTTTTCACAGCAAGACGTGATCCTGATCACCTATGGCGACACCCTCAACCAGCCGGGAGAGTTGCCTCTCAAGACCCTGCACCGGTTTTTAAACACCCGGTTAAAAAACGCGGTTTCCGGTATTCATTTCCTGCCTTTTTTCCCTTTTTCTTCGGACGACGGGTTTTCGGTCATGGATTTTCTCAATATCGATCCTGGTCTTGGAAGCTGGGAGGACGTGGGTGCCATAGGACGGGACTTTGAATTGATGTTCGATTACGTGGTGAACCACTTTTCTTCGAAAAGCGAGTGGTTTGAAAACTACCTGGCCGGCAGGGAGGGGTTCGAGGCATTTGCCATCGAGGTGGACCCGTCAACGGACCTGTCCATGGTCACCAGGCCCCGGTCCCTTCCGCTGCTGTCACAATACCGGAAAAAAGACGGGGAGAATGTCCATCTGTGGACCACGTTCAGTGAAGATCAGATCGACTTCAATTTCAAGAGCGTGGACGTGCTTGTAAAGATGATCGAAGTCTTAATTTTTTACACCCGCCAAGGGGCGTCCATTTTAAGGTTGGATGCCATTGCCTACCTGTGGAAGGAGATCGGAACCTCCTGCATTCACCTGCCGCAAACCCATGCCGTGGTCAAACTCCTGCGCAGCATACTGGATCTGATTGTACCGGACGTCATTATCCTGACCGAGACCAACGTTCCCCATGCTGAAAACATCAGCTATTTCGGCGATAAAGGGGATGAAGCCCAGATGGTCTATAATTTTACCCTGCCGCCCCTTTTGTTGCACGCTTTCACAACCCAGAATGCATCGTTTCTATCTGACTGGGCCAGAACCTTGCAATTGGAAGCACCAGACACCACCTTTTTCAATTTTACGGCCTCCCACGACGGCATTGGCGTACGCCCCCTGGAGGGCATTCTGGGACAAACAGAAATTGACCGGCTGGTCGGTCTTGTGGAAGCCCACCACGGACAGGTATCCTACAAAAACAACCCCGACGGCACAAAAAGCGCCTATGAACTCAACATTACGTATGTGGATGCAATCATAGCCGGCGAAAAGGAATTTCCTGCGCAGAAATTTCTGGCTTCCCAGGCCATACAGTATGTACTGCCGGGTGTGCCGGGCACTTATATCCACAGCATGCTGGGATCGCGAAATTGGATGGATGGCGTAAGTCAGACCGGAAGGGCGCGGAGCATCAACCGGGAAAAATTGAATGTCGACGATCTGGTAATGCAGCTGAACAACTCGTCAAGCCTGCGCTGCAAAATATTCTCAGGATATTGTCTTCTCATGAAAATCCGGCGCAGGCAACCTGCCTTCCATCCCAAGGCCGGATTCGAAATCCTGGATGCTGGTTCAAACGTGTTTGCCGTCAAACGCTTTTGCAATGAGCAGGAAATTGTTGCCCTAACCAATATTTCTCGACAAAAGCAGAAGGTTGAACTGAGCGGAACCAGGGCGGGTGTGTCCGGCATTGACCTTTTAACCGGCAAAACCGTTGTCGGAGATTTTGTTGAGCTGGAACCGTATCAGTATCTATGGCTGGTTTGAAAAGGATTGGAACCAATGCAGAAGATCGTACTGATGTTGATCGTATTGCTGGCTAACACCCCACTCACATTGGAAGCCGGAACGGTTAAAAGTGTTCCGGGAACCAAAACCATCGCTGTTGTCGAGCTGGCCCAGGAGACCAACAGCTTTTCACCCGTGCCTACCACCCGGGAGGATTTTGAGGCCCGCAGCCTGTATTACGGTGAGGAGATCATCGCTGTAAGTAAAAAGGAGGATAAACAGCTGGCGGGGTTTCTCGAAGCAGTTGAAGAGTTTGGAGAGGGGCGGGTTGAGGTGGTCCCCATCCTCAAAGCCTGGTCCATGTCCGGCGGGCCTGTTCAGCGGAGTCTTTATGATGAATTCAAAAAAACCATTGTCGACGGTCTATCCAGATGCAAGCGTTTGGACGGCATCTACCTATCCCTGCACGGGGCTATGGGGGTGGTCGGACTGTATGACCCCGAAGGCGACCTGCTCGCAGCGATTCGGAATCGCGTCGGCCCTGAAATTCCCATTGGGGTGACCTTTGATCTCCACGCCAATGTCACCCGCCGCCGGGCGGAATTGGCCACATTTATTATCGGCTATAAAACAAATCCCCACCGGGATCATTTCGATGTGGGGCACCGGGCTGGTGAGATTTTGATCCGCACCCTCAACGAAGAAATCAAACCAACCATGGCCTTTGAAAAGATGCGATTACTCAAGGGAGGGGGTATGACCATCGATTTTCTTTCCCCCATGCGCAAGATTTTCAAACGCATGAAAAAGATGGTCAAATCGTCGGACAAGGTCCTGGATGTCTCTAACTTTATGGTTCACATCTGGCTAGACGAACCGGAACTGGGATGGAGCACCGTAGCGGTTACCGACGATGATCCAGCCCTGGCCCGATCGTTGGCCAACGAGATAGCTGACATGAACTGGTCGGTCCGGGCGGAAGCGCCGCCGCCAGGCAACACGCCGGCCGAGGCTGTTGCCATTGCAAAAAGCAAATCATTCTTACGGAAATTCGGGACAGTTGTTTTCTGTGACGTCTCTGACGCCGTGGGCGCCGGGGCGCCGGGAGAGAACACATGGATTCTCAAGTCACTGCTGGAAGAGGGGCCGGAGCTGACGTCCTACCTCTTTATTCGCGATGCTGAAGCAGCCCGAAAGGCTTTTTCACACGGCATCGGCGATGATCTGAAACTGGTCGTCGGGGGCAAGCTCGACACAATATACAATCGCCCGGTTGCCTTTTCAGGGCGTTTGACAGCAAAAACAAGCGGTCCTCTGGGAAAGACAGCCATTGTGCTTCATCGAGGCATTCATCTGATCATCACCGAACTGCCGTCGTCAGCGTGGTCCCCGTCGGCATTTACAGACCTGGGGCTGAGCTTGTGGAAAGCCGATATCGTCGTGGTCAAAAACCTATTCCCGTTCCGGTACCGGTTTTTGCTCTACAATAGAAAAACAGTGAACGTCATGTCCTCGGGAACCACTGATATAGACGTTTTCTCCTTGAAGTATACGAATATTCCACGTCCCATCTATCCCCTGGACAAGGTTGAGAGCTGGCGATAACATTGCCTGCGGCTTTAAAATATCAAAAAAAATGCCAGACGCCTGTTCTGAGGTTTAAAAAACAGGGTAAACGTGATAAATTTCACGTCTGCCGCGTAAAACGATGCAGTGAACTATTTGTTTTATTGAGACATAACGACGGATGGGAGGAATCATGGGAAAATTCAAGGAAAGTATGACAGCAAAAAACCTGTTGACGTCCTTTGCCTTTGAATCACAGGCAAATTCACGCTATCATTTTTTCGGCGACAGGGCGGAAAAAGATGGTTTTCATCAGATTTCGGCCATTTTCAAGGAAACAGCCGAGCAGGAACGCGAACATGCATTGCGGTTTTTTAAATTTTTCAACGGCGGTGAACTCGAGATTACGGCGACATTCCTGACAGGTGTCGAACAATCCACCCAAGAAAACCTGATATCATCCGCAGAGCTCGAGAACAACGTCCATACAACCTTGTACCCGGGATTTGCCGCTGCCGCCCGGGAGGAGGGCTACACGCGGGCAGCGGACACCTGGGATGCCATTTCCGTGGCCGAAGTACAGCATGAAAAAAACTTCCTGGCACTGGCGGAAAACATACAGTCCGGACGAACGTTCAAGCGGGAGCAACGCATGACCTGGCGCTGCAGAAACTGCGGCTATATCCATGTAGGGTCGGAGGCGCCTTCAAAATGCCCGGCCTGTGTTCGATCTGCTGCCCATTTTGAATTATTCTGTGAAAACTGGTAGAAGGCGATAGGGTTAAGGCAACCAGCATCAAGCCTTCGGAATTCGCACACGGTTTGGCAGGGATAAATCCCTGCACTACAAAGCAGTTGGCTGAATGCCATGTAGTTCAGGACTTCAGCCCTGCTGAAACTTGATAATTGGACATCGGATATTGATGCACCCGTGAATTAAATAGCGACGAAGTCGCGTCGCATAACAGCGTGGTACACGCTGTTATTATTAGTCATCGTGCCCCACCCGGTGAATCTTGATCACGTTGGTGGACCCTTTTTTCAGACCAAATCCCACAACGATGATAATGATGTCGTCTCTGCTTGCGATCTTTTTATCAACCAGGATGTTTTCGCTGGCCTGGATGAGCCGTTTCGTGTCACTGATGCTGGCGATGTAAAGAGGCGTCAGTCCCCACATGAGTGAGAGCCGGTTGTAAATACGAAGACTGGGGGTAAAGGCGTAGACCGGTTTTGACGGTCGCTTTTGGGAGATCAGCTTGGCTGTGCTGCCGGAAGCGGAAAAAACCACGATCCCTTTGGCACTCAGTTCGTGAAGAATATTGACCGCGGACTGGGCCACCGCATGAGGCACCAGGTCGGTGGGGTCTTTTGCATGCTGCAGGTTGAATTTCATAAACTCGGAGTTTTCAGCCTGGGCAGCGATTTTTGCCATCATCTTCACCGCGCGCACCGGGTATTTACCTGACGCTGTTTCACCGGAGAGCATGACGGCATCCGTACCGTCAAATATGGCGTTGGCCACGTCCGAAGCTTCGGCACGTGTCGGTAGGGGGTTGGAGGACATGCTCTCCAGCATCTGGGTGGCCGTGATTACCGCTTTGTTGGCCCGGATGGCGGCGGCTATGATCTTTTTCTGTACGCAGGGAACCTGTTCCGGATTTAGCTCCACACCGAGATCACCGCGGGCGACCATGATGGCGTCAGCCGCCTCCAGAATGTCGTCGAGATTGTCCAGGGCTTCGGGTTTTTCAATTTTGGCGACCACCGGGGTGCTGTGGCCCTGCCGTTTGATAATCCCCTTGATCTGCCTCAGGTCTTCGGCTTTTCTGACAAAGGACAAGGCAAAATAATCCACGCCGATCTTGATACCGAAATTGAGGTCGCGGCGGTCCTTTTCCGTGAGAGAGGGCGCCGATACATCAATGCCAGGCAGGTTGATGCCTTTGTGTTCCTTTAAAATTCCGCCATTGATGATTTTACAGGTGATGGTCTCCTTCCTCTTGAAAAGGACTTTGAGTTCAATGAGTCCGTCATCGATGAGAATATTGTCGCCTTTTTTTACATCACCCGGAAGTTTGGCGTAGGTGGTGGAAACCTTTTCTGCGGTGCCTTCCACTTTTTCGGTGGTAATACGGAAGGTGTTGCCGCTTTTCAACTCCACAGGCTCGCCGTTTTTGAGTGTTCCCGTACGGATTTTGGGACCCTGGAGGTCGAGAAGGATGCCGATGGGTTTGTTCATGGTCCGTGAGAGCGAACGGATGATTTTGATGACTTCTCCGTGCTGCTCGTATGAACCGTGAGAAAAATTGAGGCGGGCAACGTTCATGCCGGCCTGGATCATTTTCTCCAGCATTGGCTGGGTGTTGGATGCAGGGCCGATGGTGGCCACGATTTTGGTCCTCATCATAAGGTCTATTTCCTGAGTACTTTTTTATCGATCTTGCCCACAGCGGTGAGTGGTATCTCATCGATCAGGTCAATCTGTTTTGGAACCTCATAGGGCGAACAATGTTCTTTGGCAAATTTGATGATATCCGCCTTCAAATCTTCATCGGATCCATCGAACGCAAAATCAGGGTTTTTCTGGATGTAGGCTTTTACCAGCTCCGACCCGGGCCGATTTGGGTTGGGTTCGCCAATCAGGGCCATTACACCCACCGCAGGATGCTTGGAAATGACATCTTCCACTTTGCTGGAAAAGACTTTGAAGCCGCCCACAATGATCATATCCTTGGTGCGGTCCACGATTTTCAGAAAACCGTCTTCGTCCATGATAGCCACGTCGCCGGTGTGCATGTAGCCGTTTTCATCTACAGCTTCTTTAGTGGCCTCAGGTTTATTGAAATAGCCTTCCATGACCAGGGGCCCCTTGACACAAATTTCCCCAGCCTCGCCCAAAGGGACCTCTGCGCCTGTCCCTGGATCGACCAGTTTGATGTCGGTGTTCAAAAAAGGCATCCCCACGGTGCCTAGTTTTTTCTTGCCTTTGGAGGGATTCATGGTGGAAACGGGCGACGTCTCGGTCATGCCGTAAAGTTCGAGCAGTTTGCCCTTACCGATGATGTCCTCCAGTTCAACCTGAGATTCCTGGGGGAAGGGCGCCGCAGCAGATATTACCGTTCCCAGATTAGAGTGGTCCATGGCTTTGAATTTCGGGTTTTCAAGCAGCATCTGGTACAATGAAGGGACATTGGCCATGTTGGTGGGTTTGTACTTTTCCATTTCAGCACAGATATGATCCGTGTCCCGCGGGTTGGGTATCAACACCTGGGTCCATCCCATAAAAAGGGCACTTTCACACACCGTCAGTCCGGCAATGTGAAAGAAGGGAAAACCGGATAACAAAACGCCTTTTCCCCTTTCCCAGGCCAGCCAGCGGGCAATGCTGAGAATGTTGTGGCTCCCGTTGCGGTGGCTGAGCATGGCACCCTTGGGATCACCGGTTGTGCCGCCAGTGTACTGGATCCAACCGATGTCGTCCGGTGTCAGACCCACGTCCACCAATGAATCAGCATACTCGCTGAATACATTTTTGTGATAGTCCAATACTGTAACTCCCGGCAGGGGAGAAATTTTGCCTGTGGGGATTTTTTTGAGCAGTTTTCCCAAAAACTGTTTGATCTTGGGTAGGAAACTGGCCACGCTGGTGGCTACCACCAGCTTTAATTGGGGAATGCCTTCGGCAATCTTGACCACGTGACCGGCAAAAATAGCATCCAGGGTCACCAGGGCCACTTTTTTGCCGGTGCTTCCCAGGTCGTTGAGCTGATACTTGATCTGTTCTGCAGTGAGCAGGGGAGAGACCCCGGAAACGATGCAGCCGGCCCGCAGCGTCCCGATGACGGTGATCACATATTGGGGAATATTCGGCAGGTTGATGCCGACCACGTCGCCCTTCTCAAATCCGTTCTTGATCAGCATGTTGGCAAACTGATTGGCGTATTTGTCAAGTTCGCCAAAAGTGATGTCTATCCCCAGGTAACCCATGGCGGTCTTGTCGGGAACCTCCTGAAAGGCCTGTTCTACCAGTTTGACATAAGTTGTTTCAAATTCATGCGGCGCAACGTCTTCAAGCCCTTCATCCCAGTTTTTCTTCCAGAAACGGTCGGCGTACATAGACAGGTTCCTCCTTCTTTGATAACAGCGTGTGCTACGCTGTTATTACACGCGACTTCGTCGCTATTAAAGCAGTGGGGGATAGGAAATCATGCACTACGGATCCCAACTGCAATTGTTGCATATTCAACATTAAGTATTGATATTGGTGAGTAGAATGATTGCCGAAGTCATATAAGCATTCGGTGAAGCCGTGCTGCCTTAAATTGTAAAACCATTACCACGACTAAGTGATTCTGCTAAATTTACAGGATGTTGTCAAGCTGAAAAACAATTATTCCTTGACACTGTCTCCCCATTAGAACTACTAAGGATGTGAGTGGCGGTTGTCATTCTCCTGGTAAGTCAACCGTCTCGAATGAGTAAACCCTATCGTTGGTGCGACGGAGGGTAAATGTCGCGCAGGGTACTAAATTGCGCAGGAAAGGATACATGCCAGCCGGCACAAGGAGTCAGCCATGAAAATAAACAAAATAGACCACATCTGCATTGCGGTGAAAAATCTGAAACAGGCACAGAAAATATGGGAACCAATGCTAGGCAAGGATGCCCCGGATATGACCTATGTGGACGAACTGGAAAAAATAAATGTGGCCCGTTACATGGTTGGGGAGGTCGGCTTTGAACTGATGGAATCGACTACCCCGGACGGCGATGTGGCAAAATTCATCGAAAATCGGGGCGAGGGGATCATGTTGATCAGTCTAAATGTGGACAACACCCGGGATGCCATGCAGGAGATGCAAAAAAAGGACTATCCCTTTATCGGCGGAGCCCGCCAGTTCCAGGACTGTGAGTTTGCTTTTATTCACCCCAAGAAGATGAACGGGGTGTTAATGGAATTAATCGACTACAAATGGAAATAAAATCGAGGAGCATGATTTTATTTCATGATTCCCGGGCCCCCTTGTCAAAAACTTTCAGATTGATTTCTTTATACGCAGCGGGCGACATGGCCTCGATGGTTGTTCTCAATTCCTGAAGGGTAAAGGGGCACCGGTCCAGTGTGGAAAAATAGCCCAACAGAGCCAGATTGGTAGACATGGGCGCACCCAGTTCAAAGGCGAGACTTCCCGCTTTGATAGAATGGCAGGCGATGCTCGCGTTGCTCAAATACCCTTCGACCTCGGGTACAGGGAAATTGCCGGACGATTTGTTGCTGCACAGCAAGCT
Source organism: Desulfobacterales bacterium (assembly GCA_029940035.1). Lineage (GTDB taxonomy): Bacteria > Desulfobacterota > Desulfobacteria > Desulfobacterales > B30-G6 > JAJDNW01. The sequence goes on from JAOZRT010000098.1 coordinate 9,248, forward strand.
TTGTTCGGCCAGAAAAGGCAGGTTTCGGTAGGCTTCATTTTCTTCTAGAGCCAGCAGAAAATCGGCAGCCCCTGCCTTCACCAGACTGCTTTTTACATCGCCGAGCCTCAGGTGTGAAACCACCGACCCTCCCCGTTGCGCCATGCCGTGGGTTTCAGCCCCCATCACTTTGAATCCTTTATGCAGGGCGGTTCTGGCCAGAATTTTGGTCATGAATAAGATTCCCTGGCCCCCGAGCCCGCTGATAACGAAGTTGATTGGCTTCTTCTTCATCTATCCTCTCATCATTTGATGTTCATTTCTATAATCGCGCCTTTAGGACATACGTCCAGGCATACGCCGCAGCCTATGCACAGGGCCTGGTCGATGCCTGTTTTTTCGCGGACGGGATCGTGATAAAGCGCCGGACACTCGAACCGTTCGATGCAGTGGTTGCAGGCAATGCAATCATCACTGATAGTAACTTTAATTCTGTTGGCCACAGCCTGCTCGCGGTAGGCGATGATACATGGATGGCGGGCAATGATGACGGCAATGCCCCCATCGGGCTTTTTGGTGTAGTCGAACGCCTGTTTCAAGGTTTGGCGCATACCCTTGATGTCGTATGGGTCCAGCACTTCCAAAAAATCGATGCCGCACCCCTTGATGACGCGCTCCAGGGGAATGGTCTTGCCCTGGCTGCCGTCTGCCCGGATGCCCAGTCCCGGCGTCGGCTGCATGCCTGTCATGGCCGTGGTCAGATTGTCGAGGACAACGAGAACGAAACGGGCATCGTTGTACACCGCACTCAAGAGTCCTGCCGTTCCCGAGTGATAGAAGGTCGAGTCGCCTATCGTGGCGACAATGGGCTGCTGAACCTCATCCTGGGCATGGGCATGATACAGCCCGGATGCCATGGTTATGCCAGCGCCCATATCCAGACACGTGTCCACGGCGCCCAGGTTGAGCCCCAGGGTGTAGCAGCCGATATCGGAGGTGAAGATGGCCTTGGGCCGTGTTTTCCGAATGGTGTAAAATGCTGAACGGTGCGAGCAGCCCGGGCACAGCGTGGGGCGCCTGATGGGCAGGTCGAGCCCTGCGACAAGATCTTCTACGTCCCGGGCGGCTTGAATGTTCAGGGGCAACAGACGCATTCCGCTGAGCACCTGGGAAATGATGTGTTCAATACGTTCGGGAACGAGTTCACCTTCCAGGGGAACGTCTTCTGACAGACGGCCCAGAACCTTTGAACGGTCTCGCAGGAGATATTCGATCACGGTGTCGGTCTCCTCGATGACCAGCACCTTGTCGCAGGCGGCGACAAATTCATCAGCCAGGTTTTGCGGGAGCGGATAGGGGGCCCCGAGTTTCAAAAGGGGAATGTCGTCACGACCTGCATCGGATAAAATGTCCTGGATGACCGCATAGGGTACCCCGCCGGAAATGACGCCCAGGGGGTAGTGCTTTCCCGGCTCGAGGTTGTGGCCGTTGAAAGGTTGCAGGCTGTCGAAGTGCCGGGAGATATTTTTAAGCTTCCGGTTGAGTTCCTGGTGCAAGCGAAAACGGAATTTGGGTGTGGCCGCCCAGCGCATGGGGTCCTTTTTAAAAAGGGCTTTGGCAGGGTGGTCAGTCAGGGCGGACCACTTCATATTCTGCCGGGCATGGCACACGCGTATGGCTGGCCGCAAAATGACAGGGATGCCGAAAGTTTCGGAAATATCAAAGGCGATTCCAGCCATTTCCCTGGCTTCCTGGGGGGTTGCCGGGTCCAGCACCGGAACTTTGGCCAGGCGGGCCATGAGGCGGGTATCCTGCTCGGTTTGAGAGGAGTGGGGGCCAGGGTCGTCACAGGATATGATCACCATCCCCCCCACCGTTCCCAGGTAGGCAGCGCTCATGAGGGAGTCCGCCGCCACATTGAGCCCCACCTGCTTCATGCAGCAGGCAGTGCGTTTGCCGGTGATGGCCGCTGCAAAGGCATTGTCCAGGGCTACCTTCTCATTGGTGGACCACTCCACGTATGTTTTCAGGTTATCCGCTTTTTTAAGCCGCACGACCTCAGGTAGAATCTCCGAGCTGGGGGTCCCGGGGTAGGACGTGACCACCTGGCATCCTGCCTCCAGAAGCCCGAGGGCGATTGCACCGTTTCCCAGTAAAAAGTCTTCGTTCATGGCACCTCTTTGGTTTGCAGAAAATGTATCAAGTATCATGCAAGGTTCAGGGAATGATCATTTGGTAAAAGTGGGACGCCTCTTTTGCAGAAAGGCGCTGATGCCTTCCTTGGCCGCTTCACAGCATGCTATGCGGCCGAAACCGGCATAGCCGATTTCAAGGGATTCCTCGAGGGAGGAAGCCGCTGCTCCCTTTTTGACAGTCTCCGCGGTAATGGCCACGGCCTCCATGCTCAACGCCTGTTTTCCGGCCATGGGTTGTTCCGGGATCTCAAACGCCGGAACGTCGACCGTCTGTTCCGTGATACGGGGAATGGCATCCTGGATGCGGTCTATCTCGGCAATGGCAGTGGCAATAAGGTCAGCCGGGTTGTCCACGAGTTGATTGATCATGCCTATGTCGGCCGCATCCTGGGTTTTGATGGGTTTGCCGAGCATAATCATATCGTGAAACAGTGCCGCCCCCTGGGGCCATTTGCGGTAGGGAACCACGCAACCACCAATGCCCGGCAGGATACCCAAGCCTATTTCCGGAAACTGCAATGCTGCGTTTTTAACGGCAACCAGGCTGTGGCAGCGAATGGCCACTTCAAGGCCGCCGCCCATGGCCAAACCATTCAAGGCGGCAACCACCGGCTTGGCCATGCGGTCCATGTGGAGCTGGACTTTGGCACAGTCTTTGGCATATTGGACGGATGCATCCTTGTCACCCAGCATTTCGGGAAATTTTCCTATGTCCGCACCCGCAGAAAAAGCCTGCGTACCATACCCGGTAATGATAAATCCTTTTATGTCCGGGTTGTTTTCATCTTTCTGCATGACGTCCAGTATTTCTCCGGTAACGTCGTCATTCAGGGCATTCATGGCCTGGGGCCGGCGGAGGGTGATCACCCTGACGTTGTCCAGTTCATCTGTGAGCAGATAGCGGTAAAACGCCTGATAGTCGGAAAATGACGCCTGCGCCTGTGGAAATCCAGGCCTCTCTTTTTCGAAGCGGGCCATAATGCGGCTGACTTCCTTTTCCCCGAGATCGCGCATGATGTCCAGGGGGCCTTTTTTAAAGCCCAGCGCAACCTGGCAGCCGAAATTGAGATCTGCCGGAGTGCCGATGCCTCGGTCGATGATGTCGAAACTCTGGGAGAAAAGAATCCCCAGCAGCCGGTCGCGGATTTGTTGCCTGAGGTCATCAGGGACATCGACTTCGGACCCGGGGCGGTGGGTTGCCCAGCGATCGACGGAATTCAGTATGGCCGCCGGTTGATAGTGGGCGCCTTCCTCCATTTGAAGTGTGTTGGTTTCCACAATAATGGGATTGCCGTTGGCCATGTTGAGCACAAAGAAAGGCCCGGCAAAAACAAACTCTTCAGCCACTTTGTCGATCTGGCTGGCCGTGGCCAGTTCCAGAAGGCAGGCCGACTCATTGCACCAGTTGTCGAAGATGCGGTCCAGGACGAAACAGATGGCATTGCCGGTAATGATGGGCGCTTTGCCGGTGCTGGCGAAAAACCAGAACAGGTAGTCAACAGTCTCCTGGCTGGCCCCCTCCCATAGGATGACTTCCACCGGCAGGCTGCGCCAGGCCGGGGCGAAAAAATGGGTAACCGTCGTTCTTTCCGGATGCTGCATGTGGGTAAAAAGCCGGTCTGCCGGTATGGAACTGGTATTGGAGGTGATAATGGCGTCCGGACGGACAATGTTCTCTATCTGTTCAAATATCTTCTGTTTTAGAGGAATGTTTTCAGTGGCTGCTTCAATAACAAGGTCGCATTCCTTGAGGTCTTTGTAATCCTGCGTGTAGAAAATATTGTTTAAGACAGCCGCCGCTTTTTCCGGCTTCATTTTTCTTTTGTCGACGGCCTTCTGGGCATAGGCAGCCATTCTTTTTTCCGCTTTCTGCAGCGGCTTTTCATCGATATCCACGAGAAAGAGGGTGATATCCGGCATGGCGCTTTTGAGATAGTACCCGATATCCGGTCCAATGGTACCGGCTCCGATCACGGCAACTGCGCCGGGCAAACCGCGTTCCGGCTTGATAAGTAAGGGATTCAATGTCGTCAGATAGAGTTGTTTTTCATTTTCCATGTCATTTTACCTCTTTATTTATAATCTAAAATAGTTTACACAGGATTTACCGGGCAGAAAAATTTGTATACTGTATACCAAGCGAAGTCAAGGTGTTCAACTTAAAACCAAGGAGGGCGCTATGAAGATGAAAAAAGTATTTCTGACTGAAGATGAAATGCCTCGGCAATGGTACAACATTCTCGCGGATATCAAGATGAACCCGCCGTTGGGCCCGGATGGAAATCCGATTGGGCCGGACCAACTGGCTCCGGTGTTCCCCATGAACCTGATCGAGCAGGAAGTCAGTACCGAGCGTTGGATCGATATACCCGAACCAGTATTGGACGTGCTCAGCATATGGCGCCCGTCGCCATTAATCCGGGCATATGGTCTTGAGAAAGCCCTGGATACGCCGGCCCGCATCTACTATAAATATGAAGGCGTCAGCCCTCCGGGCAGCCACAAGCCCAACACCGCCGTCGCGCAGGCTTACTACAATAAGGAATTTGGCATCAAAAGGCTGACCACGGAAACTGGAGCCGGGCAGTGGGGCAGTGCGCTGGCTTTTGCCTGCTCTCA
>JAOZRT010000420.1 GCA_029940035.1 Desulfobacterales bacterium
GGGGAGAGATCGCCTGCAGAATCTTACGCTCATTGGAACGTATGGATATTACAAGCGTGATAGTGTATCACGCTGTGGATGCTGACACTCCGGCAGTGCTAATGGCTGATGAGAAAGTGGAAATCCAGGGGGTCACCCCGGTGTCTGCCTACCTTGACGTGGAACAGATTATCAATGCCTGCAAAAAAACAGGAGCTGACGCAGTCCATCCTGGATTCGGTTTTCTGGCAGAAAACGCTGATTTTGCCAGGCGGATTGAACAGGAAGGAATTATCTTTATCGGTCCTCGACCGGAAGTTATCGAAATGATGGGCAACAAGGTGGCTGCGCGTACTTTTTGTATTGAAAATAATTTTCCACTTGCACCCTCTGTCACACAAACAGCTCAGGACGCTGATTTTATAAAATCTGTTAAACAGATTGACCTCCCGTTACTCATCAAAGCAGCAGCCGGAGGCGGCGGTAAGGGCATGCAGATTGTGAATGAATGGAAAGACCTGGAAACAGCTGTTCAATTAGCCAGGGAAGAAGCCCGGCGTTCTTTTGGAAATAGTGAGGTCTATGCCGAACAATATGTGGAAAAATCCCGGCACATCGAGGTGCAGGTGGTGGCTGATCATCACGGAAATATTATACACCTGGGTGAGAGGGAATGTTCCATCCAGCGTCGTTTTCAAAAAATTATCGAGGAAAGCCCGGCACCATCCCTGGCACCCGAACTTCGTAAGGCTATCTGTGATACGGCAGTTGAAATAACCCGCAAAGCCGAGTATCGGAATGCCGGTACCGTGGAATTCATTCTGGCTCCTGAAGGTAAGTTCTATTTTTTAGAGATGAATACCCGGCTCCAGGTTGAACATCCGGTCACGGAGATGGTAACGGGAGTTGATCTTGTTCAATTGCAGATCTGTGTAGCCCGTGGGGAGTCACTTCCGTTGATGCAGGAACAAGTCCAAACAACTGGACATGCTATTGAGATGCGCCTCTACGCAGAGGATCCTGAAAATGATTTTTTACCTGCTACAGGACAATTGCTGGCTTATCAATTGCCGTCGGGTGAAAAAGTTAGAGTGGAAAACGGGTTTGCTGAAGGAATGGTCGTGTCATCTGCCTTTGATCCCATGCTGGCCAAATTGATTGTTCATGATGTCGATCGAAAGGCTGCCCTTGAACAAGGGATAAAGGCTTTGAAAGATACTCTTATTTTAGGCGTGACCACCAATACGGATTATCTGGTCCGAATTTTAAGTCATCCAAGTTTTCTGGCCGGTAAGGTGGATACAGATTTTATACCACAGTATGCTGAGGATCTTAAATCGCCAACGCTAAACAAAGAAGAGCGCAACATGCTTCTTGCAGCGACAGCCTTGAGCAGTAGTGAGTTTGTTGATCCTGCCTTCAAAGTACCGGAACCCCATTGCTTTTTGGGAAATTGGAGGAATTGATATGCAACGTCAAATCGATTTGTTAGGTAAAAGTTATACGGTAACGATTACAGGTGAGCATGGTGCTCAGCAGTTTCAAGTGGATGATGACAAGCCTTGTCCTGCTGTTTTAATTGATAAAAAAGATGGGCATCACAGGGTTCACATGGGTGGTAAACAAAAAGATATCCAAATGGCGGTCAAAGGTGAAACAGCCTATATCCATGCATTTGGCCGGACATTTACCCTGGATATTGTTGATCCGGTGGAGCAAGCCTCGCAGAAAACCGGCAAAGGTAGTAATAGTGCTATGGCACCCATGCCTGGCATGGTGGTGGACATCCATGTTACCGCGGGTGATAAGGTTGTCAGGGGCCAGGACATGATCACCATTGAGAGTATGAAAATTTTAACCGTCATAACTGCACCTCGTGACGGAAAAGTGGCTACAGTCAATTTTGAACCTGGGAAGACTTTTGATAAAAATGATGTTCTGGTTACTCTGATAGAAAAGGAGGATGCGTAGAATGCGTAGAATCAAATCCAATATAGATACCCAGTCAGTTCAATTTCATACATATGAACGCCACAACCTTACACTCATAGATAAGCTTTGTGTGAGTCAGCAAAAAGCACGTTTTGAACGTCCCGAAAGGGATATCAGGCGATTGCGCAAACAAAAAAAATTATTAGTCCGGGAAAGGATTGATTTGCTTCTTGATCCTGAAACTCCGTTTATGGAGCTATCTACTCTGGCGGCTAATATGGCTTATGACGGAACGGTTCCGTCTGCAGGTGTTGTTTCCGGTATAGGGATCGTCAATGGTCGGGAAATTTTGGTGATGGCAAGTGACAGCTCTATCAAGGGCGGTGCCTGGTATCCTTTAACCGTAAAAAAGATGGTTCGAACTCTGGATATTGCCATTGAGAACCATTTGCCCATGATCCATCTGGTGGATGCTGCCGGAGCATTTTTACCATTGCAGTCAGGCCTGTTCCCCGACAGGCACATGGCAGGCAGAATGTTTCGAAATCAATGCGTTTTAAGTGCAATGGGAGTACAACAGGTGGCGCTTGTTCTGGGACACAGTACTGCCGGTGGCGCATACGTGCCCACCCTGTGCGATTATTCCATTATGGTACGTCACACCGGAGGCGTTTTTCTCGGAGGACCTCCCCTGGTTAAAGCGGCCACCGGTGAAGAGGTAACCGCTGATGAACTCGGAGGTGCTGATGTTCATACAACCGTCAGCGGCACAGCTGATTACGCTGTTGATTCCGAACAGGAAGGTCTTGCGCTTGTGCGTGAAATTGTTGGAACTTTCCCCAGAAAAACTAAAATAGCGCTGGAAAAGAGGGAGTCTGAAGAGCCTTATTATGATCCAAAGGAACTCTACGGTATTATTCCAGATGATGTGAAAAAACAATTCGATATCAGAGATGTTATTGCCCGTATTGTGGATGGCAGCCGATTTCATGAATTTAAGCCTGCCTATGGAACAACCGCAGTATGTGGGTTTGCTTTCCTATATGGCTGGAAGGTCGGAATTATTGGTAATAACGGCGTATTGTTTTCCGACAGTGCCCAAAAATGTACCCAGTTTATGCAGATCTGCAATCGGGATCGTATTCCAATTATTTTTTTACAGAATATCAGTGGATTTATGATCGGTAAGGCATATGAGCATGGCGGTATTACCAAGGACGGAGCCAAAATGCTAATGGTTCAGGCCAACCTTGACGTCCCTAAATTGACCATCATGACCAACGGCAGTTTCGGTGCCGGCAATTATGCCATGTGCGGTCGCGCCTATGACGCCCGTTTTCTCTATTCCTGGCCCAACTCGCAAATTTCCGTTATGGGAATGGAACAGGCAATTAAAACCCTGACACAAATTCGTCTTAAATCACTACAGCGCCAGGGTAAAACATTGTCAAATGATGAGAAGGAAAAAATTACTCAAAACATTGCCGATGATTACATGGAAAAGAGCAGTGCTTATTATTCCACTTCTGAGTTGTGGGATGATGGTATTATCGACCCTGCCGATACCCGGAAGGTATTAGGTATTTCCCTGTCAGCGGCATTGAACCGTGAATTTAGCGAAACACCAAACGGTGTATTAAGAATATGAGGAGATAACAAACTTATGGATTTTGAACTCACACGCGAACAAAAAATGATCCAGAAAAATATCAAAGAATTCATGCGGAAAGAAATCGCTCCAATTGCAGAGGAACTTGATCGGGAATGCCATCTTCCTGAAGGGATATGGAAAACCTTTGGTGACCTTGGTTTATTGGGTATCGGGATACCGGAGGAATACGACGGCTCAGGCATGGA
>JAOZRT010000421.1 GCA_029940035.1 Desulfobacterales bacterium
CTTTTATATCACGTTACGGCAGAAGTTTCCTCACAAGGTCGGCACAATCCTGGGGTGTCATGATCCTGGGCACCGGATAAAGGGGATGCGCCTCTTTGAATGCACGTTTGACGATCAACGGAATGTCGCTTTCCTTGAGTTCCTCGATATAGGTCGGAATGTTCATCTTCGCATTCATGGCCTTGATCTTATCTATGAACCGGTGCGACAATTCCTCGTTTGGCTCACCCTCAGCACCAATGCCCCCGGCAATGGCCAGCTTGGCCAGTCTTTTCTCCGCTTCCTTCCGGCTGTACTCGAGGACGTACGGTAAAACCACTGCATTGGCCAGCCCGTGCGGCACGCCGTAAAGCCCGCCCAAACGGTGGGCAATGGCATGCACATACCCCACATAAGCTCTCGTAAAGGCAATCCCGGCATAAAAGGACGCCAAAGCCATGTTATTGCGGGCCTCGAGATCAGAACCATCGTCGTAAACCTTTTCCAGGCTTTCGAATATCAGCTTTACGGCAAGTTCAGCATTTTCATCGGTGTAGGCTGTGCCGTTTTGATTGATGTATGCTTCCACGGCATGGGTCAAGGCATCCATGCCCGTGGTGGAGGTGATGTGCGGCGGAAGCCCTATCATCAATTCCGGGTCCAGCACGGCGATCTTCGGAACCAGCTTTGGATCTATTATCGTGAATTTTTCATGGGTCTTCGCGTTGGTCATGACAGCGGCAATCGTCGTTTCCGATCCTGTTCCTGCTGTGGTTGGAATGCAAAAGAAGGGAGGGGGCGGTATAATGACCCTGAAAAGTCCCCCCATGAACCGTACGGGAAGATACGGGTTTCTGATTCTGGCACCGATGGTTTTAGCACAATCGATGGGCGATCCACCCCCGAAGGCAATGATGCCTTTGCATTTGTTTTGTTTATATATTTCCCGACCGGCTTCGGCATTTTCAATAGTCGGGTTGGGCTGGACGTCGTCGAAAATGACGTATTTAATCTCGTTCTCTTTCAGAGCTGCCTGCAGTCCGTCCAGAAGCTTCAGATCCATCAGGACCTTGTCGGTGACCACCAGGATATTGTTGAGGCCCCTGGCCTTGACGTTGTCTATCAGGGTTTTAACACTTCCCGGGCCGGTCAAAATGACGGGCACCGGAAACGGCAAGATCATGGAGGCGACTTTCATAACCTTTTGGATCCCCCGCAAAGTGCTTTTTTTCAGCAGCCACTTGACGCTTTTTTCTTCTTTGGCTTTCTGTTCTTCGATTTTATCTTCAATAACCGTTTGGGCGGCCATTTCGATGGCGTCCATTGGGCACTCCTGGTTACAAAACCCGCAGCCGATGCAGGCCTTTTGATTGACAACTTCTGGGTAGGCATGCGGGTCCTTGATTCCTGGAACCCCCAGGCTAATACAGTCAGTGGGACAGACATCCAGGCAGATGGCGCACCCATTGCATTTATTCTTATCGAAAAACGGCTTTTGCCACTCGCTGCGCTTTACCTGCTGCACCACTACCCCGGAAACGTCCAGAACCGCGTTGTCCGGGCACACTTTTCCGCAGGCATCGCACTCGATGCATTTTTGTTCATCGATCTGATGACGCTCTTCTTTTTCGCCAGATACCGCGCCTGTCGGGCAGATACGCACACACGCTGTGCAGCCGCTACATTTTTCCGTTATAAAATAGGCCATTATTTTCCTCCTGCAGCTGCAATTCTTTCTACATGTTCACTTGACGGTTTACCTGTTTCTCCATCCCAACCAAACTGCTCCCAGTAGCGGCTCATCATGGCTTCGATCTCCACGGAGCGTCCTTTATTGGCGCCTTCCGTCTGAGCAGGGCGGCCCAGGGCACGCTCACTGATTTTGATCTTATTGGGTTCAAGGCCGTGCTTGACATTGAACGCCTGTTTCAGGGTGTGAATGTCCGCAGCCTTGTCCATATATTGATTGGGTGTAAATTCCCAGCCGGTGGCCGCATTCATCCAGTCAAAAAACCGGATGCGTTTAGCGCCCAGAAAAGCCCCAAACAGGCACCCGCCCACTGAGTTGACAATGGTCATGTACTTGCTGGTGGTTGCACCGAATTCAGCCAGCTTATCCGGGTCATTGTATTTGCTGCCTTTCCAGTACATAGCTGGGGCCTTGGGAATGCCCTTGACCACCTTCCACAGCTGAAACATTTCATAATAAAGGAGTGAACCAAGGGTGTGGCGGCCGGGTGTGGGCTCCACACTGTAATGCAGGGCAAACCCCGGGTCGTTTCTGGAGTCGTGCATGGCCGGCTCCTGGCCGCCGGCAAGCACTGCATAAGGCTCGGCCTTCTTGCCGATTCTTTCAACCGCCTGCTTTACGCCATCGGCCAGTACATGGCCGAAGCCTTCGCGCCTAACCATTTTCTCCACAAGTTCCACGATGGCTTCGGAATTGCCCCAGGTTAGATCAAGCCCGTCGGCGTCTTCCCTGGTGATCACGCCGTGCTCATAGCATTCCATGGCAAAGGCAATGGCGTGGCCGGCTGAAATGGTGTCCATACCTGCCCGGTTCAACACCTCGTTGAGATAAAAAATGGCTTCCACATCCTCGTTCATGCAGAACCCGCCCAGGGAAAGGACTGTTTCATATTCCGGTTTGTGGGTTTCACTGTATTTCCCTTCGGTGGTGCAGATGCCGCCGCACCCCAGCGGACATGCATAGCAGTGGTACTTTACCTTTTCACAGTCAATGAACACATCCGGGTTGGACGCGTAGCTTTTGCGGATGCCCCAGTCCTTGATGCTGCCCTTCCAGTTTTTAAGGGGTGAGTCGCCCATCTCAGGCGACATCTGGTTCATGGCTACCGTACCCCACTTTTTCAGCATGATCTTGTAGAGCATGCCATCCATGGCCATGACCGTGGGAAGGAACCGCAGAAGGGCCCCCACAAAAGCGGTCATGGGACCGGAAACAAAGGGCGGCTGAAACTGAACCCATTTGTTGCAGGTCTGGCTGATCTTTTTGATTTCCTCCCGGTCATGGGGCACAATACGTTTGCTCCCCGCAAGGACTAGCGCCTTCAACCGTTTGGCACCCATCACCGCCCCGAGCCCTGAACGGGCGGCCATACGGCCTTTGTCTGTTGAAATTCCGGATATGAGCGAGATGGATTCTCCAGCAGGCCCGATGCAGGCAACCTTGGGTTGCTTGCCTTTATTCCCGTCCTTTTTCCCGAGATATTCTTCGGTTTCAACCGCATCCATCCCCCACACATCTGATGCATCCCGCAACTCTCTGACATGATCGTCCATGTAGAGGTAGACCGGTTTTTCGCTGATGCCGCTGAAAAATATTCCGTCGTATCCGCAGCGCTTGATGGCCGGGGAAAAGGTGCCACCGCAGTTGGCATCCCCCCACCCTCCCGTGAGCGGGGACTTGCCCACCACCATCCAGCGGCCGGTGAAAAAGCTGCCCGTTCCGGTCAACAGCCCCGGGAGAAATCCAAGGATATTGTCCGGTCCCAGCGGGTCTGCCCCTGCCGGGATCTTCTCGTACAGTACGTAGGCGGCCAGCCCCATCCCACCCAGGTATTTTTTATACACACTGTCGGGCAGGACTTCTTCCCTGATTTCATTGGCAGCCAAATCCACATGCAGTATCTTGCCCATGTATCCCTTGTTTTTCATATGTTCCCCTCTTGAAATAGATCTCTTGTACCCAACCGTTTACCCTCATGAACATTTCATGCGCACAAAACGTAGCAAAACTGAATGATTTCCACAAGTGCCATACTAAGG
>JAOZRT010000099.1:0-5156 GCA_029940035.1 Desulfobacterales bacterium
TCCATGGAAACATGTGCGCCGCCCTCGGTAATATCCAGGATCGCCTCTGTCGGGTTCTTGATGTTGCGGGCGTTCAAGGTGTGCATGGCACCGATGGAACGGGCGAATGCCAGCCGGTCTTCCTGGATGTCGATCCCGATGGTGTTGGCCCCCATTGCTTTGGCAATCATCAAGGCTGACAGGCCCACGCCGCCACAGCCGTGGATAGCGACCCATTCACCCGGGGCTGCTCGGCCCTGATCCACGATGCCCCTGAAAGAGGTGGCAAACCGGCATCCCAGGCTGGCTGCCGTCACAAACCCTATTTCCTGGGGAAGCCCCACCAGGTTAACGTCCGCCCGATGCAGGGCCACGTATTCTGCAAAAGAGCCCCAGTGGGTAAATCCGGGCTGTTCCTGGTGATCGCAGACCTGGTGGTTGCCCGAAGCACACTGCGGACAATTGCCGCACCCTTCCACAAAGGGCAGGGTCACCCGATCGCCCGGCTTCCACTTTTTTACCTGTTGACCCACTTCTTCAACAATGCCGGCCATTTCGTGTCCGGGAACATGGGGTAGCGTGATATCCGCGTCGTGCCCCATCCAACCGTGCCAATCGCTACGGCAAATACCGTTGGCCATGACCCTGACCACAACACCGTCCTCCGGCGGAACCGGGTCGGGCAGTTCCTCTATGGTGATGGGCCCTTTGAATGTTTCGTAATAAGCCGCTTTCATCATTCAATCCTTGTTGCTTACATTCCCTGGACAAGGGACAAATTAACAGTTTGAAATAATAATTAATTCAGTCATCGGGGTGTTTTTGGGTGTCATTCCCGCGCAGGCGGGCATCCAGGGCTTCTGGCTCATCGCTTTCTGGATTCCCGCCTGCGCGGGAATGACGAGTGTTTTATGATAAAACTCCCCAACCTTTGAATTAATTGATAATGATGGCAACCAGCAGCGAATGTCTTTCTTCTAATTGCTGCATGCATGGCAACCCTGAATTAAAAATTAGCCATTAACCATTGATTATTATTTATTCGGCCTTTTGTTACCGCAGCGCCTTCTTATCCACCTTGCCCACCGCAGTCAACGGTATCTCGTCTACAAATTCCACGACCTTGGGTATCTTGTAGGGCGCCATGTTTTCCTTGCAAAAGGCGATGATATCTTTTTCTATGCTTGCGGGTTCTTCTCCCTTGGCTCCAGCTGCCACCTGGATGACGGCCTTGACGATTTCGCTGCCTGGCCTGTCCGGGTGGGGAAGCCCCACAATGGCACAGAACTCCACTGTCGGATGCTTGTAGAGTTTTTCTTCCACTTCGCGGGAAAACACCTTGTAGCCGCCCACGATCAGCATATCCTTGACGCGGTCGGCAATGCTGAAATAACCGTCCTCGTCCATACGGGCCACATCACCGGTGTAGAGCCACTTCTCCCCCTGAAAATCCCGGATGGCATGCTCGGTTTCCTCTGGCTTGTTGAGATACCCCTTCATGACCTGGGGCCCGTTGACGATCAGCTCCCCCTCTTCTTCCACGCCAACTTCCTGGGTGCCGGTTTCGATATCCACCAGTTTGATGCGTGTACTTTGAATAGGTATGCCCACACTCCCGATTTTCTTTGTGCCATGAAGCGGGTTCATTACCGTTATTGGGCTGGTTTCGGTCATGCCGTAGACCTCCATCACTTTGCCTTTGCCGACGATTTCCTCGAAGGCCAGGATGGATTCCACTGCAAAGGGGGCCGCGCCGGAAAGAAAGGCCTTACACATTGAAAAATCCAGAGAAGCGAACTCCGGCGTCTCCATGAGCATCTGGTACAGGGAGGGTACGTTGGTCATGGTGGTGGGGTGATACTTCTTGATTTCATTACAAATATGTTTGGTGTTTCTTGGATCCGGGATAAGGCACTGGGGTATGTTCTGGGTCAACGAGGCCATGCACACCATGAGGCCGGCCATGTGGAAAAGGGGAAAGGCGGAACACATGACCTCCTGGCCGTACTGATAGTCAATCCAGTTCACGATCTGAATAATGTTGGTAACGATATTGCCGTGGGTCAATTCGACCCCTTTGGGCAGACCGGTGGTACCACCGGTGTACTGCACCAGGCAGGTGTCCGTCTGAGCGATGCCGACTGTTGGCGGTTGGTTGGGATGACTCGCCATGACAGCCTTAAAAGCCATGACCTTTTTGCCCGGTAGCTGGACGATCTGGCCGGTGGGAATTTTCTTCAGCAGTTTGCCGAGGAAGGCTTTTATGAACGGCAGGTAATCGCCAATATTGGCACAGACGATGTGCTTCAATCCGGGAACATCACCCTGGATGGGTTGCACCCGGTGCTCGAAAATGGCGTCCAGGGTGACCAGCACCTTGGCATCGGCATCGTTGATCTGATAGGCCATTTCCTTGGGTGTCAGCAGGGGCGACACGCCGGTCACCGCACACCCGCAACGCAGGGCGCCCACCAGAGCAATGACGTATTGGGGAATGTTGGGGAGGTTGATGCCCACGACATCACCCTGGAAACAACCGCAGGCGGTAAGATAGGCGGCAAACCGTCCGGACAGGTCATCCAGTTCGCCATAGGAAAAGGTCACCCCCATAAAATGCATGGCCGGCGCAGCCGGATTGGCTTTGACCGATTCCCTGAACATGTCTGCGTAGCTGGTTTCCGAAGGAACCGTGACGTCCGGATCGACCCCTTCATCAAAGTGTTTCAGCCAGGGTTTGTCATCATAAATGCTCATAAGTATCCTCCTTCCTATAGGTTAGAAACAGTTATCCCTAATGATGCCTGCCATCAATGTTCACTCGGTTGATTGTTTTAAGATTTATGGCTCTGATAACTGTTTCTAAAAAAGGAGAATATCTAATATCCAATAACGAATAATCAATGGTCGTGTAGGGGCAGGCCTTGTGTCTGCCCGATTAAGCCAAACGCCTATGGTTGTTCGGGTACCCACAAGGGGCACCCCTACATCGTAATTGGACATTGAATATTGATTATTGGATATTAAAAGGCCACTTTGTCCAGCCCCTTCAGCCCCAGTATCTGCCGGGCTTCCTCGGGTGTGGCCGGTTCACAGTCCAGCTCACGGGCAATCCGCACTATTTTTTCCACTTGCTCGGCATTGCTTTTGGCCAATTGCCCTTTGCCGATGTAGAGGTTGTCCTCCAGACCGACGCGGGCATGCCCGCCCAAAAGGAACGACTGGGTGCCCATGTAAAACTGGTTCTTACCGGCCGCGCACACGGAGAACTTAAAATCGCCGATGGTTTTCTGGGCTGTCTCGTAAAGAAATATCAGGTTCTGGGGGGTGGCTGGAATGCCGCCCAGGATACCCATCACGAATTGCAGGTAGACTGGTTTTTTGATCCAGCCGGATTGGATGGCATAGGCCAGGTTGTTGATCATGCCCACGTCGTAAATTTCAAATTCCGGCTTAGTTTCCACCTGATTGAAAATTTCAAGGAATTCGCGCATGGTTTTGAAGGTGTTGGGAAAAATAAAATCTTCGGTAAACCCCAGGTACTGTTTTTCCCAGTCATGTTTCCACTCCTTGACCTTATCCAGAACGTGAAAAAGAGCAAAGTTGAGGGAGCCCGCATTGAGGGACGCCAGCTCAGGCTTCAAAGTTGAGGCCACCTTGACCCTTTTTTCCACCGGCTCTCCCAGTGCACCGCCGGTGGTCGTGCAAAGGATGACGTCGCACTGCTTCTTGACCTCCACGGCGATGTGTTTGAAAAGCGCCTGGTCGGCATTGGGCATGCCGTTCTCCGGGTTGCGCACGTGCAGATGCACCACTGCCGCGCCGGCTGCATGGGCGGCAACAGCCTCATCGATGAGTTCTTCGGGAGTAATGGGCAGGTGGGGCGACATACTTGGCGTGTGAATGGCGCCGGTCAATGCCGCGGTGATTACTTTTTTGTTGGTTAGATCGGATGACATATTTCTATTTTCTCCTTATTTATTGAACCATCATCGAGTTTTAGTTGTCATCCCTGCGCTACAAAGCCGTCGGCTTTATGCCATGTAGTCCAGGGCTTCAGCCCTGCCGTAACTTGATCATTGGGCGTTGTATATTGATAATTGGATATTCAATTCCGGTTATCCGGGTTGGGATTTTTAGCGGCGAAGCCGCGTATCATAATTCTTGCTCCGCAAGAATTATCTCCAGTGAATCATGGGCAACCCTGCCACCGGCGACCTGAAAAAGGGGATGCGCGTGCCCCGCAGGCTTCCGATGTAGGCGGTCGTAAGATCAGGGCCGCCGAACGTAACGCTGGCAAACCATGGAGCGATGGTCCCTCCTGCAGCCAGCATATCATCCGGTGTGACCCGGTCCTCCACAAAGGCCTGCTCGAGCGCTTTGGCCGACTCTTGGTTGGTATCGTCCAGAATCACATGGAAATCCCCCTCCGGGGTAATGGCGAACACCTGGTCCACCATGACCAGCGTGCCCCACAGGTTGCCGAAAGCATCAAAGGCGATGCCGTCGGGAAAACCGTACTGGCCGAGCTTGGATGGCCCAAAAACTTCCCGGCCCGAAAGGGAACCATCCGCGCCCACCTTCATCCGGGAAATGCACTGCCCGGTGGTTTCGACAATGTACATGTACGCTTCATCGGCATCCAGACGAATTTCATTGGTAAAGCTGAAACCATCGGCAACGATGTGCAGGCCTTTTTCATCGGCCAGGGCGATGTACCCGTCGGAAATGTTCGGGCTGATCGTTTCCATCCAGTTTTTGGTACGCGTGGAAATGGTCAGCCAGATCCTGTCCTGGCTGTCCCGCAACACAAAATTGACCTTGCCGATGGGCTGCCCGTCGATCGTATCATACATCAACCGGGTTTCACCATCCCGGCTCATGACTTCGAGAACGTCGGTCCCGAAGTTGGAAATCAGGATATCGCCGTTCCTGGCAAAGGCCAAGCCGTTGGGCAGGGTTCCCTCGGTGAACCGGCTGGCATCGTCTTTTGCCTCGGTGAAGCTTTTATCAAACGTCTGGGTAATCAGTTTCAGGGTGCCGTCCGGCGAGATGCACGCAACCCCGCCCCGGGCGTCCGCCGACCACAGGGTTCCGTCCTTTTCCGCCAGAATGCACTCGGGCCGCTGCAGGTCCTCGCCGATATACTGGATGTCCGCAGGATCCACCTGAAAACCGAT
>JAOZRT010000099.1:5256-14006 GCA_029940035.1 Desulfobacterales bacterium
GCTGCAGGTCCTCGCCGATATACTGGATGTCCGCAGGATCCACCTGAAAACCGATGATGGGATTATCAGTCATGTTGGAATTCCTCTTGCTATGGGTAGCAAAACTACTTGTATATGTTTACCCAGCCCCAATTGGAAAAGCATGCATTCTATTACAAACAATCATCACGAAAACACGAAACGTTAAAAGCACAAAATTTTACATTTCTCTTTCGTGTTTTTGTTTTTTCGTGATTTCGTGATAAAAGCCCTTTCTGCGTATAACTTTTCCAGGATTTAACGTACGAGCACTAAGCTGATCTGGGGAAATATCGTCACCAGTACCAGCACCAGGATCATGATCAGGACAAACGGGAAAGCACCTGCAAACACGTCGTTCAGTGTGATTTTCTGATCATCCAGCGTTGATTTGACCACATAAGCCGCAATGCCCAGAGGCGGCGTTATCAATCCCACTTCAATGGCGATGACGGTGAGCAGGCCGAACCACACGAAATTGACCTCAAAAGTTTTCATGATTGGATAGATGAGCGGCACCACAATCATCATGATGGAGGTGGAATCCAGGATGGTCCCCATCAGCAGAACCACCACCAGATAGATACTGATGACCGCGTACAGCCCCATGCCCGACTCGCCGATCCAGTTTCCGACGAAGCTCGTTATGCCGGAAAGCGCCAACATGCGCCCATAGATATTGGCGGAGATTATCAGAAAGAGGATCGAGACCGTCACATGTCCGGTTTCGATGAGGACCTGCCACAACTTTGCCCAGGTCAGCCGCCTTTTCCCCAGGGTCAACAATAGAGCCCCCAAAGCGCCGACAGCACCCGACTCGGTGGGGGTGAACCAACCGGCGTAGATACCGCCCAAAACCAGGCAGACCAGCAGGACGATGGGTGTCAGCTTTGCCACGGCCAGCATCAGGGACATATCATCATCCGCGGCACCCTCCCGATCCTGGGGTCGTCCCCCCACATAGTTCGGCACCCGGTAGGCCATGAACAAAATAGCCAATGAAAACCCGATGGAAAGAACAATCCCCGGCATGATGCCGGCTTTGAACAGATCGCCGATGGAGGTTTCCGTCAGAATTCCGAAAAGAATCAACAGAAGGCTGGGGGGAATGAGCATCCCCAGTACCGAAGAACCGGTGACCACCCCCACTGCA
This sequence comes from Desulfobacterales bacterium, assembly GCA_029940035.1. Lineage (GTDB taxonomy): Bacteria > Desulfobacterota > Desulfobacteria > Desulfobacterales > B30-G6 > JAJDNW01. Next base: position 6,428 of record JAOZRT010000099.1, read on the forward strand.
AAGCGCGGCTTGTACCCCAGGCGGATCATTTCCGGGACCGCCACCTTGGTGAACACCGCAGCGGATGCGATGGAAATCCCGGTCACCGCCGCAAACACGGCATTGGCGGCAACCGTGGCAATCCCCAGGCCACCTTTGAGCCTGCCGAATATCCTATTGGCCACATCGAACGTGTCTTTGCCTATCCCCGAAACCGAGATAAACATCCCCATGAGCACAAACAGGGGCACCACACCGAATATGTAGCTGGAGATGCTGTCCGCGGCTGCTAAAGCCAACAGTTTGCTGGCCACGATCCATTTTCCCCGGATAAACCACACACCTAAAAATGAGAGCAGCGTGAGGGCAATGGCAACATGCATCCCCGCATAAATCAAAAACAGAATAGCGAAAATCGACAGCAGGCCGATCTGCAGATCAGTCATGTTCCGGCTTCCTTCCCAGGGATCGGAATTCCTGCCATGCCGTGAGAAGAAACTGGATCGCGGCAGCACTACAACCGATCAGGATGATCAGTTTTACTGGCCACACCGGCGCCATGAAATCGCCTTCCGCGCCCACATACACATCCAGTTGCCAGGCCTTATTGAAAAGCGGCAGGCTGGCCTTGAACATTATCATCATCAGACCTGCGCCGACTACATGATAAAGGCCGTTCAGCACATGCTGCAAATTTGGATTGTGCTTGCTCAGCCAGTTCAGAAGAATTTCCGAGCGCGTCAGGCGCCCCACTTTCAGCGTATGGGCGACCTGAAGGAAAACGCAGGCCACAATGGAGAGGGAGACAATTTCCGGAACTCCCCGGATCGGGTGGTTGAAAATGGCCCGCCCCCCGATATCCAGATTGATAATCACCAGCAACACGAACACCCAGGCAGTACCAATGGAGTTCATGATTGAAATCAGCGATAGCCACCAGCGCATGGGCCAAGAAAGATCCTTGGCGCTATTTTGTGCTGCTGTCGATCGCTGATAGTTGTTAACTTTGTTTCCCACTGTAGCCATATGTACCCTGAAATTGCATAAACAACATGCTAAGTATAGGATAAGAAGGCCTCTTAAAAATAAGATTTTGGTTCAAGGTCAAGGCGGATTCAAGTGTCAAGCCACAGGCATACTGTTGTTGTATTTCGAGGAGTTGAAACTCGAACCAACACGGAGATTGGGCCAAAAGATATTGTTAAGTTGCCTTCTACTTACTTGTCCCAGTCCCTGACCAGAACTGTGCCTCTTTGGCGCAGGCCGTCCAGGTATCCCTGGAGGACTTTTTTGCCGGGCATCCCCTTTTGTTCCATGGATTCGGCCCAGTCCATGGCCACATTGGGCAGTTTTTCAGCCCAGCGCTTGCGCTCGGCATCGGACAGGTAAATCACCTTAGCGCCCGCCTCCTCCATGGCCTTCATGGCACCGGCAGCTTTATCCGCCTGAGCCTGGGCCAGTTTGTCGGCATACTGGGCACCAACTTCCATAAAAATTTTCTGCATATATTCCGGGAAACTGTCAAAAACATCCTTGTTGATGCTCAACCCGCCGGCAAACTGGGCACCGAAATTAACCATACAGATGTTGGGCGCCACCTCATGCACCTTGATGGCTGCGCCAGCGGTCATGAAGGTCAGGGTGCCTTCGAACACACCGGTTTTGATCCCGTTGTAGTAGGTATTCAGGTTGGCGGCCACGGCTACGGCGCCGGTGCCTTTGATCCAATTGGCTGAAGGACCCGGAGCGGCGATTTTATGCCCGTTGATGTCATCCACCGTCTTCACCGGAAAGTTGGTGAGGATGCCGTAGGTATCAAGCCCCACGCCGCCCAGGTAAACCTGGTTGTACTTGGTCCACTCGTTGGCTACGGCCGGGATTTTTTTCTGAAGCTCAGCCATGGTGTCGACGACCTTGAAAATGTCGCCGGATCCAAAGGGTGTCATATAGCTCACGTTGTGCAGTGGCATTTTAGGGGCTTCGAAAATGGTCCCCACGAACCCGATATCGACAATGCCTTCTTCAACAGCTTCGAGAACGCCGCCCAGCTTGGCAACCGTTCCGCCGTACGCCTGGTTCCAGACGATCTTGTCCTTGCTACCGGCTTCTGTCAGGCGCCGGTCCACTTCGGGGATAAAAAAATCCCTGGTCAGGGTGACCCACAGAAAAATGGGCGGATGACCGGCAGCAGAGGTCAGTTTATAGGTTTTGGCCTGGGCCGGCGCCGTGGGCACCGTCAGGGTTACGGCCAGCATTACCATCACCAGTACAAGCAGTTTAGCTATCTTCATTCTCATTCCTCCTTAAATAGATGTAATAAATTTTCATTCAATTTTACCTGAATCTTGCACGGGCCGGAGGCTTTCATAGGTAAGGCATCTAAGGGTAAAGTCGTAGTGGTTTTAATTCTCATCAAATTTCATGCAAGATATTAATCGTCGATGATGGCAACCGGCCGGGTCCAGCCCGCGCTGGCAGCCTTGATCTTCACAGGAAAACAGCAGACCTTGAAACCATGGGGGCGCCCAATGGCAGACAGATTGGCCATTTTTTCCATGTGGCAGTAGCCGATGTCGATGCCGGCAAAATGCGCCTCCCAGATAACCTTGGGATCCCCTGTTTCCTGAAACTCCTTGGCCAGGAAGGGCAGGGGCCGGTCCCAGCTCCAGGCATCGATGCCCACGACCCTCACACCTTTTTCCGTAAGAAACAGCGTGCTTTCGCGGTCCATGCCGGCGCCCTTGACCAGATAGGATTCCGTACCCCAGGCTTCCTCAGCACCGGTCTGGACAAGCACGATGTCCAGGGGTTTCAGTTCGTATTCGATTCTCGCGAGCTCCGTTTCCACGTCCTTGGCTGTGATGCGTTCCCCGTCCGCTTTCCCGCGGAAATCGAGGAGCACCCCGTCGCTGAAGCACCACTCGAGGGGAACTTCGTCGATGGTCAGGGCCGGCTTGCCGCCGTCCATGGTGGGGTGGTAATGATACGGAGCATCCAGGTGGGTCCCCGAATGGGTGGTGAGGGTGATCATCTCGATCGCCCATCCCAGGCCCCCGGGCAGCTGTTCTTTCTTAAGTCCCGGAAAAAATTCCTCCATCTGCTCAGCACCGGCCGTGTGGTCGACATAGGCCACCTGTGGAATCATCATCGGCGGATCGCTGGGCAGTTCGGGTTCGATGGCTATCGATAAATCAACAATTCTTCGTCCCATGATTGTACCTCCAGAAAACTTAACCCCATAGTTGCATAAACAACCTGGCAAAGTATATATAATGAACTGTTATTATAACTAATATTGTAGAAATAAAACCATTGTCTGGATATTCCTCTAAGTGAATTCCAAGGAGGGCATCTATATATGTAAAAAGTTCATCAAATTTCATGCAAGGTTCAGGTTTGTTCGGTAAGCTTATAAGTATCTTCCGGTCCGAAGAGCACCTTGGCCGAGCCGGCTTCAAAGGCCACGAACAGTTTTTCTTTTTCACCATCAATTTCAGGGGCGTTGTTCTCCCAGTCAAAAAGCCGGCAGGAATCCGTCATATCACTGGGCAGGGAGCAGCGAATGAAAGGCATGAGCGGATCGCCTGCAGTGGATTTGTAGTTGAGCATCATGGCCTCTTCGACCGGAAACATGTCGAATTCGAAAAGCTGGATCAGATAGATGGAGCAGTCTCCCTGAAAAAAATCGCTTGTTGCCCGGTAATTGACGATCTTATCCCTGAATTTTTTCAAGGCTGCCACCGGCGTAGCCGCATCGATGATCAGACTGAATTCGCCGTGCCGCCGGTCGACTTCCATAACCTCTTCCTGGTTGGTGGACTGAACGAAATTACCGATAAAGTACATTGATTATCCTCCCTTTATAGCGTTTGTCAAAATAACGTTCCGAAACCTATCGTACTTTGCGATAGTTGCGGGGAAAAATAAAAGCCAACCCAGATTGCCCAAACGCTATTATAATGTGTATGGTTATGTTTTCAACCCACTGACACGATACATATAAGCCATAAATCTTACTGTGAAATCAAGGCTTTTTATTCCTGACCCGACAAACTCGGGATTGTTAGCCTTGCCGCATGGTTCCCCGATACAAAGAAAAAAGAATACCCACAATGCACAATCCTGTAAAAAAGATCAGGCAGAAGTGCATGCTGGACAAAAATTGGGCGTAATTATCCGGAGAAATGGCCGTTTTTCCAATCATGACGGCAAACACAACCGTAACCAGGGCCATGCTGGCCATCTGGCCGACGAGCCGCATGGTGGAAACGGTGCCGGATGCCGTACCGTAATATTGGGGGGCCACGGCTCCCATGATGGCACTCATGTTGGGTGAGGAGAACAGGGCGAACCCGATCCCAAGAATAATCAGGATAACGGCGATGACATAAAGGGATGTACGACCATCCACCATCACCAGTGCCGCCAAACCGACTGCCGTCATAGCCATGCCTGCGGATGCGATTTTCCATGCTTCCAGCCGATCAGACATTTTCCCCGCCAGGGGTGAAAACACGGCCATACATACGGGCTGGGCAACCAGCAGGAGCCCTGTAGCCTGCGGGCTCATATCCTTGATGTATTGGAGATAAAGGCTCAAAAGAAAGGTGACCGCAAATGTGGCTGCGTAGTGGATCAAGGCCGCTGTGCTCGAAAAAGCGAACATCCGGTTGGTGCTGAACAATCGGATTTCGAAGACAGGATATTTCAAATTCATCTCGTACCGGATAAATATAAAAAGAAGCAGGAGCCCGGCCAAGACCATGACCCCGGCAGGCCAAGCCGGGAGCTGCGTCACACCATACACCAGCAGGACAAGGGCGGCCCCGTATAAAAGACTGCCAAATATATCCATTGGTTCCCCGGCTGCATCTGCCCATTCGTTGCCCTTCAGGCCCATGATGGCAACCAGGGTGCTCAACAAACCGATGGCCGTGGTCACTATAAATATACTGCGCCATCCGAAGTGCTGGGCCATAATACCTCCGCCGAACGGTCCTGCCGAAAGCCCCACATAAACAGCGGCCACATAAATACCGATAGCCTTCCCACGTCGTTCAGGGGGGAACACGGAAGTCACAATGGCCATACCGGTGGTGACCGTCATCGCAGCACCAACGCCCTGAAGCATCCGCAACCATATGAATGTTCCTACTTCCCGGACAATTAGCGTCAAAAAATTGGAACCCGTGAAAATAATCAGGCCTAGGATGAAAACCCGCCTGCGGCCGTGGATGTCGGCTATACGGCCGATGGGCACCAGGCAGACGGCCGTTGCCAGAAGGTAGGAGGTGGCGATCCAGCTCAGTTCGACTGCATTGGCAGCCAAATCCTGCTGAATAGCCGGAAGGGCTACGTTTACCGCCGATAGCATGAAGGGACCCAAAAAGGAGGTAACCGTGGCCACCGTTAAAACCGATCGTTCCATCCTGGTATTTGAGCCTGAATCCTGATCCATCTATTCAACTTTCCTGACGTATTCCCTTTTGGTTCCCAAATGGATATATGGCTGTTATCTGTCACCCTGTATGTCTCAAATTCTGGCAACATTAGCAAGCTCCCCCCCTTTTCCCTAAAACAGAAAATCCCTGCTGCCGAAGCAACAAAGCTATCATGTGCCCTTGTCAGGAAATCACAGCAACCCATTAAAGATTTACAGGATTATGTAAACTGATATTTATCATTTGTTCCTACTATCTTATGTCACAACCTGAAGAGTATCGTCTGAGATGATGTAATCACCACTTTTCGGCAATGGTCAATAATCGAAGGCTTCTTTCGTTAATCCTAATAGGAGGCTTTTTTAATTTCGGGTTAATTGTGGAGGAAATGATAACATAAAAATGCAACTTTCCCCAAATAGCGTCCGCTGCTTGTGCAATGATGGTATCACAGGTTTCCCAGACCTGGTGACTAGTAGGAGTCATCGGCAATGGCCAGTTGAAGGCTTATGGCAGCAATCTCCGGTTTTTAACCAGAGTGACCGATTCTACATCTTGTGATTAGTGCAATGACGATGGAAAAGGTTATCCCAGACAACGGTACTCATTTTTAGACATTTCAACATTAAAAATCGTATCCCATAGCTTCGACGGTTTCTGCATCTCCGACTTGGTTGCGTTTGGCAAAATGCCTTGCGATGGCGGAGCGCATTTCCTCGGGAATTTTTTGACCCAAATCACTCTTGGCGGTGATCGAAACAGGGACAATCTCAATTACTTTGCAGGCTTTAAATCCTGCAATGTCATCAGTAACCTTTTCAAAATCAGTTGTGTGTTCATGTTTTGTGATAAGATTATTCAGCGCAGCAACCTTCGTTGAACTATCTATTACAATGGAGGCTGTTCCACGTATAATAACACAGTGGGAAAATTGATGCAGTTGGCATGTTGGGCGGCCCGGATAGGAGTCAATATTCAGATAAGAAAGGGGAACATCGACTTCAAAACATACCTGAGGGGACTGTTTTAAGTTGTCCAGTTTTTCTCCCTTGGGAGCACAATGGAAATAGATGTTCCCCTTGTAGAAAGCGAAATTTACAGGTGTTATATACGGGTAACCATCTTTTCCGACTGTGGCTAAACGGCCAATATTGGTTAGTGAGAGTATCCGCTGGATTCAAATTTTATCTGTTACCTCGCTTTGCTTTCGCCGCATACTAACCTCCGTTATAGATCGCCAAATTTGAGTACACTATGTATTGTAGAGACTGAAACTGATTTATGCCAGTAATCATGAAATTTTCCTAACCCAAGTTTGTACATTCAATTAATAAAGAGCAGTAATTTCAACATATTGGCCTAATGGGACCATGCTGTATGGCACTACATATTTTTCTTTTATACAGGTACTACCTTTTTCATTACCCTGCCTGGATAATGGTTCAACCCCAATGCATCGTAAATAACCTGCTGCCTTGGTTCGGGACGCGTGCTTTTTCTAATATGGACGGTCTCGCCATTTTGGCAGTTCATTGATACTGTTATTCGATCCTGACCTTTTAGCTGTTTTCTCAAATCAGACCAGCTTGAATGGATATTTTTCATTTTAAGCTGGCACCTTATTGTATGAATTAAATGATAGGCCAGCAATGTTATAAACAGATGGCCTGATACTCTTTCCGCTTTTTGATGAAAAACAGGACGTAATCCAAGCTCAGATTTTAAACTGCGAAAAACAGCCTCCAGATCGGTCAGCATGGTGTATGTCCGCCACAGCGTCGATTCGTCCCACGTGTTCTGATTGGTGCGTAAACAATATACGCCGGGATGGGAATCTTTTGAATTCGGGGCTTGCTTCATTTCCCGGATAATTTGGACAGCGTTTCCTGTTTTTTTATCTTTTTTGACAACAACTCGATAATTCTTGGCTGCTTTGGAATACTTCTGTTTAAGACGTCCTAAACTTAAAAGAACCTTATCGTATTTCTTGACACAGCCCTTTTTATGCAAACCGGAATCCAATTTATCCAAAGCTTCTTCAAATCGGATAGAAAAACGATTATAAATAGCTCTTTCTTTGTCTTCACGCCTGGTGGAATGACAATAAAGTTCAACTTCACCGTTAGCATTTATTTTCTTATAGGCTTTAACCGTACAAT
>JAOZRT010000422.1 GCA_029940035.1 Desulfobacterales bacterium
TTTGAATAGTGGCTTTGTTGCTATAAACAACTGTTATGATGCTTATTTTCAATGTTTTGCTCTCCGGTAATGGGTTATTACCGGAACCTTCAATGGTCGTTCAGGCTTTTCATCCACCCTCGGATTCTGAAAAAAATGGCGATGATTGATAATCCTAAAATGAATCTGGACCTTATTTTCATAAACAAGTTTCGATTTAGATCGGTAAAGTTTTTATCATGTATCTTCCGCGTAACAGTATAGTCATCCATATGCACATTTGAGCCGGCTAAATTACTTGCAAGCGCTATCCATAGGTCGTGACATTCGACATAGGACGGTATTGGCAAAATCAACCCGGTCAATTCACGCCGAAAAGCCATGGCACAGCCAAAGTAGTTAGCTTTTCCTATGAATATATTGAGAGTGTTCTTTAAGTGACTAGTCGAATCTTTGGACGTTAATGCGTCCAAGTGATGTGGTATTGGGGTCCCATGCACATCAATGAATTCCTGGTTAGAGGACAACAGCATGGCACCTGATTCATGGAGCCTGTTCAGCATTATTGAGACCCTGCCGTCTATCCAAACATCATCCTGGTCTGACAGTAAAATAATATCGTTCTTAGCCAAAGAGATTGCACGACCAAAAGAGAATACCTGCTGCATGTTTTTATCGTTCAAATATATTTTTATTCGGCTATCATCCAGGCTGTGCAAAAGTGTTACGGTAAGATCAGTTGAAAAATCGTCAACAACGATAACTTCATCGTCAGGTGTTAACTGCTCAAGAATGGATTGCATTTGTTCGACAACATATGCTTCGCCATTATATGTAGCCATGCATACGCTAATATTCATTCCAGCCTGCTGGTGCACATTATAAAAAAATGGATTCGTAATATTGACAGCGCATCAATGGTGTTATGGGGATAGAATATCATTTTGTGGCTCTATACCATTTATAAGTGTCTTCAATGCCCTTTTCGAGTTCGATGCTGGGTTTCCAGCCCAGTGCGGACAGGCGTGAAATATCCAGCAATTTGCGTGGGGTTCCGTCGGGTTTGGATTGGTCGAACACGACACTGCCGGAAAAGCCCACAATATTTTTTACGAGATGAGCCAGTTCTTCAATAGTAAGGTCTTTTCCTGTCCCAACATTCACAAAACAGGGGTATGGGTAGCTTAGAAATTGCTTTTTTACGACTTCATCTTGAAGCGCCATCGCAAAAACAGAAAAGTCGGCAAGGTCATCCACGTGCAGAAACTCACGGCGGGGTTTTCCCGTCCCCCATATTACGACTTCTTTGGTACCGGTCTGTTTGGCATCATGAAACTTTCTGAGCATGGCCGGTAGCACGTGGGACGTTGTCAGGTCAAAATTATCGTTAGGACCATAGAGGTTGGTGGGCATTATGGCGATAAACTGTGTTCTGAATTGCCGATTAAAGGCTTCGCACATCTTGATGCCCGCAATTTTTGCAATGGCATAAGGCTCGTTGGTCGGCTCGAGAAGACCGGTTAAAAGATACTCCTCCTTAATGGGCTGACAAGCCTCTTTGGGATAAATGCAGGAGGATCCAAGGAATAGAAGACGCTCGACACCGAATTGATAGGCAGAATGGATGATATTTCCCTGAATGGTGAGATTTTTATGGATAAAATCTGCGGGAAATTCATTATTAGCCTGAATACCGCCGACCTTTGCAGCCGCGAAAAATACGTAATCCGGCTTTTCCTTTTCAAGGAATGATCTCACCTGATTTTGTATGGTCAAATCAACCTGATTAAGTTTCAGCGCTTCCGGTAGTTCGCCCAACCTGTTGTATGGCTGATATATTTGTGGATCGGGTGATTTTGAATGCCAGGTACCTACAATGTTTCTGAATTGTTTTTTCAGAAGGTTTCTTACTATGGCACTGCCGACCATTCCGGCCGCACCTGCAATGAAGATTTTGCTGTCTTTATTCATGATGGAAACATCCCACGGGTGAAGTCTAAACTTTGGTTACTCATTTTGATTGAATATTTGAAAACCGGCGTTCTTGATAAGTTCATCTTTTTGGGCAGTTTTAAGATCTTCAAGGACCATCTCTTTGACCAGGGTATCAAATGATATGGTGGGCTCCCATCCTAGTTTTTCTTTTGCTTTTGAGGGGTCGCCAATGAGAGAGTCCACTTCTGTCGGCCTAAAGTAGTTTTTATCAACCGCAACAATGATTTTATTGTTAGCCAGGTTGATCCCCTTCTCGGTGATGCCTTCACCTTCCCATTTTATGGTAATGCCAAGTTCCTTTGCCGAGAGTTCCACAAATTCTCTTACCGAGTGCTGTTCACCTGTTGCAATCACATAGTCCTCAGGTGTTTCCTGTTGAAGCATTAACCACATCATCTTTACGTAGTCCCTGGCATGCCCCCAGTCTCGCATGGCATTTAGATTGCCCAGATAGAGGCAATCCTGCAGGCCCAGGTGGATTTTTGCCATTGCCCTGGTAATCTTTCGCGTTACAAAGGTTTCACCCCTAAGAGGAGACTCGTGATTGAACAGGATTCCGTTGCACCCAAAAATGTTGTACGCTTCGCGGTAGTTGACCGTGATCCAATAGGCGTAAAGTTTCGCACATGCATAGGGCGACCTGGGATAAAATGGAGTCTTTTCCGTTTGGGGGGTTTCCTGGACCTTGCCGTAGAGTTCAGACGTCGATGCTTGGTAGAATTTTGTCTTCTTATCAAGTCCCAAGAGCCGTATGCCTTCCAGGAGACGCAGGGTCCCAAGCGAATCAGCATCGGCGGTGTATTCCGCGGTCTCAAATGAAACCTGCACATGGCTCTGTGCGGCAAGATTGTAGACCTCGTCGGGTTGCACCTGCTGCAGTATGCGTATCAGGTTTGTGGCGTCGGTCAGGTCACCATAGTGAAGGATGAACCGTCTGTCCTTTTCATGGGGGTCTTGGTACAGATGATCAATGCGATCAGTGTTTAACAGCGATGCTCTGCGTTTGATACCGTGGATCTCGTATCCCTTCTTAATAAGGAACTCAGCCAGGTAGGCGCCGTCCTGTCCCGTGATTCCGGTGATCAGTGCCTTTTTCAATCTAAAACTCCTTTTGTGTGCACATTGGGGACTCTGTGGTCGGTTGTCTTTTATCGTAAACAGCAAATAAATCTTCGCGTACATAGCGTCTTGAGCGCAGCGAACGTTTATGTTTTTATAATCTTGAACCGCAAAGGCGCCAAGAACTCAAAGAAATACTTTATCGAATTGTAAGAACGATTCGATAAATCACTCTGAGCTGAAACTATACCCCATGCCAAGCAGTGCATGTGCCAGCCAGTTCAGATGCGGGTATATGATGCTGTCAAACGTCATGGAATGCACGAAAAATCCAAAAAGAGGCATCATCAGCAGCACAGCTCGTTTACGCTGTTCAGGGTTTTGTCTGACATGAGTGAACATCTTTTTCAGAATTGTAATGATTAGAACGATGTAAGCAACTGAAAAAAGTGTCCCCATTTCCACAAATCCGCACAGAACGATGTTTTCAAACGTTTTAGTTGTTTCTACATAATCTGAATAGTAGGGCTTTTTTGGAGGTGTGTATATTTTAGGTTCGTAGTTTTCAAGATAAGGCATCAAGGGTACATGGAGACCGATACCCAAAATAGGGTTTTGGGCCCAAATGGATGCCGCGAACAGATAGTTTTCAGCGCGAATCAATGTGCTGGAGTGTTTGAAGTAGTGTTTTGTCAGTTGAGGATTTAATCGGTCGCGAATCATATAAC
>JAOZRT010000423.1 GCA_029940035.1 Desulfobacterales bacterium
TTACATCACTTCAGGTGGTCGATCACGCCAAGGGTATCCTTTGGCGGCCATGGAATAGGCTGCATCAAACATTTTTTTCATTGCTTCTGGTTCAAACATATCATGATGATCTGTTTTAAAATCATCTGGTACATATGCAAGCCTATATTCTGCATTCCCCTTTTTTGCCTGCTCGTAGATTTCATATAAATCACCTATACCTTGGGTACGTACTAATGTTGCGACTGTTCGAGTAAGAATTGGTAATATAAGCGGTGTCATAGCTGAGTATTCCCCTGCCACCTTTGAATTACGAATGACATAAGCACGTACCTTTTGTTTATTCGCTTTGACCAATGTCTCTTTGAGCGGTGGCAGATGTAAAAATACCTGACCCATAACTCCACCATCAACATGCATTTCAGTAAACTCTTCGCCGTGTGCTTCAACTTTGAGATACTGCGGGGGAAAGACAACAGGTATAGATGCTGAAGCAATGATGATACGACGAAACAAATTTAGTGAATCTGGCTGGCCGCTTGTTGCGATAGATCCCATATTCCAGACGACAGGACGCTGCGCATCAAGATCGGTCGTCATGATGAATAGACGTCGGCCTCTCGTATGTTCTTTAGCTATTTTGGCTAACAATTTATCATCGATATAGCGTGATATAGTATGGTAAAGAGGGCCAGTTGTTGTTAGTGAGTCACCACGAAACATGGCAAATATATTACGAGTTACAAAAACATCGTCATTATGTATATGAGTATATGCATTCCGTAACTGATCATCATATTTGACGCCTATAAATGCAAAGGGAGCAGCTAATGCCCCGGTACTGACCCCTGTTACCACCTGGAATGTTGGGCGACTACCATGATTTGTCCAACCACAAAGTAGTCCTGCGCCAAAAGCACCATCTGCTCCACCACCTGAAATCGCTAGAACATTAGCAATACTCCCATCACCTATAACACTTTTGATGGCGCTAACAAACTCCTTTACTAATTGGTGCTCAGAGTTGCCAACCGAATACCGTATATTTATATATCCAGGCAAGTGAGCATCAGAAGTGAATTGCGGTGGTACTGGAACTCCTCGATCGACAATTGCACAGCCAGATAGATTAAAAATAGAAATGCAGACGGTAAAAAAAACAATGGAAAGAATACGACGACTTAAATCAAAACAGGAGTGTTTCAGAATGGGAGTACATTTATGGTTCCCTACATACCCACCATTAATAGCATTGATCCTAACCATATATCGAGCCCTCATTTTTGGAGAGATTTGCAACATTTAAAGTATGTCATCCATTTATTATACTCTTTAACGACTACGTAGACATAACAATTAATTGTACTGACCTGTTTGTCTTGTAAATTTGAATGATATCTGACCAGATAAATCAAAATATGTATTCAAAATTCTTTATCAATATTTATACTGCTTGTAAAGGAATTTTGAAAAATCAAATATCATGAGAATATAATTGATTCAAAAAGGGGCTGTTAGAATATTCTTTATTGAGAGTAACCGGATTTTGTCCAAGCTTCCAGAGAATTATTTTCAAAATCCACGACTATAAATTTGATATATTAATCACCTGATTTTGCAGGAACCTTTTCTAGGGCGGTTACTAATGTATAAAATTGACTTTTAACGCCGCCAGCAGGGGCACTAAAACCAGAGCGAAGCGGCGATTTTTGTGTCCCTCTAACTGGCCTTGTTAAGCGATTCATAGTGGTGGTTTTAATTCACCTTTTTTATATTGGTCCAATACCGATTATAAAATATTGCCTTCTCTATTTTTTTGTAAACACCTCTTCTAACCAATCGAAGAGTACCTGCCCAACAAGACTGCGGTTTTCCATGACACAGTGATTTGACCCACCTTCGTTGGCTGGTGTGATCACCAGTTTCTTCATGGGGTTCGGGAGATTATCCATGCAGAGCTTTTGCTGTCGTTTTGTCACGTCGCTTTTGTATTCACCCTCACCAACCAGTAGTAAAGCGGGAACCATAATTTTGGCAGGATCAAAGGAAAACCCGCGATTCGCCTCAATGAGCGCAGAGGGCTCGGCCATCGGAACACCCCAGCGCCAATTTATTGCCTTGACTATGTTGCCGTGAAAACTGGTCCAGGAATCAATTTCCTCTTTGGTCGCCTGGGTGACCGGCATTGCTTTAAAGATGGGATAAGCATCCACAACAGCGGAACTCATGGCAATAGCCTTGATGCGGGAATCATGCATGGCGGCCTGCGGCACAAACCCGCCACCACCGCTAATCCCATATGCGGCCAACCGCTCGGGATCGACATCAGAACGGCTAAGGGCATAATCAACAACCACTTTCATCGGAATATGCGTGTCAGCACGAAAGACTTTGCCCTCCAGCGGAAGGAGTCCCTGACCCGGCAAATCGATGGTCATAAAATTGTAACCGCGAGCAAACGCCTGGGGCGCAATATAGAAATAGAGGTCTTCGGCAAAGGTTTCCCCGCCACCGATCATGATGAGCGTTTTTATAGGCTCCTTCCCTGCTTTAGCCTTACGGAAATAACCCGGCAGCACCGTTTTTTCAAAGGGGATCTCAATATACTCTAATGGCGGTTCAAAGAGCGCCCCTGCCTTTTTCATCAGGTTGCGGAACTTGAGTGTTCTTTCTTTGAGGCGCGGATCATTGGGTAGCATTGATAAAATCGAAAAACGATAGTAATAGGCAGCGCGTTGCAGTTGGTCGCGTGCGCTCACCTTATGCCCGTCCACAAGCGATTCTTTTCCGCGAACCTCCACACGACGAGCCAACTTATACCACTCGTCCTGCCAACTAACAGCGTCGCCGTCCTTTATTTGAGAAGCGGCATAAAAGGCCTCACCAATCTCAGCACCATGATTCACCGATGACCCAAGAATAAGGTTTCCAAAGTGAAAGTCCATATCGCTGTCGTTAAAAAAATAGCTGAAGGCAGTTGCATGGGCATCATAGGCCTTATTACCATCGGTTGCACCAGTGTCATTTGCTGAAAACGTAACAGTAGGTGTAAAGGCAATGATTGTTGCTAAAACGAATATCAGAACGGAAATTCCATTGATTGACTTACCAGCCCTTCTTTCTTTTGTTTGACTAAACATTCTTTCTCCTTTTTACAAGGCATTCCTGGCGTCTTGCACGGACACTGGCGGCACAAACCGGTATGACGAACAAATGGTTACCCTGCACGTTTATTTTCTTTATATTTGCTGGATTTAATACCAGTAATACCAGCCTTCCTGAACCCTGTATAAGAATTCCAGAATCAATTTTATTGGAAACTAACCTTCCTGGCTGAAATTTGCAACAGGGAGGTAAATGCTAACCAATTCAAAGGAAGTCAGGCCCGATCAAGTGATACCTTTTGATGATGACGACAATTTTAAAGACTTTTAACAATTAAATGATAATGCTTAATATGACCGGGATAAACTGGCAGGCAGGAGAATTGATAAAAACCAGACCAGATATCCCGGTTATATACGATCACACCGCCCATCACGGTGTTCTGGACGCGGCGATGGACTTTATTCAAAAACTATTTTCCAAAATTGATTTGGCAAAATTGATTTGGCAAAGATAATTACAGACCTCGTAAATATTAACTTGCTATGGCCTTTTTTTTGGACAATGTATCCACTCATAGAACCATAAAATTGAAATTTTCAATGGTAATAACACAAATGGCCTATACTTCATTTCCCACATAAATTTTGAA
>JAOZRT010000424.1:0-2010 GCA_029940035.1 Desulfobacterales bacterium
GGCAATCGTGGTGGTGAGTGAGGTGCGTCGATGGCCCAGAGCGCCGTTGGGCAACCATTGCAGGGTGATGTCGCTGGAGGTGAATATTTTCCCGGAGATGATGCCGATTTTCATGAACGGCAGCAGCCACATATCATGTGTATTTTTTCCATTTGCTCCTAATCATGTACGTTCATGTCTACCGGTATCGGAAAATACCGTTCAGTTATCCTTCTTCACCACCGATGAACCGATAGATAAACGCTCCCAATATAGCTCCGATTATCGGCGCCACCCAGAACAGCCACAATTGCGCAAGGGCCCAATCCCCGGCAAACAAAGCCACCCCGGTGCTGCGGGCAGGATTGACAGAGGTATTGGAAACCGGAATGCTAATCAAGTGGATCAAGGTAAGACAAAGACCGATGGCGATGGGTGCCAGTCCCTGCGGTGCCCGTTTATCTGTTGCACCCAGAATGACCATTATGAACATCATTGTCATGACGATTTCGGTGACCAGAACAGCCAACAAAGAATAACCGCCTGGAGAGTGTTCGCCATAGCCATTGGACGCAAATCCCGCCGAAACATCGAACCCGGCCTTGCCGCTGGCGATGATGTATAATATCCCCCCGGCAACGATGGCGCCCAACAGCTGCGCAATGATGTAGGGCAGCAGGTCTTTGGCCTGGAAACGGCCTCCTGCCCACAACCCTATGGAAACTGCGGGGTTAAGATGGCAACCGGAAATATGACCGATGGCAACAGCCATGGTGAGCACGGTTAGACCAAATGCCAGGGAAACGCCGAGCAAGCCGATGCCCACATCCGGAAATGCCGCCGCAAGCACGGCGCTTCCACACCCGCCCAACACAAGCCAAAAGGTTCCTATAAATTCGGCACTGTACTTTTTCATAGTTTTCTCCATCCCCATTTCTATTGTATCGTTATGTAAGCATGAAAGGAACCATCTATATTGACAAGGTAGTACTTGCACCTGCTGACAAAGTTATATTTCAAACATTTTTCCACGGCACCATATGTTTTTTTCCATAAGTCGCACTTTTTCCCATTTCTAATGGTATAGAGGTACCGGAATCTTCCATATTGACATTTGAGTCTCGGGAGACAAGCGTTTGCATACCATCGGAAATACAGGTCACCTCCACGTCGACGCCCTGAAGATTGGTGACATATGTTTTATTGTGGCTGAACAGTTGTTCCAGTTCGCTTTGGCTGAGTAACAGGCTTCCGGTGCCGGTTTTATTTTTATCATAGGTCATCCAGCCCTGGAGTAAAAAAACAAGGACCATCGACAACACCAGTGCTCTTAGAATGCGCATTTCACTGCCTCCCGTTACCTTCCTTCTTGGCAAAGAACTTCTTTATTTTACTTCTTGGTCGTTTTCATGGTAATTCCTTTTGTAGCCATTATTTAGCTTCAAAGCTGAACTTTTGTCCGCCGATTGCCGCCTCATACATCAAGCCGCCCTTGGTGTGAACAAATACGGCCATACCGTTGCTATAGCTTGCCTTGCCCTGTTTGTCGCTATTAGAACCAGCGCTTGCCCCGGCTGTAGTACCTTCGGTACCCGCTTTGGCTTGGGCACCTGCGGTAATCGCTACTGCAGAAGCGGTTGCGTCAAACTCGAATTTTCCGCTGACAAACTCATCATAGGCCCGTTTGTCTTTAAAAAAAATCATTTCACTGAAGCCCTGGCCGCCCGCCTGCAAACCGATGGTCACTTTCATAAGTTTTGTTTCACCGGTAACCTTGCCACCTTGGTAAACCTGGCCTTTCCCGTATGCCCCCCCAATACCTAAGCCGCCCTTGCCGACCGTCGGGAAAACTGCATAGCCGTAGGTATTTTTAAAAAAAGGCTGAACTACCGGAGATTTTTTAAAAACCTCGATTGTATCCGAAAAATCGCCAGCATACGCTGTACCGACAAAAAATACCGCCACCAATAAAGTCATAATAACCGCAGATCTATTTTGTTTCATAATATTCTCCTCCTTCAAGTTTCTAAT
>JAOZRT010000424.1:2110-3725 GCA_029940035.1 Desulfobacterales bacterium
ACAAAGTCAAGATGGCCCGCAATCCGGCAACCCATACACTGCTTTCATCCGGATGGTTGGCCGGATTCAACAAAAGCTGCAGATCCGGCGTCAGAGACAGAAAGGGCCAGATTTGAACTTTGTAGGAGGTTTCGATCACATATTCGTCGTCGCGGTCTAACCCTGTGTTTTTGTCGTTCGGCTTGGCCCAGCCGAAGCCGAGGCTCCAGGCCTGATCATTGGCCGGCATCAGCTCAAAACCAATGCTGGCGGCACTTTCGGCAGCCACGCCGGCACCGCTGTCTGAATGGCCGAAGCGGGTAAAGGGGATAAAACCATTCATTGCCTGGTAGCTGGCGCTGACCACCCAGCCGCTGCCCTCGGGAACACCGGCCTTGCGCCGTTCGTCCTTGTCCCAGTAGGTAAACTGCACTCGGTCGGTTTTATAACGCGCCGGTGAAGGCGTCCAGGCAATCTCGAGGGCCTTCAGCCACTCGTGCTCCTCAAAGGTGTCATAATCAAACTCGCCGCTGGCGGCGTTGCCGTCATAGATTTGCCCCCCGATCAGGATGTTGTCGGTCACGAACCCTTTGGCAGCCGCTCCCAGGGCGCCGATGCCCGTGGTGCCCATGGTTGGATTAACCAGAAAAGCCCGGTTGAGAAACCCCCTGGAGAAGGTCTGGAACATGAAGGCGTCGAGATAGACATCAAAGGCCAGACGCCCCACTGCAAACCCGGCCCGATGGTCTAGGAATGTCTGGGTCCAGTTCAGCACGGAAAGATCCGTGGAAAAATTGTCGCTGTAGCCGAAACCCGTGTTCAGGGCAGCCGCCCCGACGTCACCGCTCAACTCGGAAGGAGATTGTAAGGATCCCACGGCGGAACGGTTCTCGACCCGCCACTCCAGGCGGCCGGAGTAACTGGTATCCCTGGCAAAGGCCACCCAGCTGCCCTGGAATCGGTAAATCCCGCCCAAGGCATCGTCGTCACCCTGGCTCTCGTTGGCTTTCTGGTACAGCCAGTAGGCGCTCAACCCGAAAGACAGGCCGTACGCATCCTTGAGGCGTTTCTTCCATCCGTCATAGGGCTGCAGCCATGAGGGCTGGGGATAGAGCGACAACGAATCTTCTTCGGCTTCCAACTTCTGAGCCACCCCTTCCGGACCGGCGATTTTAAGATCCTGACCTCCTTTGGCTGTTTGCGCGGATACCGGCCAGGGAAGCACCACGGCCAGGACCAGCAGGCAAACAAATACGGCTGTAATCTGCTTTTTCGTCATGTTCATGACATTCCACTTTTTCGGTTTACATCCCATGAATGTAGCCTTTTTTCCCTCACTCGAGAATCAACAACAGTCGCGTCATTAAACCATCGGATTGACCCCGTTCATCGAATCTGTCCAGGGTAATGTGCCGGTAGTTCGCATTGAAACAAAAAAACGAATTCAACCACCAGTCCAGCCCCAGGGAAAAGATCTGCATCTCACCGCCGTCCACTGCACTATCCGCAAGGTCAATGTCGGACCAGCGTACAGCAGCCTCCCAAGCCCCTGCTCCCCCCTGGTAGACGGATTTGGCCACCGGCAGGGGGCTGAAGCTGCCGCTTTTGTGGTTGTAGGTGCGCATCTCGCCGGTCA
>JAOZRT010000100.1 GCA_029940035.1 Desulfobacterales bacterium
GAGCGTCGGACTCCAAATCCGGGTGCTGGGGGTTCGAATCCCTCCTGGCCTGCCACCTTTTTCTTTGCGTTGAACGATTCAGGATCCGGCAGCCAGGCAAGGGTGAGTTCAACCGCAGCCTGAAAGCATTGATTCCGTGAAGCATGGCAACCTCGATAATCGCCCACCTTGAGGTAAGCGATTGTCCTCTTCAGGAGAAAAATGGGACGGATACAAAAGAAAAAGACCACCGCGGCCAAGAAAAAGGTCATAAAAAACAAGGATGAAGGGGCAGCTTCAACAAGCCAGGATGCTTCGGCAACAGCCGTTCAGCCGGCCCGAAAATCAAAAGTTGCCGCCTTTAGAAAGCCTTCGGCCGGTGCCAAGGCTCCAGCGGTAAAAAAAGAGAAGAATTTTATCGACAAAAGCCTTCAGTTTCTCAGGGAAGTGCGTGTGGAGCTTAAAAAAGTGACCTGGCCCTCCCGGAAACAGACCATCGGTTCTACGGTGGTGGTGATCATTCTCGTGATGATCATTTCATTATTTCTGGGGATCGTGGATTTCGGCCTGTCCAATTTGGTCCGGGTAGTTCTTCAGTAGATCTAAGGAGAATAAAGTGGTTCACAAATGGTACATTGTCCATGTTTATTCAGGGTTCGAGATCAAGGTCAAATCCGCGCTGGATGAGAGAATCTCCTCTTCAGCGCATCCTGAAAAATTCGGGGAAGTGCTGGTGCCGACCGAGGAGATTGTCGAACTGGTAAAGGGCAAGCGCCGGACGTCATCCCGCAAGTTTTACCCGGGATATATTCTGATCAAAATGTTTCTGGATGACGAAACCTGGCATATTGTCAACGACACATCCAAGGTCAGCGGCTTTCTGGGGGGCAGGGAACGGCCGACCCCCATTTCGGATGAAGAGGCCGATCAGATAATCAACCGCATGAAAGCCGGCAAGGAAAAACCCCAGCCGAAATACTTTTTCGAGCCCGGTGATGAGATTCGCGTAATCGACGGGCCGTTTACCAACTTCAACGGTACCGTGGAAGAGGTGAACCCGGAAAAGGGCAAGATCAAGGTGTTTGTCAGCATATTTGGCAGGTCCACACCGGTGGAACTGGAGTTTGTGCAAGTCCAAAAAATGTAGTCTTGCATAAAATTTGATGACAAATTGAATTTAGCAGCTAACATTAAGGAAGTTATAAAATATATTAATAGGAGACGTTAGGAGTAAAATAAAAATGGCAAAAAAGGTAATGGCTCAGATTAAACTTCAGGTTGAAGCCGGAAAGGCCAACCCGTCACCGCCCATCGGCCCTGCTCTGGGGCAGCATGGCGTCAATATTATGGATTTCTGCAAGGCGTTTAACGCCCGGACCGCCAATGACGATGGGATGATCATACCCGTGGTGATCACCGTATTTCAGGATAGAACCTTCAAGTTCATCACCAAGACGCCTCCGGCGGCCGTTCTGCTGAAAAAAGCAGCCAAGGTTGCCAAAGGGGCCGGTGATCCCAAGCGCGACCGGGTGGGGAAGGTCACGCGTGCCCAGGTGGAAGAGATTGCCAAGCTGAAGATGGTCGATTTGAACGCCAACGACCTGGATGCAGCCTGTAACATCATCGCCGGTACGGCGAGAAGCATGGGAATAGACGTCGCATAAATTATCTGTTCTTAAAGAAATCTATTGTAAAAGGGAGTAAATAACTAAAATGCCGAAGCGGGGTAAAAAATACCTAGAGGTCACGAAAAATATTGGCCAGGAAAGACAAACCGTCAATGACGCTGTCAAAGTGATAATCGATTCATCCTTTGCCAAATTCGATGAAACCGTGGATATTGCAGTTCGCCTTGGCGTCGATCCCAGGCATGCCGACCAGATGGTTCGTGGAACGGTTGTGCTGCCCAATGGTATCGGAAAAGAAGTCAAGGTTCTCGTGTTTGCAAAAGGTGAAAAGGAATCAGAAGCACAGGAAGCCGGTGCGGATTTCGTGGGCAACGACGAGTTTATTGAAAAAATCAAGGGCGGCTGGTTCGGTTTTGACAAAGCCGTGGCCACGCCGGACATCATGGGATCCGTGGGCAAAATTGGAAAGCTGCTGGGCCCCCGGGGGTTGATGCCCAACGCCAAAACCGGAACCGTTACCTTTGACGTGGCTCGGGCCGTTAACGAGCTCAAGGCCGGCAAAATTGATTTCCGGGTTGAAAAAGCGGGTATCGTCCATGCACCCATGGGCAAGGTTTCTTTCGGTGCTGAAAAGATAGTGCAGAATGTAACCGCCTTCCTGGAAACCATCATGCGCCTGAAGCCAACATCCAGTAAGGGTACCTACCTGAAAACAATGGCTATATCTACGACTATGGGGCCTGGGATCAAGATCGACACGGCCTCTCTCAAAGATATGTTTAAATAGAGCGTCGTTTATTTGTTCCACTGTTTATCAACAATGAATAAAAACCTGTCAAAGACCGCAGGTGCGCCCTATGGCGCCTAAAAGGATTATGCCTGCCTGCCGAGATAGTTTATTGGGAAATGATTCCAGGGGTTGCGGCACGGGTTCGCGTCTCTCGAATCGACCATAATTGTCTCCTCCGGTTTTTTTCACACATCAAGGAAGGAGGTGTTAGTCAGCTTGAAACTAGAAGACAAAAAAAGAATTGCCCAGGACCTGAGGGAGCGGTTCGACAAGTCCAAAGTCATCATCGTGACGGACTACAAGGGCCTCAACGTGACCAGCATCAACGCACTGCGTCGGAAGCTGCGCGAGGCTGATGTCGAATTCAAGGTAGTGAAGAACTCCCTGCTCATCCGAGCCGCTGAAGACACAGATGTCGCTCAGCTCAATGAGTATTTCAAAGGACCCAGCGCGGTTGCCATCAGCTACGATGACCCCGTGGCCCCGGCCAAGGTGCTCTCGGAGTTTGCGAGGGAGTTCAAGGCGCTGGAAATCAAGGCCGGCGTCATGGGAGACCAGGTGCTCGATTTGAGCGCCATCAAAGCCCTCTCTGATCTACCGTCGCGTGAAGTGCTGCTGGGGCTGGTGCTGTCCACCATGAATGGCGTGCCCACCGCTTTTGTACGGGCGCTGAACGACAACATCGGCAGGTTCTTGAATGTCCTGACTGCAATCAAAGACGAAAAAGAAGCAGCCTAAGCTGCGCGTCAATCCCAATTTTTAAAGAATAAATAAATTTATCAATACTGGAGGAAAGTTAAAAATGGCCGAAATTACGAAAGAAGATGTCATTGAATTCATTGCAAATATGTCTGTACTCGATCTCTCTGAGCTGGTTAAAGAGATGGAGGAAAAATTTGGTGTTTCTGCGGCAGCCCCGGTTGCCATGATGGCGGCAGGCCCCGGTGATGCCGGTGCCGGCGCAGCAGCTGAAGAGCAAACAGAGTTCGATGTTATCCTGACTGCTTGCGGCGACAAGAAGATCCAGGTTATTAAGGAAGTGCGTGCCATCACCGGCCTGGGCCTGAAAGATGCCAAGGCGCTGGTTGACGATGCACCCAAACCGGTCAAGGAAGGCATCGCCAAAGACGAAGCCGAAAAGATCGTCGCCCAGCTTGAAGAAGCCGGGGCTCAGGTAGAATTAAAGTAAAACTCACGGCAAACAATCCGCATCAGTCTGTTGGACCGGAACCGAGCATATTGCCGCACGGTATCCGGTTCAGCAGGCTATACTGATGCTGGATTTATTGAAAATTAATATCAGCAAAAAAAAAATAAGCTTCCACAGAGAGTTCTTCCAACACCCCATGCCCTGTGAAAGCACTACAACCAATTGGAGATGCCATGTCGGACAGACTTTCGGCTGTAAAGCGTATCAGGAAAAATTTTGGTAAAATCCGCAAGATTGTCGAGATACCGGATCTGATCGGTATGCAACGGGAATCCTTTACCCGGTTCCTGCAGATGGGTGTCGCACCTGAAAACAGGCGGGAGGTGGGCTTGCAGGCAGTGTTCAAGTCCGTGTTCCCCATAATAGACTTTACCGGGAGTGCTTCCCTGGAGTTTGTCTCCTACCGGTTTGCCGAAATCAAGCACAGCGAAGAAGAGTGTGTCCAGCGCGGGATGACGTATGAGCTTCCGGTGCGTATTACGGTGCGCCTCGTGGTGTATGAAGTCGATAAAGACACGGGTGTGTCCAACATACGCGATATCAAGGAGCAGGAAATTTATTTCGGCACCATTCCGCTGATGACGGCAAAGGGCACCTTTATCATTAACGGGACCGAGCGTGTGGTGGTCAGCCAGCTCCACAGATCTTCCGGCGTGTTTTTCGACCACGACAAAGGCAAAACCCATTCCAGTGGAAAAATCATTTACAGCTCCCGCATCATCCCGGTACGGGGATCGTGGATCGACATGGAGATCGACCCCAAGGACATCATCCACATTCGCATCGATCGGCGCCGGAAATTTCCCATAACGATCCTGTTCAAATCCTTTGGCTATTCCACCGAAGACATCCTGTCCTATTTCTACCGGATGGAAAAGATCATCATCAAGGGCAAGAAGCTCTTCAAGGCATTTGACCCGGAGCTGTTAAAGGGTCAGCGGGCCGTCAAGGATATCAAGAATCCGGATACGGGTGAAGTCGCCGTGAAAAAGGGCCGCATGTTCAGCAAACGCGCCCTGAAGCAGCTCAGCGATAGCAGCCTGAGCATGCTCCCCGTCTCCGACGAAGAGATCGAGGGCCGGATAACCGCCCATACCCTGGTGGATCCCGGGACCGGCGAGGTGATCCTTGAGGCCAACGTCGTCATTGACGGAGAAATTTTCGAGAAAATTATTGCTGCAGGCATCAAGCACATTGACGTTCTGCACATCGACGGCGTGGTCAGCAGCGATTCCGTTCACAAGACGCTTATCCTGGACAAGGTCGAGAAAAAGGAAGACGCCCTGGTTGAGATCTACCGGCGTCTCAGGCCGGGCAACCCTGCAACGCCTGAAGTTGCCCAGGATTTCGTGGACCATCTTTTTTTCAAATCATCCTACTACGATCTTTCCAGCGTCGGGCGTCTTAAATTGAACCTCCGGCTGGATATCGATACCCCGGTTCAACTCCGAACCCTGAGAAAAGAGGACATCCTCCTCACCGCCAAAACCCTTTTAAAGCTCCGGGACACCCAGGGGGTAGTGGACGACATCGACCACCTCGGCAATCGCCGGGTCCGTGCTGTTGGTGAACTTCTCGAGAACCAGTACCGCATCGGCCTGGTGCGGATGGAGCGTGCTATCAAGGAACGTATGAGCCTGCAGGAAGTCGACGCCCTGATGCCGCACGATCTGGTCAACCCCAAACCGGTTTCCGCGGTGGTCAAAGAATTTTTCGGCACCAGCCAGCTCAGCCAGTTCATGGATCAGACCAACCCGCTGTCGGAAACAACCCACAAAAGACGGCTGAGTGCTCTCGGCCCCGGCGGCCTCACCCGCGAACGGGCCGGGTTCGAGGTGCGGGACGTGCACCCGTCGCACTACGGCAGAATCTGCCCCATTGAAACACCTGAGGGGCCGAATATCGGACTTATCGTTTCCCTCAGTACCTATGCCAGGGTAAATGATTACGGGTTCATCGAAACGCCTTACCGGGTGGTCGAAAACGCCAAGGTCACCAAGGATGTCAAATTCTTGAGTGCTTTCGAGGAGAAAGAGCACCCGATTGCCCAGGCAAACGCCCCCATCAACGACGAGGGCGAATATGTCAACCCGCTGGTGACGTCCCGTGTAGAGGGCGAATTCATGATGGTCGAACGGGATAAAATCGAACTCATGGACATCTCGCCGAATCAGCTGGTGAGTGTGAGCGCTTCGCTGATTCCATTCCTGGAAAATGACGATGCCAACCGGGCCCTGATGGGGTCCAACATGCAGCGCCAGGCCGTTCCCCTGATTACCAGCGATGCGCCCCTGGTGGGCACCGGCATCGAAGGGGTGGTGGCCAAGGACTCCGGGGTGACCGTGGTGGCCAAACGGGACGGCGTGGTGGTGGATGTAGATGCCTCGCGCATCGTCCTGAGCCACGAGCAGGAAGAAGGTGAATTCAACAAGCCGGTCACCATCTACAATCTTTCCAAGTTCATCCGTTCCAACCAGAACACCTGCTTCAACCACCGGCCCATCGTGAAAAAGGGGCAGCAGGTCATGGCCGGGGATATCATCGCCGATGGTCCTGCCACCGACAAGGGCGAACTTGCCCTTGGGAAAAATGTGACCGTGGCCTTCATGCCGTGGGGGGGGTACAATTTTGAAGACTCGATCCTGGTGAGCGAACGGCTTGTCAGGGACGGCATTTACACCTCCGTCCATATCGAAGAATTCGAGGTCGTATCCCGGGACACGAAGCTCGGCAAAGAGGAAATCACGCGCGATATCCCCAATGTCGGAGAGGAAGCGCTGAAAGATCTGGACGATAGCGGTATTATCCGCCTCGGGGCCGAGGTCACCCAGGGCGACATTCTGGTGGGAAAAATCACACCCAAAGGGGAAACCCAGCTTTCACCCGAGGAAAAACTGCTGCGCGCCATATTCGGCGAAAAGGCCGGTGACGTGAAAGACACCTCCTTGAGGGTTCCGCCGGGGGTGGACGGTACGGTTATCGATGCCAAAGTGTTTTCACGCCGCGGCACGGAAAAGGATGAGCGTACCCAGGATATCGAACATCTGGAAATATCGTCCCTGGAAAAGGACCGTGAGGACAAGCTTGCCATCATGAAGAAGCTGGCCCGCGAGCGTCTGGAAACGGTCCTGGTGGGGCAGACCCTGTCTGAATCCCTTAAAAAAGGCAAAAAGGTCCTGGTCGCCAAAAACAAGAAAATGGACAAGGCCATGCTGGACAGCGTCCCCGTGGCCCAGTTCGAAGGGATGCTGCTGAATGACGATACCGTGTCCGAGAAAATGCACGATCTTCTCGAACGTTACCGTGACGAGTGCGACCGGGTCAGGGCCGATTTCGAACATCACATCGTCCGCTATGAAAAGGGCGACGAACTGCCCCCGGGCGTGATCAAGATGGTCAAAGTATACGTGGCCATGAAGCGCAAGCTCTCCGTGGGCGACAAGATGGCGGGACGGCACGGCAACAAGGGCGTTGTCTCCAGGATACTGCCTGTGGAGGACATGCCTTATTTTGAGGACGGCAATCCCGTGGACATGGTCCTTAACCCCTTGGGCGTTCCCTCCCGTATGAACGTGGGACAGATTCTGGAAATTCACCTGGGCCGTGCAGCCAAGGGCCTGGGCGACCAGTTGAACCACCTGCTGGAGGAAAGTAAACTCGCTGATATTCGCACGAAAATGAAGCGTATTTTCCAGAACGAGGCCGACATCCAGACCATCGATGGCCTGGATGAGGGCGGATTGCTCGAGTTGGCCGACTACTACCGGGACGGTGTTCACATGGCCACCCCTGTATTCGACGGGGCCAAGGAGGATGAGATCAAGGCGCTGCTCAGGGAAGCGGGCCTTGCAGCCACCGGCCAGACAACCCTGCATGACGGCCACACGGGCGAGAAGTTCAAGGAAAAAATCACCGTGGGCACCATGTACATGCTCAAACTGCATCATCTGGTGGATGATAAAATCCATGCCCGCTCCATCGGTCCCTATTCACTGGTGACCCAGCAGCCTTTGGGCGGCAAAGCCCAGTTTGGCGGCCAAAGGCTCGGCGAAATGGAAGTGTGGGCCATGGAAGCGTATGGCGCAGCCCATGCGCTGCAGGAGTTTTTGACCGTCAAGTCGGACGACATGGCCGGAAGAACGCGCATGTACGAAAAGATCGTCAAGGGGCAGAATGTCCTGGAACCGGGCATCCCCGAGTCGTTCAAAGTGCTGACCAAGGAGCTGCAGAGTCTCGGCCTGGATGTGAATTTGATTGAGGACTAGCGCCTTCGGCTGAAATTACGCTGCGCTGTTATTTGTGCTACGCACGTTATTTGGCCTGCGGCCGTTATTAATTGTTTTCACAGTTATCTGCTTTCTGCTGGCAGCCAACAATAAATTACGCGCGAAGCGCAAGTTACGCCCGAAAGGGCAAATGACAGCGCAGCGTAATGACGGCCGCAGGCCAAATTGACAGCGCAGCGTATTTATATAGCGTTAAAAACGACAGCAGTCGTTTGAAGTAGAATAAAAGTTAATCCAAACTTTTACTAGTAGAGGATGATAATATATGGAGACATTATACGATTTCTTCGCTAAGCCCAAAGATCCAAAACTGTATAAAGGCGTACGGATTTCATTGGCGTCATCGGAACAGATTCGGCAGTGGTCCAACGGAGAAATAAAAAAGCCGGAGACAATCAACTACCGGACGTTCAAGCCGGAAAGAGATGGTCTTTTTTGTGCAAAGATCTTTGGCCCCACCAAGGACTACGAGTGCAACTGCGGTAAATACAAACGTATGAAGCACAGGGGTGTTATCTGTGAAAAATGCGGCGTGGAGGTAATTCAGTCCAAAGTCAGACGTGAGCGTATGGCCCACATCGAACTGGCCACGCCTGTCTCCCACATCTGGTTTCTGAAAAGCCTGCCCAGCAAGATTGGCAACCTCCTGGACCTGACCCTCAAAAATATGGAGAAGGTGCTCTATTTCGACTGCTATATCGTCACGGACCCGAAGGACACGGGCCTCAGCAAGTGCCAACTCCTTACGGACGAGAAATACAGAGAGGCCAGGGAAATGTACGGTTCCGACTTCGAAGCCGGCATTGGCGCGGAAGCCGTCAAGACGCTGCTCCAAGGACTCAACCTCGACGAGCTGTATACTCAGCTACGGGAAGACATCCGGGCCACCAACTCCATTGCCAAACGTCAGAAACTGTCCAAACGGCTGAAAATCGTCGATGCGTTCCGCCGTTCCGGTGTGAATCCGGTCTGGATGATCATGGACGTCATCCCGGTTCTGCCTCCGGACCTGCGGCCGCTCGTGCCTCTGGAAGGCGGTCGTTTCGCCACGTCGGATCTCAACGATCTCTACCGTCGTGTCATTAACCGCAACAACCGCCTCAAACGCCTGATGGACCTGAAGGCGCCGGACATCATCGTGCGCAACGAAAAACGCATGCTGCAGGAATCTGTGGATGTCCTGTTCGACAATGGCCGCCACGGCCGTGTGATTACCGGCACCAATAAACGGCCGCTGAAATCCCTGAGCGACACCCTCAAGGGTAAACAGGGACGCTTCCGCCAGAACCTTCTGGGGAAACGCGTGGACTACTCCGGGCGTACGGTTATCTCCGTGGGGCCCGACCTCAGGCTGCACCAGTGCGGTCTTCCCAAAAAGATGGGGCTGGAGTTGTTCAAGCCGTTTGTATACTACCGGCTCGAGCAAAAGGGCCTGGTTTCCACGGTAAAGAGCGCTAAGAAAATGGTAGAGCGCGAAACGCCCGAGGTCTGGGACACCCTCGACGAAGTGGTCAAGGAGTATCCTGTGATGCTCAACAGGGCGCCGACACTTCATCGGTTGGGGATACAGGCTTTTGAACCGACCCTCATCGAGGGCAAGGCGATCCAGTTGCACCCCCTGGTCTGCACGGCATTTAACGCCGACTTTGACGGTGACCAGATGGCTGTGCATGTTCCCCTTTCCGTGGAATCCCAGATCGAGGCGCGGGTGCTGATGCTCTCCAGCAACAACATCCTCTCGCCTGCCAACGGCAGCCCCATCATCGTGCCCAGTCAGGATATCGTGCTGGGGATCTACTACATGACCCGCAGCATCGATGGCCTGCAAGGCGAAGGCAAGCTCTTTTCCAACCCGGAGGAGGTGCGTTCCGCATATGATTCCCGATCCATCGACCTGCACGCCCGCATCAACGTGCGGATCAACAACGAGCGGGTTGAAACCACCGTGGGGCGCGTCCTTTTGTGGGAGATCATGCCGCGTGAAGAGATATTGAAAATTACGCACATCATGGTGTCCAGTGAAGAAACCGCGCGCACGGTTACGGCGAGGCTGGGCAAGGGCGAATCCTTCACGGCCCTGGTCCAGGAGTTGTCCGAAAGCCCGGACAGGGAGCTGGACGGTACAATCGGGCGCCTGAAAAAAGAAGAGGTCAAAAATATTTTCAAAATCGAGACCGACGACGCGGACGAGGTTTTCAGCCTCAAGGCCGGGACGTGGAGCCGCATCATCATGGGGGATGACCTCTCCTACCACGTGTTCATGGTTACTGACAGGAAACCGGAGATTCCCTTCAGCATTGTCAACAAAGTTATGGACAAGAGCGCTCTCCGGGCGCTGGTGGACTACGCTTACCGCAACCTGGGGCCCAAGGCGACGGTCATCCTGGCTGACCGGCTCAAGGATATCGGGTACAAATATTCCACCAAGGGCGGGCTGTCCATTTCCATCGACGCCATGATTATACCCCAGGCCAAGTGGGATATCCTCAATGCTGCCGAGAAAAAAGTGTCGGAAATCGGAAGGCAGTACACCGAAGGGTTGATCACCCAGGGTGAAAAGTACAACAAGGTGGTGGACATCTGGGCCAAGGCCACGGATGACATTGCCGACGAAATGATGGATTCCATGCGGATCACACCGGTTCTGGATGACAAGGGAGAGGTTGTTACCGGCAAAGACGGGAAGCCGGTCCAGCAGGAGAGCCTCAATCCGATTTTCATGATGGCCGACTCGGGAGCCAGGGGCAGCAAGGATCAGATGCGCCAGCTTGCCGGTATGCGCGGCCTGATGGCCAAGCCTTCCGGGGAAATCATTGAAACACCGATTACGGCGAACTTCCGTGAAGGACTCACCGTGCTGCAGTACTTCATATCCACCCATGGCGCCAGAAAGGGCCTGGCCGATACGGCGCTGAAAACTGCCAATTCAGGATACCTGACCCGCCGCCTGGCGGATGTGGCCCAGGACTGCAGCATTATCGAAGACGACTGTGGCACCATGATGGGGGTGGAGGTGGAACCACTGATGGAAGGCGGTGAGGTGATCCAGCGACTTGCGGAAAGGGTGCTCGGCAGAACGGCCATGGAAAATATCGTTGATCCGTTCACCGACGAAGTGCTTGTCAAAGTCAACGAGGAAATAGACGAGGCCGCCGTAGAACGTATTGAAAATGCAGGTATTACCAACGCCAACATCCGATCGGTGCTGACCTGCAAGGCCAAACACGGCGTTTGCGCCACCTGCTACGGCAGGGACCTTTCCCACGGTAAAAAGGTTGAGAGAGGCCAGGCCGTGGGTATCCTGGCCGCCCAATCCATCGGTGAACCCGGTACCCAGCTGACCATGCGGACATTCCACATCGGCGGTACTGCCAGCCGGCGCGTCGAGCAGGCCGATATCCGTGCCAGGGTCGCTGGAACCGTCAAATTTGACAACCTGAACATGGTGCAGAACGCCGAGGGGCGCTATGTGGTCATGAACCGGCGCGGCGGGGAATTTGCCATTGTCGGCGAAAAAGGCCGGGAGCGGGAACGCTTTCCCGTGATTTACGGCGCGCATATCAATGTCCGGGACGGTCAGTCTGTGGAGCAGGGCGACATGCTGGCTTCGTGGGACCCGTTCACCACGCCGATTATCACGGAAGTGAGCGGCACGGTCAAATTCGGAGACCTCGTACCCGGCAAGACCATGCAGGAAAAGGTCGACCCGGTGACCGGAAAATCGAGCCGTACGGTTATCGAATCCAAGAGCGGGGAAGAACGGCCCCGGATCTCCATCAAGGATGAGGAAGGCAAAACCGCCGACCTGCCGAGTTCCAAAGGCAATGCCAGGTACATACTTCCTGTGGGCGCCATCCTGCTGGTGGAAGAGGGGGATGAGATCAAGGCCGGCGACGTGCTGTCCAAACTTCCCAGGGCGACCACCAAAACCAAGGACATCACCGGCGGCCTGCCCCGGGTTGCCGAATTGTTCGAAGTCCGCAAACCCAAGGAAATATCCGTATTGAGTCAAATCGACGGTTATGTGTCCATTGCCAAGAGCACCAAAAAGGGCAAACAGAAAATCACCGTAACCCCCATGGATGTGGGTGAGAAGAAAGAATACCTGATTCCCAGGGGAAAACACATCAATGTGTACGAAGGGGACTATGTGCGTGCCGGCGAGCAGCTCATCGGCGGGGCGTCCATACCCCAGGACATCCTCAACATCAAGGGGGAAGTGGCTCTGGCCCGCTACCTGGTGGACGAGGTGCAGGAGGTCTATCGCCTCCAGGGTGTGCGCATCAACGACAAGCACATCGAGGTGATCGTGAGCCAGATGATGCGGCGGGTAAAGGTGCGCGAGGTGGGCGACACCGATTTCATCCTCGAAGAGCAGGTGGACAAGACCATCTTCGAGGATACCAATCAGGCCATGGTCGAAAAGGGCGGCAAGCCCGCTGTGGCCGAACCGCTCATTCTCGGCATCACCAAGGCGTCCCTCAGCACGGAAAGCTTCATTTCCGCGGCCTCCTTCCAGGAGACCACCAAGGTGCTCACCGAGGCCAGCATCCACGGATCGGTGGACACCCTGCGCGGCTTGAAGGAGAACGTCATCATGGGGCGGATCATCCCCGCCGGAACCGGGTTGCAATCGTACCGGCAGGCGGAAATCAAAATCACCTGATACTCGGGTGCAGATTTCAGCGTTTAGGAAGATTTATGGCCAGCATTGATTTCAAGGGGTTTTTACCGATATTTTCTTGCGAAAAGTCAAAAACGATGCATGAAATATACATATAAAACACTTGACAAGTGCTTAAAAAATGAATACATATCTGCTTTTGTGCGATCTCGCAAAATTCAACAGGAAAATGCATCTTTTTGATGCATAATCTGCCGTAAATGAGGAGCGTATGCCGACAATCAACCAGCTAGTCAGAAAGGGCCGGAAACGGATCAAGAAAAAGACCAATACACCGGCACTCAAAGGGGCACCCCAGAAAAGAGGCGTATGTACGCGTGTTTATACGTCAACGCCCAAAAAGCCGAACTCGGCCCTCAGAAAAGTGGCCAGGGTTCGTTTGACCACAGGGATCGAAGTGACAGCCTATATTCCGGGAATCGGGCACAACCTTCAGGAACATTCGGTTGTTCTGGTCCGTGGAGGGCGTGTGAAAGACCTTCCCGGCGTCCGTTACCACATCGTCAGGGGTACCTTGGACACACTGGGTGTGGACGATCGTCGTGCTGGGCGCTCCAAGTACGGCGCCAAGAGGCCGAAATAACAGCGTCCGTTGCAGACCGGGCGCTTTAGCCCTCAACCGAAAACAGCAGAAAACATGTGGTGTAAGATATGCCGAGAAGAAGAGAAGTTCCCGAACGCGTAATCATTCCCGATTTAAAACACGACAGCAAGCTGGTCTCCAAGTTTGTGGCCTGCATCATGCGGGATGGGAAGAAAAGCGTGGCCGAGTCAATATTGTACGGTGCATTCGATATCATGGAAGAGCGGACCGGCAATCCGGCGGTAAAGGCCTTTGAACAGGCCGTGGATAATGTCAGGCCCATGATCGAGGTGAAGTCCCGACGGGTGGGCGGTTCAACGTATCAGGTCCCTACTGAAATCAGGCCGTCCAGGCGCACGGCGCTGGCCATGCGCTGGATAATCAACTATGCCAGAAGCCGCTCTGAAAAGGGGATGGCCAACAAACTGGCCGGCGAATTTCTGGATGCCGCCGGCAACAGGGGCGCATCCGTAAAGAAGAAGGAAGACACGCACAAGATGGCCGAAGCCAACAAGGCGTTTGCCCATTACCGCTGGTAGGACGACCGGATCTTGGGCAGCGAAAAGATAGGCGTAAGAAAAAGGCTGCGGAACCGATCATCAAATTTAACGGGAGGAAGAGAAGATGGCAAAGGAAAAGTTTGAGCGTACCAAGCCACATGTG
>JAOZRT010000425.1 GCA_029940035.1 Desulfobacterales bacterium
TTTTCTGGGGTTCGGACGGCGGAGAGTACAGCGATTTTTTTGAAGCGCTTTTCGGCGGTCGTTTTCAAGAAAATGTTCAGGGTGCTTCAGGAGGCCGGCCCTTTTCCAGCAATCGTCGCGGCAGCGATCACGAGGCGGTTTTGCGCATACCCCTGGAAGAGGTGTTTCGCGGCGGCACCAAAACCATCACCATGCAATCCACCGAGCCGGGAATGGAAGAAAGCCCTTCCAGCAGTGGAAAACAATATGATGTGAAAATTCCACCGGGAATCATGTCGGGGCAAAAAATCCGTCTTTCAGGCCAGGGTGGCAAGGGAAGGGGAAGCGGCGGTAGCGGTGACCTGTATTTAAAAGTTGAAATCGAACCGCATCCCCGATTCCGTCTGGAAGGACGCAATCTCTCCACCGAACTTGCTATTTCCCCTTGGGAAGCGGCTTTGGGAGCGCAGATCGATATTGAAACACTGGACGAACCGGTAACCTTGAAGATTCCTCCCGGTACCCAAAGCGGCCAAAAACTGAGACTCCGCGACAAGGGGATGCCGGATCCTAAAGGGCCGCGAGGCGATCTTTATGTGTTGATGAAAATCAAGGTTCCGAAAAAGCTTTCAAAAAAAGAACGGCAACTGTTTGAAGAGTTGAGCAAGGTGTCATCCTTCAATCCGCGCTAGCTGTTTGGGGACTATCGGCAAAAAAAATATCAAAACAGGTTCAAAGGAGCACGAACGTTCATGAAAAGACGAGTAAATCTGCCGGTTTTGGTGAAATACAATGGACCTTATCGTCCTTATATAGGAATCAGGGAAGTGGCCATGCGTTGCCGAACACATCCGGGCCTTGTCCATCGATTTGTACGACTTGGATTGGTCGATCCTGTTGATACACACGGAAGGCCGGAACAATGGCTTTTTAGAAGTGAGGCGGTGCCGTTGATCGCCAAAATCATCCGCCTGCGAAACGAACTGGGGATTAACTATTCTGGTGTCGGTGTCGTTCTGGACCTGTTGGAACGTATCAATACGCTGGAAAACCGCATCCGCGAGTTGGAAAGCGGTCTGCTGTGAATCAGCTGCATGGCATGGAATTACAAGGAGAAGTCGACCATGAAATTTGAAAAGATCCTTTTTCACACAAGATTCAGGGAATTGGCGCTCAATTCATTCACGTCGATTTTGGAATTGGAAAAAGCCGGGCTTAAAAAAGTCGTCCTGGCCCATATTATACCCAGGGAAGATTTCCTTGTGCCGTATGGCGGCTACATGAAGGACAAGGAAGAGGAACTCATCGAGCTGGCCAAAATAAATTTCGAGGAATGGCGCCAAACCGTTGCGGATCACCCCGTCGAGATGGACTTTCGGGTAGAGGTAGGTAGTGTCAATGACAAAATGCTCGAAATTGCCCAGCAGGAAGATGTGGACCTGGTTGTTGCCGGGCGAAAAAAACGTAGCTTGCTGGAAAAAATCTATGTGGGGTCGCATATCCTGGATCTGGTGCGGCGAAGCCCTAAACCGGTTTTATTGAGCAAATACATGGTGCAGTTTGAATGGGAAGGAGAGACCTTAACCCGCACCAACGACAGGGTTTTCAGCTGTCCAATGCTGGCAACCGATTGGTCTGAGCCGTCTGAAAATGCGATACAGGCGCTTCTTGCAATGAAAGGGGCGATTCAAAAGGTAATTCTTACGCACAATATTGACAGCAAGCTGACCAAAAATCGCAGCAAAATTGACATTCGCGCATTGGAGGAAGAAAGCCGAAAACGGTTGGAAAAATACTGCGACACGTTGAAGAAACACGGCATGTCCGCTGAACCGCATTTGTCGTTTGGTCACACCGCCACGGAAATAATCCGGCTGTCCCGTGAGCACGGGGCGACGATGATCATTTTAGGCCGGACAGGCAAAGATTGGTTCCATGAGTACTGGTTTGGGGGCGTCTCTCATCGGGTGGCTGAAAATTCAGAGCTGCCGGTGATGTTGGTCCCATGAAATTCAATCATATCAATTGAAAATCGGTTTCTTGTTAATGCACAGAGGGAATGAGGGATGCAAGGGTCGATGGAAACGAATATTCGGGAGTTAAAACAGCTTTGCCCCGAAAAATTGACAACCGCCGAATCAGCGGTGGAAGTGATCAAGAACGGCAGCCGTATATTCATCGGTTCCGGCTGCGGTGAACCACAACGGCTGATCAGGGCCATGGTGAACAATCGGCGCATCGAAGACGCCATGCTTTACCAGATGTATGCCTTTTCACTCGCGGACCATATAAACGATACGGATTTTTGGAGGCGGTTTTCTCTCAAGCTTTTTTTTGTCAGCGACTTGATGCGCCGGGCCACCTTCGAGGGCAAGGTGGATTATATCCCCGCCTATCTTTCTGAAATCCCCCATTTGTTCGATATCAACCAGATCGGGTTGGAGGTTGCCCTGATTCAAATAAGCCCCACTGACCGGTTCGGTTTCGGAAGTCTGGGTGTGTCCGTGGATGTCACCAAAGCGGCGATCGCAAATGCCGATCTGGTCATCGCCCAGGTGAACCCCCGCATGCCCTGCACGTGGGGGGACAGCTTTGTGCATGTCGATGAAATCGATTATCTGGTTTCCTATGAGGAACCCCTGGTGGAATCGCTCCCCCGCAAGCCCGATAAAACCGTTGTTGAAAGAATCGGCCACTTCGTATCGGAACTGGTTGATAACGGCGCGACCTTGCAGGTCGGATTCGGGCATTTGCCCTATTTCATCCTCCAGTATTTCGATACCAAGAAAGACCTTGGCGTGCATACCCAGATGATCACCGATGCTTTTATTCCATTATTTGAAAAGGGGGTTATTACCAATAAAACCAAAAATTTTCTACCGGATCGCGCAGTGGCCACACTTTGCATGGGGTCAAAAAAAATTTATGACTACATCGACAAAAATCCCCGGTTTTATTTTCGGTCGGCCGATTTTGTAAACGACCCGCTGGTCATCGCACGCAACGACAATTTCATCTCCATCAGCTCCACCCTCGAGGTGGACCTTTCCGGTCAAGTCTGTTCGGATTCCATCGACAAGCTGTTTTACAGCGGGTCGGGTGATCAGGCCAATTTCATTCGCGGCGCAGCCATGTCCAAGGGCGGTTTTTCAATCGTCACCCTGCCTTCGACTGCCAAAGGGGAGACCCAATGAGGAGAACCGGGCGGAAGTGGCCTTCTTGGTGCGCGAGGATTTCCAGGGGCAGGGCATTGCCTCATTTCTGCTCAACCAACTGGAAACGATCGCAAAGGGAAATGGTTACCGGGGATTCACCGCCTGCGTGCTGGCTGACAACATAGCCATGCTGCATGTTTTTAATAAACACTATCCCGGCGTTAAAAAAAAATATGAAAACGGAATTATTTCGCTTGTCATGGATTTCAATACGAAAGCCCCTATAAAACAGTTTTAATAATGGAGGAATGACACAATGGATTTGAACAAATTAACCGTGAAATGCCAACAGGCCCTTCAAGAGGCCCAGACCAAGGCCGTCAATTACGGTCACCAGGAGGTGGACGGCGAGCATTTGATGCTGGCCCTGAATGAACAATCGGATGGATTGGTGCCGCGACTGATAGAGCGCATGGAGGTTCCGGCAGACGCATTTAGAGAAAAGCTCGTGCAAGCGCTTGAGAAGAAGCCTCGCGTCAGCGGCTCGGGAATGGAGCCGGGCAAGGTCT
>JAOZRT010000101.1:0-3330 GCA_029940035.1 Desulfobacterales bacterium
TCCTTTCGTGATGAAACCATATTGGAGACCGCATCGGGTGCTATCCGGCTGCGGTCTTTTTGCAGCCCTGGCGAGATCCGGCAATATGCTTTTGATACGGAGTTTGGTCGTCATGCCCAGTACCGGTCGCTCTACACGAAAAAAGAGAGCCTGGAGAAGGATGCGAAGCGCAAAGGCGTCAACGTGGTCCTGGCTGTGGACACCCAAGAAACCATTGTCGGTTTCGGAGTTCTCGATTTTCCTGAAACAGACGAACGGTGGTTGGATATGGGACCGGGCCTCATGATGGAACTCAAGGTGATAGAGGTCTGCCGGAGCTGGCGTTCATCAGGATTGGCGACCTATATCGTGAAATTGTTGGTGGATGGTGATGAGGTCAACGACATGATCCTCTATCTGGTGGGCTACTCATGGACCTGGGACCTTGACGGCACCGGGAAAACAGCCCAGGCTTACCGAAAAATGCTGATCAACCTGTTCGAGCCCCATGGATTTGAGGAACTTCAAACCAATGAGCCCAACATCTGCCTGAAACCGGAAAATATTTTCATGGCCAGAATAGGCGATCATATTTCAGACGATGTGCGGACCCAGTTTAAATGGCTGCGTTTTGGTGTTACACCCTGATAATAGTGGCTGGTCAATCTATTTTTGACAGTATTGTTCTTCATGACCGATAGGTGGTGGAATCAAAACAAATTTACCCACATGTTTTTTTTCTGTGAATTCCCTTTGTGCTTCAACAATTTTATGTAACGGAAACGTTTTTGCCAAAAGGGGTTTGATCTCACCTTTTTCGATATAGGAAACAAGGTTTGGGAAGACAGGCTCATCCCACGCAGTGCACCCAATCAACGTCAAATCCTTTAAATAAAAGTCGCGCATATCAAGTTCCACAAGCGGCCCGGCAATGGCACCCGAAGATACAAAACGCCCGCCCCTTTTCAATACTTTTAACATTCCACCAAAGCAAGGCCCGGCAACATTGTCAACGACAACATCAACGGTTTTTTCTCCCAGACAAGCCACAACATCATCGTCACGAGCAATGACCCGGTCTGCACCTATTGCATGAACTGTTTCAAGCTTGGCTTTCCCGGCGATAGCCGTTACAAAGGCTCCTCGTCGCTTTGCCAGCTGCACAGCTGCGGACCCGACACCGCCTGAAGCCCCCGCAATCAACACATGTTCATCTTTTGCCACCCTTGCCCGGTGTACCATATTTTCAGCCGTACCATAAGCGCATGGGATGGTACCAAGCTCGGCATCACTCCAATCACAGTCCACAGGAAAAACTTCGGTTGCAGGTACTTTCACAAATTGCGCGAATGCACCGTCAAAATCAGAAGCCATCCAAATGTTTTCCAACGAATCCCATCCTGAACTGCGCATGCAGGACCGAACCAATACGCGCGAGTTTATAAGGTTTTCAATAGCACCCTGTGCTACGGCAGCCACTCGGCCGCAACAATCAGTACCCTGAATGAACGGAAATGGTGTCGCTTCATTCCAGCCGCCATCTCCCTCTGTTTTTGCCTCCTGTTTTTCTTTATCGCCAATCGTAAGTGCTTCTGTGCTGGTTGTGACCGTGGAAGAATACCAGCCAAGGCGAGTGTTGATTTCAGTATTGTTTACTCCGGCGGCAAGTACCTGTAAAAGAACTTCATTGGCGGCAAGCTCCGGAATCGGGACATCCCTGTAATCAAGTTTTTCATAACCTCCGTTTCCCGTCGTGACAATCGCTTTCATGGTTGCTCGCTCATCTAATATTTCAAATCGATCCTTATCAGGAGTTGTTTTATTTTCGTTTCTCATTATGTCCTTTATTAAGTGCAAATGATGCATGCCAGTAATCTATCAATCTCCCTTGATTTGAAGCCTCCTCTAAAGGTACAGATACTATTGACATGATATAGAAGTCAACACCTCTAAAAGGCACCATCAAACAGTTGATTAGATCAAAATCAGACGTATTTTCAGTGGATTAAGTTTAATTCATATAATCTTCTAATTTGGGCAATCTCCGATTTTAATGTAATCTTTATCGGTGCCGGGCCCAGCAACATTGATATTACCGTTTCTAATCTTTGAAAAAAGCATGGGAAATATTTGGATTGAAATTATTATGGAAAATTCTGGGCTTGAGAATGTTCAGCCAAATGATGTGATATCCTGAATGTTTAAAGGCCCTGTACTCGGCAATCGTTAAGATATCAACAATCGTGTCCTTGAAATCGCTTATTTCCAGCCAAAAAAGATTGACTCGGTTCTTTAATAAGAGTTTGGGTGTAATGGCATAGTCGGCCCGAAAACCGATAACCGGCAGAGGGGCTGTTATACTTTCGGCCGCTGATTCTTCGACCAGACCGGTCGTCTCGAAATTGAAACGAATCGGTAATACAAACAACCCGGCCGAGAACGCCAGGTCCATGCGGTCATCCTGAAAAACGGAGTAACTGTATGAGCCCCTGAAAATGTCATAATCCAGTAATATTTTGATCGTTTTGCCCAGCGGTATTTCGGTGCCGCCGATATCGATGTCCCTTCCCAGTGTTTTGTTTTCCCTGCGCAGAAAACGGATATAGGAAAAATCGATGCGGTGGCGACGGTTGCGGGTAAACCGCCAAAAAGTTTGTAAACTGAAAATATTTGTGTCTGCGTCCACACCGAGGAGCTCTTCCGTATCAAGATCGAGGGCAAGTCCGGGAAGGCCCAGCCGAACGCTGCTGTCCGAATTGTATAGATATCCGCCCAGTTCAAGGCTGAAACGTTCCCAGGGGCTTATTTTCTGCTTGAATGCCAGTTCGGTTTTGCGGGAAAACAGCGTGGAAAGTAGATAGGATCCGGAAAGGTCTTCGGCATAACCGGTGAGGATGCGGCCGGAGCTGTCAGCGAATACGGTTGACCAGTTGAATGACAGTTTCCCAAAGTCCTACGCACTCGGACCAGAAGGCCGCCGGCTGCCCGTTTTTGCCCTGTAAATTGACAAGGCCTTCGAGCTTGTAAGTGTACACCTCGCGGCCCTCGGTGGAATCCAACAGCTCCCATTCTCCACTGGCTGTCCACTTTCCCGCACTTCAATATGTCGGCGATGAAATCGAGGCAGTGTTTGGTGCTCCAGTAGTTTATGATGATCATCATGATATGGCCGTGGAAGCAGCAATTGAAATGCGAAGACGTCTTGTTTCATATGCTCTCCTTTGCCAATGACATCAGAGTATTCATCTACTGCTTTGCTATATTCCATTAAAAAGCCCGACATTTTTTGCATTTCTTTTGAATTGCCGCAGCCAATGACAAAAACGAGTCCGAGAATAGTAAAAAAAACTA
>JAOZRT010000101.1:3430-13744 GCA_029940035.1 Desulfobacterales bacterium
AGTGAACAATATCTGTTCTTGAACTTGTGGTAACTAAGAAAACAAAACGCATTATTTTAGTTGAAAGCTTCATTAGCCTATTCCTCACAGAATCTCATTCATTTTATGCGGCCAATAACCCGCCACCCTTTATGATTTCTATGAGATTAGAGAACTTATCATACCATCCGTGATAGATAATCAATTTCGGATAGGCATCCAGAGAATCATAGCTGGTCACCCCCACTTGTGCTATTTGAGCGGAACTGCTGCGGAACACACGAAAATCGAATCTTTCTTTGTGTTCCGCATAGGGCCGTAAAACACACATCAGTTTCCACACGTAATAGGCTGAGGCAACCATCAAACCGAAAATAATGCCTGCAATGGAAATCGCCTCAATAACGGGTCCTCGGAAAATACCCCTTGTCAAGCAAAACAGACAAAATATGATAAGTAGAAAATCGACCATTTCTGCTCGCAAAAGCCTGAGGCACTATATCCAATGGCCCAAGGTATGGATTACAGGTTGTTACTCAATTAGATCGAAGGATTTTAGATAATTTCGCCCCCGAAGTTGATGAATATCTGAATGGGCTATTTATCTTCATTGTCTAATCGGGCCAATGCCTTGAGTATACCAAATGGAGAAGAACCGAGTGACAATTTCTGAATTTCTTCATATCGTTTTTCGTTATGTTCAAATTTTCTTTTTAGCCTTGCCTTATAGGCATCCTTAATGGATTCAAGGAGTTTATCAAAAGCGTATGGCTTTTCAAGATATTGAAAGGCACCCAATTTTGTGCATTCCACAGCCGAATCAACTGTTGCGTGACCGGTCAGCATGATGATCTCAAGATACTTGTGCCGTTCTTTCAATCGCGTGAGCACCTGGGCGCCGTCCAATCCAGGCATTTGCAGATCTAAAATGGCCACATCAAAAAGGTATTTTTCAGCCGCGGCGATGGATTCCTCTCCGCTGGTTGCCGTCGTAACCTCAAAGTTTCTCAACTCAAGCCGCCTGGCGATCGATTCCAAAAATTTGACTTCGTCATCAACCAATAGAATTTTGATTTTTTGTTCGTCTTCCATGCCATCCTCCCTTCTGTATCCCGTTGGCAATTGGCTATCATTCATTCCAAGCATCTGAAACGGTCCGTGTCCTTCCGAAAATGCGTCTCTTTGTCAATCAGGAGAGACTGACGTTTGCGGAGGGGCATGTTCCCGCTATTCCATTCTTTTTGGCACAGCAATGTCCATCTTTCGGGAATTATCGCTCAGTCGGATCTCAGTGTCGATCGAGGCCGCCATCTTTGACGTTTCATCGGACGGAAACTGCTGGAGGCTTTTTGCTCCAAGTTCTGAAAAAGAGATGCACACGCTGCCGTTTTTCTGGTTGGTGATGCCCACCCGGACCTCTCCGGTCGGGCCCACCGATTCAAATGCATACACGACGGCCTGGTAGATCAGATTCTGCAGCCGAAACGGGTGCGTCACAATCATCGGATCTACATCCAGCGGTGGATCAAACCGGACTTTGGCTGCAATGCTCAGAAATCCGGCGATATTGATCATCAGCGTAATAACCTCCGTGAGATTGATCTGTTTCAAGTCGTCATCCACGCTATGTGCAAACCGGTTCATCTGTTGGATGGTGTCGAATCCCCGATGGACTTCCTCCAGGATTTCCCGGCTACATGTCCGGAGCAGGTCCAATTGAAGCGGCTCCCCCTCTTGCGCCATTTTCGTCAAATCCTCCAAAAAGCCGGCAGCTTCAGAGATGATGGCCATGACGTTTTTGAGCTCATGAGAGATGGAGGCGCTAATTTTACCGAAAAAGACCAGGTCTTCCCTCGCTTCAAATCCAGTTCCGTTGTCCATGGCGACTTCCTTTGTCAGGAAAATTCGTTTCTCGTAAAAACATCACCCAGCCGGTCCGTTGACAGAATCATTGGTTGATCGATTGCCGCAGGGTATACTTTGGGGGGGGCATCGGCTCTGCATTCCGTTTTTGAATGGCTGTCATTCAGACGACTTTCCCATAACATTTTTCAGTTCTTCCAATAGGTTTTCAATGTTTATCGGCTTTGATAGATAGTGTGCGGATTCTGCCGACCCGATTTTGAAATCGGTCTCCGAGCCATGCCCGGTTAAAAAAATGGTCTTCATATCTGGCGCTAACAAGCGCAATTTCCGTTCTAAAGCAATCCCACTGATCCCTGGCATCTTCACATCAAGAACGGCCACGTCATAGTGGTGATCTGTGACCTTTGCGACAGCTTCTTCACCCGAGTTCGCATAATCGGTGTCAATTCCCCTCATCGCCAGTCTTTTGGATAGAAATAGCACGAACCGTTCCTCATCATCCACCAGGAGTATCTTCATTTTTTCCTTTTTCTTCCTGAATACGAATCGGCAGTGTAATGGTAACCGTGGTTCCTTTGTTTTCCCTGCTTTCTACAGATATGCTTCCGTGTAACTTTTTAACCAGACCATAGGTAATCGCAAGCCCCAGGCCGGTTCCGCGATCCTTTGGTTTTGTGGAAAAAAAGGGGTCGAATATTTTCTGCAGATTTTCCTTGGGTATGCCGCATCCGTTGTCACTGACGGAAATGACAACCGCTTCGTCATTGCTGGGGGATGCCTGAATTTTAAGCGAGCGACCATCCTCCATGGCGTGGAAGGCGTTGGTGACCAAATTCAGCAAAATCTGCTCTAGCTTGCCCGGGTAGGTTTCAATTTCGAGATTTTCCTTCAGCATGCTCACTGCAACACTTATGCTTCGATAGGCCGCTTCTTTCTGGTGAAAAATCAGCACATCTGAAATCACCTCCCGGAGGTTGACTTTTTGAATCTTTGTGTCCACGTTGCGCGCAAACCCAAGGAGTTGCTTGGTGATTGTAGCGCATTTATTCCCCGCATCCAGGATGCAATCGACGCTTTCCATGAGCGCTTTATCGGTTTGGTAGCGTTTCTGGATGACAAACAGGTCTTTGATGTACCCGGCGGCCTGGTTGATCAGTGCCAGGGGATTGTTTATCTCATGGGCAACACCGGCTGCCAACTGGCCGATGGAAGCCAGCCGGCAGCTTTGCTCCATCAGGACCATGGTTTCGGCCTTTGACCGGTCCGCCCGAAAAAGCAGATTGACCATGATGGTACACAAGACAGTGACAACCACAACAATGATCAAGGTGCCTAACCCTACGACCCAGTTGAAATTGGATTGCACCGCCAGTAGCGCCCCGATCATTCCGGCTTTCTGTTTGACCACCATGAGGACAAAGGGGGTATCGGTCTGTTTGGTGGTGATAAATGCATAGCCCGTGATGATGGATCGAAGCTTGTTGTCGATGGATATCACCGTCTGGGTTTTCTGAGAATAGTCCAGCAGCGGCAGGGACATCTTCTCGAATATATCCCCATAATACTTTGAGGGTGTCTGTAGTATAAAAGACCTGTTGGTGAGGAAAATATCCGCATAGGCCCCAGGTTCGTATGAAGACAGCGTTTGGAACAATCGCTCTGTTTCCAATGTCGCACGCAAAATAAAGAAGCTGCCATCCGCGCGTAAGCCCTTGACGGCGATAATCATATGGGGCACATTACGGTATCCGTGAAATGTCTCACTGACATAATAATTGTGTTGCTTACATTCTTTGAACCAAACCTGGTTGCCGTAGTTTTTTCCTTCCAACATGAAAGGTCCGGCATAGGCAATCTGAATCCCCGAGTCTGCGATTACACTGAGATCCGTCAGCCCGCCGAAACCCAACCGGAGGTTCCTGAGCACTGCCACAAGGTGATCGGTGTCTGAGAGCTGGCCAAATCCGATTTCGTTTACCGTAAAATTCAACGCATCTAGGCGTTCTTCGAAAAAAAAGGTCACGGCCCGTCGCGCGTTGGAAGCCACACGTTCGGTGCGAAGCACAAGTTCAGAGTCGACCGATCGTTGAACCATCTGGTAATAGGTAATGGTGGCCACCGCCAAGGGGATTAGCGCCGTGGCGATAAACAACGTTATGCCGATTCCCCAGATTTTGCGGTAATCCGCAATCGTGAAATAAGGATTCAATTGTCCAGACGTCTTCGGGTAAAATTCGGG
This sequence comes from Desulfobacterales bacterium, assembly GCA_029940035.1. Taxonomy (GTDB): domain Bacteria; phylum Desulfobacterota; class Desulfobacteria; order Desulfobacterales; family B30-G6; genus JAJDNW01. Next base: position 7,515 of record JAOZRT010000101.1, read on the forward strand.
CCATATCAGCTTCACGGTCTTGCGGAATCTGCCGATCATGACGCTGTTCCTCCGATCTGGGCCAAAATGCTCATCAGCGCATCAATGTCCAGGGGCTTGTGCATAAAGGCATAGGCGCCCAGTGCCATGCATTCCTGCATGTCCTTTCTCGATCCGTGTCCTGTCAAAATGATCACCGGTGTTGCCGCACAAATCTTTTTGATTCGGGCCAAAACTTCCGTGCCATAAATGTCGGGTAGTTGGAGGTCCAGCAATACCAATGTAAATTTTTTATTACTGAGGATATCCAGGCCCGATTGTCCCTCATGACTGACACAACAGGTAACGCCTCTCAAGTTCAGCCGCCTGACCAACATTTCCGCAAAACGGTGTTCATCATCAATAATTAGCAGATCAGTATGTATCATTTAAATACGTTTTTTATTGTTGACTGTTTAATTATTATACTATATACGATTTATATAGATCATATTGGTTCATTTGTAAACACTTTTTTTAATAGATTGATCCAAAAAGAAACTTTCAATATGTACCGTTGGTTACATATTGTTTTCCAGAATCATGACCGAAAGGCCATTGAACATGACGTCGGATTCAAAACAGATCCTGCTGGTTGATGACGAAGAAAAGTTTCTCAAGCTAATTTCCCAGCGATTGAAAATGATGGGCTTTGGGACGTTTACCGCGACCAATGGGGCAGATGCCGTTGATATTTTCAGGCAGAACCCAATTGATATCGCCATCGTCGATCTGGACATGCCGGGCATAAACGGGTTGGTAACAATCGCCAAGTTGAAAGAGATTAACCCCGGTCTGCAGACTGTCCTGTTGACCGGTCATGGCAACGACAAGGTCAAACAGGCTACGGAATCCCTGAACTCGGGCTATTTCGAAAAGCACGAAATGCAGGATTTCTGGGGGTTTATCGAAAAAATTCATTCGCAAGGCAAGGTGGTTGTCATCCGGCCAAACACCGGCGGCACCGGCACGACGCCGGAAATCGTTGCGCCACATGAGATCGAAATCCGTCCTGGACCCGACACCAGGGGTGCAGCATATCCCCCTGACTGCCTGGAGCAACCCCGCATTGTCGGCGAAACACCCGCTATGCAGACGCTACGAAAGAACATTGAACGTGTCGCCACCTTGGACTGCCCGGTGATTCTGAAAGGGGAAACCGGAACGGGAAAAGAATTGGCCGCCCGGAAGATTCACGCTCTGAGCAGGCGCAGCAACAGCCGCTTTCTGGCGATCAACTGCGGGTATTTCGGCAATGACCCGGTGGGCGGGCAGCCACAGTTCGACAAAAATGGCGGGAATCTGCGCAATTTTTTCAATACCGCCCGGCAGGGAACGATTCTCCTCGACCAGATTGAGGACATGTCTCAGCAGATGCAGATTCAACTGTTGAAAATCATCGACAATGCCGAATTGCCGCAGGCCGATGAGACGAAAATCAGCAGTGCTGATATCCGCATTCTTGCTGCCACCGGTGCGGACTTAGCAAAACGGGCGGAGTCGGGATCTTTTCGAAAAGATTTGTACTACCGCCTCAACCTTCTTGAGTTGACCATCCCTCCGTTGCGGGATCGAAAGGACGATATCGCACCACTGAGCCATTATTTTCTTGATAAGTATACAAAAAAATTTGGAAAATTAGTAAAATCCATTTCCGGGGAAGTCCTGGAAACCTTTGGCGCCTATAGTTTCCCCGGCAATGTGCGTGAACTTGAACACGTCATCGAACGGGCCATTATTCTTGCCGACGACCGGACGATCAACAAAAGACATCTGCCGGCCCGATTTCGGAAAAGCGGGACCGCAGCGCAGAAGCCTGAAAAAAAACATTTTTTGACATTGGCCGAAATTGAGATCAATCACATCCTCGAAGTGCTGGAAGGCACCGGGGGAAACAAGTCCCAGGCCTCGGAGGTTTTGGGGATCAGTCGTGCAGCACTGTGGCGTAAACTCAAACAACTAAAAGAATCCAATACTTCCTGATCATCTTTAAGAAAGCACACAGAAAACCAGGATACGTGGATATGAAATGTTCCCTTTTGATTGTAGACGATGAGCCGAAAATGGTGAAATACCTCTCAAGACGACTGGTCAACCGGGGGTATAAAGTCTGCACCGCCTTCAGTGGCCAAGAAGCTTTGGCGGCCATCGAAAACAGTCCGTTTACAGTGATCCTGTTGGATATCATGATGCCGGAAATGAATGGTATCGAAACGCTAAAAAAAATTCTCAAAAATAACCCTGCAGCGGCGGTGATCCTGTTGACGGGGCAGCAGTCCGAACAGATCGGTGCAGAAGCAAAAAAATTAGGAGCTTTTGATCTAGTCATGAAACCCTTTGATTTGAACGAGTTGATCGAAAAAATTGTTTTAGCGGCCCGATATCAATGCCCGGAAAATGGCGTGAGTGAATTTTCTGGTAAAACAACTCAACCTGAACGTTTGTCCGACTGAAGTTCGGTCATGAGGAGGAGAATCCCCCAATGGAAGTTAATTCGTTGACAGCAGAGATGATAATGGTGATGGGGATGATCGGGGTTGCGATTTTTCTCTTTATCGTTGAATGGATCCGTGTGGATATGGTCGCCATTTTGATGACGGTTAGTCTCCCGCTTCTCAAACTCGTCACGCCCAAGGAAGCTTTTTCAGGGTTCAGCAGCAATGCCGTCATTTCCATCATTGCCGTGATCATCATAGGGGCGGGTCTCGACAAAACCGGACTCATCAACCGTCTGGTCGCTCCGATTTTGCGCATCGCCGGCAACAGTTCTTCCCGCGTGATTCTGGCCATGGGCGGCACCGTTGCAGTGATATCCAGTTTTATGCAAAACATCGGGGCCGCCGCCTTGTTTCTCCCGGCCATCCGGCGCGTCAGCCGGGCCATGGGCATCCCCTTGGCCAAAATGCTGATGCCTATCGGATTCTGTGCTATTTTGGGCGGGACGATCACGCTGGTCGGGTGCAGCCCCCTGATTCTTCTCAACGACCTGATCGCGCCCTTCAACCTTGAGCCTTTCCAGCTTTTCGATGTAACGCCCATCGGGTTGGCCCTGGTGGCCAGCGGTATTATATTCTTCATTTTTTTCGGACGATGGGTACTGCCCCGGGGGGATCTGGAAAAAGATTCTTCCGACGGATCTACCGAGACAGGGGGCGGTGGTGACATCGCCGAGGGCACTGCCTTTGAATTGAAAACCCCGGCGGATTTCACGGATTTCAGAGATCCACTAACCATTAAGGTGATACGCGATACCTATGGCGTTACTGTTGTGGCACTGGCCGGACGAGACGGGATCAAGCATTTTTCTCTGACCCCGGAAACCGAACTACGTTCCGATAACACACTAGTTGCTTATGGATCAAAAAACGAAATCACACAGCTGGCCAGTGAAAAGGGGATGCAAATCAAAGACGATTTGACGCTGTTTAAGAACGAAATGTCCCCTTCCGTCTCGGGTACCATCGAAGCAGTGGTTGCACCACGGTCCGTGCTGATCGGAAAAACGCTCCGACTGGCCCATTTCTGGGAGCAGTTCCAGGTCAACCCCATCGCGCTCTTCAGATCCAACAAGGTGTTCCATTCGGGACTTTCGGACATGGAACTGCGTTCCGGTGATGTTCTCGTGCTCCATGGCACATGGGAGCGCTTCAGCATTCTGGAAGCCCAGCACAACTTTATTTTCACCAGCCCGGTTCACGAAATTATGAAACCGGAAAAAGCCCTGATTGCCGGATTCTGGCTTACATTGGCCCTGGTGATGGTTATCGGGTTTAAAATCCAGCTCTCCGTCTGCCTGTTGACCGGTGCTTTTGGAATGATTGTCTGCCGGGTGCTAACCATAGACGAGGCATATCAGGCTGTTGATTGGAGAACGGTGTTTTTGCTTGCAGGATTGATTCCGTTGGGGATTGCAACTGAAAAGAGCGGCACCGCCGCTTGGATTGCCCACAGTATTTTGGACATTGTCGGATCGGTCTCACCGGTTGTCCTGCTGACGGTAATCGCCTTCCTGTCCACCGGTTTTACCCTGGTCATCTCCAATGTGGGTGCCACGGTATTGCTGGTGCCCTTAGTACTGAATATGGCCATGGCTTCCGGCACAGACCCGCGCATGGCGGCCCTGGTCGTCGGGCTGGCGACATCGAACTCTTTCATGTTGCCTACCCATCAGGTCAATGCCCTGTACATGGGGCCGGGCCGGTATCGTAGTGTCGATTTCATGAAAGCCGGCAGCATCATGACCGTTCTTTTTATCGTAGTCCTTATTTCGATGTTGAGCCTGTTTTACGGTATTCAAGGATAACCGCTCCAACAACGGAAGGAGATCAAGGTGTCAGTCATTACACTTACCACGGATGCCTACAGCGGAGGGAACATATTGGCCGAAGGCATCGCTGAGAAGATGGGATACCGATGTATCGGAGATGATGTCGTCATCGCAGCTGCTGCTGAAACATACGCGATTGATAAAGGAAAACTGGAACAGTCGTTAAAAGCCTCCGCTTCCTTTTTCAATTCGCGTTCTTCACGAAAATATCGTCTTATTTCCCTTCTCGAAGCGGTACTGGTTGAACAAATGTGCCAAGAGGACCTGATCTATCACGGCTTCATCGCCGTCTCCCGTATCCAGGAGGTCTCGCATGCCATTAAGGTGCGAGTGATTGCTAACGCGGAAAGCCGGTTGAACGAGGTCATCCAAAAAGAACGGTCATCCGGCATGGTGGAAGCCAAGGACCGCATCTTCAAGCTGGATAAGGAACGCCAGCGCTGGAGCAGGGCCATCTACGGTATCGATATTTCGGACTCTGCGCTGTACGATCTGGTGGTCAACATCGGGTCCATGGGGAACGAAGATGTCAAGGATGCCATCGAAACCATTGTGATCACGGCCCGTCAGAAAAAATTTGAACCCATGACGTATTCGGTAAACTGCCTAACAAACATTACCCTTTCCTGCAAGGTAAAGGCAGCCTTCATTGATTCTTATCCCAAAATGGAGGTTCGTTCAGACAAGGGGACGATCTATATGCTGGTCCCCGCTCTTCGTCGCAAAAATCAAAAGAATATTTTGGCGTTCAAAAATAAAATTATGGAATTGGAGGGAGTGGAACATGTGGAGATCTATGTGAGAAAAGAAATTTTCGACGATATGGTCCGTGGAAATTGAAACGCGCCATTGATCAGCTTATGTTAAAACAAAAGCCGCCGAGCAAACAACCGCGCTAATGAGAGGAATACATGAAAGACACACTGAAAATCCTGCTAATAGACGATGAAAAAATGGTAGGAGACCGACTCAAACCGGCACTGGTAAAAGTAGGATACAGCGTCGAAACCTTGATGGACTCTCGGAAGGCTCTTCAGCGAATCGACGAAAATGAATTTGATGTCATCGTTACCGACATCATGATGGAAGAAGTCGATGGTATCCAGATACTGGAAGCGGCAATGAAGAAATCACATCGAACTCGGGTGATCGTCATCACCGGATATGCGAATGTGAACCTGGCCCGGGAAGCCATGGATAAAGGCGCATTTGACATTATTGAAAAACCTTTCCGGCCTGGTGATCTTCGCAACGTTATCACCAATGCTGCCAAAGCCCTCGATATTCAAGGGGAAATAGGTTATCAATTGCCACCGAATTGATGTGCAGCCGTCATCCGAACGACGGCATCGTCTGAAAAGTAATTTCAAAATATTTCCTCTGTAGTCACGAGGAGCCTGGGATGCCCAATCCGCCTGAAACCAAAATAAAATCGGCACTGAGCCCACAAATCCGCAGCGCCCAAAAGAAGCGAGCTACTGCGGTTGCCAATGAGAAACTGGAAAATCGACCGTGCCTGAGTTTCCGATGGTGCGTATTTGCCGGTTACGGACTGCTCTTGCTGGGTGCGCTGTCCATCTGCCTGGCAGAAGCAGCCATCGGCGTGCAGTTGATTTGGGGAAATACCCTGCCGTGGGGTATCCTCCTGTTGGCCACAGGTGTGGTTTCTTTCTTGATTTCAAAGCGGTTTATGAAACGCATCGATAGGTTGATCGGGCTGACCCGGCAGATTTCACAGGGGGATTTTACGCCCATCAGACCCATAAGCAAATACCGCGACGAGTTCACTACAGTCAATGTCGCTTTAAATCGCATGCTGGAAGAACTGGATACCTGGCACACCGGCATGGAAGAATCCCATCAAATGGCGGCCATCGGGACGTTG
>JAOZRT010000102.1:0-8753 GCA_029940035.1 Desulfobacterales bacterium
GACCTTGGGGACGTCCGTGATATATTGACATTTGAAACGCTCTCAAGCCGGAAAAGGGACGACCTGAATACTATATCAATGAAGAGGCACTATCGATGATCTTTGCGGAAACAGGCAAGCTGACGGATTTTTTTCATGTTCTCGGAAACAAACACTTCCCCACGCACATGCTTCTTGGGCCAAAGCCGGTACTCTTCGAAGCGGGGCTTTCCTGCCTGGGGCCGGTATATGTGAAAGAGGTAGGGCAGATATTGAAAGACGGTCAGCCGCAGCTTCTTTTTCTCACCCACGCGCATTTCGATCACTGCGGCGCGGCCGGATTCCTGCAGCAATACTGGCCGCAATTAAAAGTCGCGGCCTCCCGACCCGCTGCCGACATCATCGGTCGCCCCAATGCCCTTAAGACCATCTCCCGCCTCAATGCGGCGGCGACGGACTGGGTCGAGAACGCCGCCCCCGGGCTCTCCGCCAAGGCGCCCTTTCAGCCATTTACCGTGGACGTGATCCTCGCGGATGGGGATCGCATCGAACTGCCGGGCGGATTGACCGTCCAGGTCCTGGAGACGCCGGGGCACACCTGGGACTCCCTCAGTTTTTACGTTCCCGAAAAAAAATTGCTGGTGGCCGGCGAAGCCGTGGGCTGCACCTCTCCCACGGGTTTTCTCTCCACGGAATTTCTGGTGGACTTCGATCTTTACATCCAGTCCATCGAACGCCTCGCCGGGCTGAAGGTGGATATTCTGTGCCAGAGCCACCACCAGGTCTTCACTGGGGAAGACGCCAGGACGGTTCTCCGGCGTTCCATACCGGCCGCCCTGGAATTCAAGCAGCGGGTGGAACAGCTTTTACATGAAGAAAATGGCCAGGTGGAAAAGGTGGTGGCACGGATCAAGTCCGAAGAGTACGATCCTCAACCCGACCCAAAGCAGCCGGAGCCGGCCTACCTGCTCAACATTCATGCCAGGGTGAAATCCCTGGCCACGCAATCGGGGTCAGAGCCACAGAGCTAAAGAGCCCCAGAACCACAAGGGACAACGGTTCGGCCATGCGGGTGTCTCCGGTGGGGTTCGCCTTTGACATTACGGATGAAGTTTTGATCTACAATATGCATCTTTCCCCTATCTTCATAAAAACCCCGGAGCTCATGCCAAATAATATGTTTGACAAACATTATGTTTATGACACATAATATATCAACATATCCTTTTTCAGCCGAATGAGACAACACTATGCGACTACCGTTTTTAAACAGAAAACGGGAAATCACAAAACTAACCCGGGCCCTGAACTCTTCCGAGCCGGCATTTATAGTGGTTTATGGCCGTCGGCGCTACGGCAAATCCACCTTGTTGCAACACATAACCCGCAAAAAGGATATCTATTATCTTGCGGATCAGCAGGAGCCCCCCCTGCAAATCAAAAGTCTCGCCGCCGAGATCAGCAGGCATATCCCTGGATTCGAGCAGGTTGTCTATCCATCGTGGGATGTTCTGTTTCAAGCAGTTCAAAACCAGACACAACAGGGCGTGATACTGATTCTTGACGAATTCCCCTACCTGGTACAGAAATCACCGGAACTGCCCTCTATCCTGCAAAAGCAAATAGACAGTAGACAAAACAGGTTACAGCTTATTATCTGCGGATCCTCACAGCGAATGATGCAGGGCCTTGTTCTGGACAGTACGGCTCCTCTGTATGGCAGAGCCATGGAAATCATAAAACTCCGGCCGTTGGAAGCGGGGTGCCTCTCAGACGCCCTCGATCTTGATCCCGTCGCAGCAGTTGAGGCATATTCCATCTGGGGCGGGGTGCCCCGTTATTGGGAACTGGCAAAGCAATTTGCAAGCATGGAGACCGCCTGCAAAGAACTGGTGCTTGACAGGAATGGCGTCCTGCACGATGAGCCCATGCGTCTCCTCCTTGATGATATGCGCGGAGCCAATCAGCCCCATTCTCTCCTTGGTTTAATTGCCGGCGGCGCAAACAGAGTATCAGAAATTGCCGGCCGGATAGGTAAACCTGCGACCAGTCTGACGCGGCCACTGGCAAACCTTATTCAACTCGGGTACATTAGAAAAGATGTCCCTTTTGGAGTAAGCAGCCGTTCAGGTAAAAAAACACTCTACCGAATAGAAGACCCTTTTTTGCAATTCTGGTATCGTATTGTGCTACCCAATTATTCTCTCCTGGAACAGGATTTAATCGATGCGGTCTATACTGCTTCAGCACAAAACCTCTCTAGGCAGAGGTCGGAAATATGGGAAGAACTGGCCCGCCAGTCGACATCACACCTTGAAATTGCCGGACGGCAATGGAAGCCCGCTGCACGTTGGTGGGGCAACGGCCGTAACGGCAAAAACATGGAGATTGACTTAATAGCTGAATCCATTGATGGCCAAAGCATTCTGTTTGGAGAAGCAAAATGGCAAAAAAAATCAAATATCAAACAGATACTAAACAAACTCAACCAACAGGCTGAAAACTTCCCGCACATCGGCAAACAAAAAATTGTCCTGGCAGTATGGTGCAGACAGCATGAGAAATATCCTGAGCATGTGCACATTTTCACCCCAAAAGATGTTCTGGCAAAAGAGTAATTCTGGGGTCGGACCATAAGAACCAGAGGGCAGAACCACAGAAGAGCAGAAATCTTAGCCGCAGACACTCGCAGACGACCGCAGACAAAACATTTTTAAGAACTTTGGGGACATCCGTGATATATTGACGTTTGAAACGTTCTCGATCTGGAAAATGGACGACCCGAATACTATAGCAATGAAGAGCCACAGAACCAAAGAACCCCGGAGGATGGCTTCCCGGGATCGGTAATAGTCAACCTTATGAAATCTACAATCATTGAAGAATATGGACATTGATGGGCTATTAAATAGCACTCTTTTACTCGATCTTGAAACAACTCTGTCAGGCAAAATCAGGCAGATTGGTGCTGTTTTCAATGGTCATATATTGGAAAAGACTAAACTAGCTGGATCCAAAGCTGTATTAAAACAGCTGGACGATTTTGCTCGTGATGCAGATTATGTTCTTGGCCACAATCTCTTAGGCCATGATTTCCCTATTTTAAAAGCAGCATCCCCATGGCTGAAACTGCTTGACAAGCCTGTCATCGACACCCTTTATCTCTCACCGTTGGCATTTCCTGAAAATCCCTACCACCATCTCGTCAAGAATTATAAATTGGTGCGGTCGTCTATCAACAGTCCGGTGGATGATGCCAAGCTAGCTGCAACAGTATTCAAGGATCAGTGGGACAGTTTCATCTCCATGTCAGCGGAGAATGCAGGCTTGATTGATTTTTATCGGTTTTGTTTTCAGGGCAGCCTTTTCAACACATTTTCCAGTAAAGGGATAGCATCTGTTTTTAACAAAATAGCACCCGTGAAGATACGAGACCCTAAAGAAGCTCTAGAATACTTTAATGCGAATACCATCAACATCGTTTGCAGGCATAATGTTACAACGACGCTTTCCGGCTTGATTGAAAAGCATGATAAGCGTCCCATTGCCGCCTATTGCATGGCTTGGCTCCAGGTTGCCGGTGGCAATTCGGTACTGCCGCCATGGGTGCGGCATCGCTTCCCTGAGATCCCGGCAGTCATAAAAAAGCTGCGAGAAGACCCGTGCGGCCAATCTGATTGCACCTACTGCGGGGAAAACCATGACCCTGATAAGCATTTGACCCGATTATTCGGCTACCCTTCCTTTCGTGAAAAACCCAGTACGGAAAAAGGTGAAAGCCTTCAGCGGGCAATTGTTAATGGATGCATGGCTGACGAACCGACCCTGGGTATTTTGCCCACCGGCGGCGGCAAATCGCTTTGTTATCAACTGCCTGCTTTGGTTCGCTATCAACAATGCGGGACCTTAACGGTTGTCATCTCCCCGCTTCAAGCGCTGATGAAAGATCAAGTGGACAACCTCATCAAAAAGACCGGCACTCCTTTTGCCGAAGCAGTGTACGGACTTCAGACACCTCCTGAACGTGGCGAGGTGTTCAACAGAATTCGGTTGGGCGATACAGCCATTTTGTATATCTCACCGGAAGCCCTGCGAAGTATAAGCCTCAGGAATGTGTTAAACCAACGTGAAATTCGATGCTGGGTGTTTGATGAAGCCCACTGTCTATCAAAGTGGGGGCATGACTTCAGACCTGACTATTTATATGCCGCCCGGTTTATCCGCGAGTTTTCCAAAGAGCAAAACCTGCCCTTGCCCCCGGTGGGATGCTTTACTGCAACCGCAAAAGCCGATGTAACTGAAGAAATATTGGCTCATTTCAAAGAAGAGCTTGACCAGGATTTGCAGCTTTTTACTGGAGGAATCGAACGGGAAAATCTGAGTTTTGAAGTCATCCCGGTGTCAGAGGCAGAAAAGTTCGAAAAGGCTCATGAAATCATCAAAGAACACATTAAGGTATCTCGTGAACCGGCGGGCATTATCGTATATGCGGCCACAAGAAGATCAACCGAAGAGATTCGAGATTTTTTAAGTCATCAAGGCATGCCTGCCCAAGCCTTTCATGCCGGCCTGGATGCAAAAGAGAAACGAGAAATCATCGAATCTTTTATCGATGGTGACATCCCCGTTATTTGCGCTACCAACGCATTCGGCATGGGGATCGATAAAGAGAATGTACGACTTGTGCTGCACTATGAAATGCCCGGCTCTCTTGAAAATTACATCCAAGAAGCGGGTCGCGCAGGCCGGGATTTGAAACCAGCCCACTGCATTCTTTTATACGATGAACAGGATGCAAGTAGACAGTTTCAGATGGGGTCGTTTTCAGAATTACGACAAAAAGAGATTGCTCGCATATTAAAGGCATTGCGACGTACTAAGAAAAATCAACATGGCGAAATTATTGTCACCAGTGATGAATTGCTTCGAGATGATGATCTGGCTGACATGAAGGAATTGAAGCCAGATTTCAGAGACACAAAAGTAAAAACCGCCATTGCCTGGCTGGAAAGAGCCGGATTTCTTGAACGCAACCAGAACCGAACCGATATGTTTCAGGGAAAGCCTCTTGTTGAATCCTTTGATGAAGCCAAAGAAATAATGGACCGGCTGAATTTACCCCCATTCACCCAAGGTCTCTGGATCGCAATCCTGCAAATTTTGTTCAACCAAAGAGAAGACCGCGGAATCAGAGCTGATAGTATTGCCGAAGCGGCCTTTCCTGAAAAAGAACTCCTGAAAAAAATGGAGCAAGCAACAGGATTAACTGCTGCACAAATCATTATTTCAGCCTTACATGATATGGCAGATGCCGGCTTGATAGACCAGGGCATTACCTTGTCGGCTATTTTAAGACCCAAAGGAAAAAACAAGGCATTATCTGTTCTTCAAAGGGTTTGCGATCTCGAAAATGAACTTATAATTTTTTTAAAGGAGGAAGATCCTGAGGCAGATGACGGCAACTGGGTTGTGCTAAATATAAGTCGCCTGAACCAGCGACTTATCAATGAAGGCCACAAAACCAACCCTGATATTCTGAGGCAACTGATCAAGGGTATATCGTATGACGGTAAGGGATTTGCAGCCTCCCACGGCAGCTTTGAACTCAGGTATATAAATCGGAACCAATACCAGGTTAAGCTGCAGCGTAGCTGGAAAAATATTATAAAAACCATTTCACTGAGGCACAACATTTCCCATACGATCCTGCAAACGTTAGTGGACAAGTGCCATAAATTGGCAGCAAAAAAGGATGCCCCATTGACCGGGGATGTACGCCTGCCTTTCACAAGCGATGAACTCTCAGACGCTATCAAAACAGACATCGCTTTGAGTGCCGAGATTAAAAAGGTACTGCCGGCCATTGATCGAGCTTTAATGTTCATGCATGAACAAAAGGTACTAACCTTACAAGGAGGTTTGGCTATTCTCAGACAAGCCATGACCATGCGTCTATCGCCGTCGGGAAAGGGGCGTCGATACAGTAAGGGTGACTTTAAACCTCTAAAGATTCACTACAAGGAAAAGCGACTTCAAGTCCATGTAATGACGCTTTACGCAATATTGGCTCTGGAAAAAGTCTCCGCAGCACTCACATTGGTGTTAGACTACTTTACCCTTCATAGAAGTAAATTTATTCACAAGTATTTTGAAGATGATGTAGAATTGCTGGATAAGGCTACAACCGCTGAAACTTATCGCTCGATTGTCGAAAACCTTCGTAACCCGGTGCAAATTTCAGCCGTTGGCAGGCCAATAGAAGACAACATGCTTATACTTGCAGGGCCTGGTTCCGGAAAAACCACCGTCATCGTCCATCGGTGTGCCTTTCTTTTGGAAGTTGAACGCATACCCGCTCGACAGATCTTGGTGCTGTGCTTCAACCACAGTTCAGCCGTTGAATTAAGAAAACGTCTTTTTAAGCTTGTTGGAAGGGCTGCCCGGGGCGTGACAATTGCCACCTATCACGGTGCGGCCATGCGGTTGGCCGGTATCTCCATTCGCGATATGGTTGAATCCGACAATCAAGGCAATATCGATTTCGACGCCATCATCAAAGGAGCAGTGAGTCTATTAAAGGGTGAAGGTAACATCCTCGGGCTCGATTCTGATGAAGTTCGTGATCGTCTGCTGGCCGGCTACAGCCATATCTTGGTAGACGAATATCAAGATATTGATGAAGATCAATATGACCTTGTTTCTGCCATTGCCGGTCGATCACTTGAAGAAAAGGACAGTCAATTAACATTGTTGGCCGTAGGTGACGATGATCAAAATATTTACACATTCAGAGGGGCCAATGTTCGCTTTATCAGACGCTTTCAGGAAGATTACCCATCGGAAACGATCTATCTGGTGGAAAATTATCGTTCCAGCGGTCACATCATTGCCGCATCCAACGCATTGATTCGCACCAACCGTGATCGTATGAAAGGCGACCACCCTATTCAAATCAATCATGCGAGAAAAGCAACAGACCCTGGTGGCAGATGGAATCGCCTTGACCCTGTGGGCCAAGGGCGGATACGGATCGTTTCAATTGACAGCCGAATCCTTCAGGCCGAATACATTAAAACCGAAATTGAGCGAATAAAAGAGCTTGACCCAAAAACCCGGTGGCAGGACTTTGCTGTGTTGTCACGTGCAAAATCGACACTATCTACCGTACGAACCGTTTTTGAAAAAGCTGAATATCCTATAAGAACAACATTGGAAAAAGGTCTTTCCCTTCATCGCCTGCGGGAATTTCAATTGATCTTTGACTGGATGGTTTCAAATGAAAAAGAAAATTTACGAACCAGTGATATCCAAAAGCATCTAAGTGTTATCCTTCGAGAACGGAAGATGAATATCTGGTGGAAAATCATTAAGACCTTTTTAGATGATTATCAAGAAAGTACTGACGACAGTATACTGCCATGCAGCTGGGCCATAGACCGACTTTATGAATTTGCAGCAGAACAGCGTAGGGACAAGGTTATTGGCCAGGGTATCTTCATGAGTACCATCCATTCGGCTAAAGGCATGGAATTTCCCCACGTATTCATTACAGATGGTGATTGGCATATTTCAGATAGAAAGGATCAATGGGAAGAAGAGCTCCGGGTATTGTATGTTGGCATGACACGCGCCGAAGAAAACCTTCATCTTCTAAAACTAACACCAAATCCTAATCCATTTCTCAGAGAATTCCGGGGAAATTTCATGATGCCTTTCACATATCGCGGCAAGACTGATTCTGTTGGTATCGATGGCCGACAATATGAAATACTGGGCTTAGAACATATCTACATGGACTATGCTGCTAACTTCTCGGAAAAGCATCAAATTCATGAGCAATTGTCTAAACTGGAAGCCGGGGATAGTGTATTCTTCTGTCCGAAAAACGATAAAATAGAAATTTGTAATGGAAACGGTATTTGTTTGGCAAGACTGTCACAGGAAGGCTCTAAGTATTGGCAGAATCGTTTGAAAAATGTTCTGGATGTGAAAGTTTTGGCTATGTATCAGCGCAACAGGGAGGATGCCGCTGATGGTTTTCAGGAAAGGATTCAAACCGACAGCTGGGAGCTTCCCATTCTTGAGGTGGTTCACACTGCCCAATAAACAATATGGCAAAGTAGAGATAATTAATTGAAATATTTTGAAATGAAGGTTAAAATCACACTTAATACTAAAGATATCGGTTTTCACGCATCCTTAATGCGTAAAGAATCCGAGCTCCATCTTACCAGGTAAGCTTATGATTAGGAGCATATGAACGAAAAGGAAATAAAGCAACTGGTCGAAAACGGGAATCCTGCTCCCACATGGAAAGAACAGGCCGGATCGGTATTTCTTTCTTTTCAACCTATCGGAACTCTGGACAGAACACCATCAACCACAGAAGCTACCGCACAAGTTGATAAAAGCAGTGAAATTAAATTGTTAAAAGGTATTTTCAAAGTAATTGACGGCCTGACCGCACAAGTCACCGCAGAAGTTGCCGCACAAGTTCTCATTTTCTGCAAAAAGTCCCGTAAAGCATCCGAAATTCGTGAGTTACTAAAAAAAAGGCATTGGAAAACATTTTAGCGAAACTATCTGAACCCCTTGCTTGAAGCCGGTATCATTGAGCGAACCATTCCCGACAAACCAACCAGCAGTAAACAAAAATATAAGGCCGGACCTAAGGGCCGCAGCATATTAAAGGACATAGGCTTAGGAGATTAACGGGCAATGCTACTGGGGTCGGACCATAAGAACCAGAGGACAGAGAACAGAACCACAGAGCC
>JAOZRT010000102.1:8853-13736 GCA_029940035.1 Desulfobacterales bacterium
ACAGAGACCCAGAGGACGGAGTGTCAGAGAACGGAAGCCGGAAACCACGTTTAGAAGCCATTTTTGGCAGCCCAAAGTCAACATTTAAAGAAGCACGTTTCCCTATGAACGTAAAAAGGCACAACTGATGATAGGCGCCATTGCCGGAGACATGATCGGTTCACCCTACGAGGGATTTCCGATCAAACATAAGGATTTCGACCCACGGGTATCGTCATTCACCGACGACACGGTATTGACTGTGGCGGTAGCTGACGCCATCCTTAATGAAGGTGACTTTGCCGAAACCATCAAACACTATGCCCAGTTATACCCGCATGCTGGCTATGGCGGGACTTTTCGCAGATGGATGTGGTCATGGGAAAATCAACCCTACAACAGTTGGGGCAACGGTTCGGGCATGCGGGTGTCGCCAGTGGGATTCGCCTTCGACACCAGCGAGGATGTTTTGTCCCAGGCAAAACGATCCGCCGAAGTCACCCACAATCATCCTGAAGGCATCAAGGGCGCCCAGGCCACTGCTTTGGCCATATTCCTCGCCAGGAACGGCAAAACAAAAGAGAACATTCGCGAGGAAATCACCGACCGGTTCGGCTATGACCTTGACAGGAGTCTGGATGTCATACGGCCTGCTTACCGGTTCGACGTTTCCTGCCAGGGTTCGGTGCCCGAGTCGATAATCGCTTTTTTGGAATCTTCTGATTATATGGATACTGTCAAGAATGCCATTTCACTAGGTGGTGATGCCGACACCATGGCCTGCATAGCTGGCGGTATTGCCCAGGCCTATTACAAAAAGATCCCGGCTGATATTGTGAAATGCGTCAAGGAAAAATTGACAAAGGATTTACTAACAGTTCTTGATCAATTCAATGCAAAATACAATTGTGATTATTAACCCATTTTAGAAGCAAAACACGGCAGACGGCATAACTGAAGAAATATTTTATAAAAATGTTTCTAAGCTGAGGACTTTAGGGACATCCGTGAAATATTGACAACAGCAGACAATTATTATAGCCTATATTAAAATGAGAATCGATGGGAACCGAAAGCCTGGAAAATGGATCATGACCGGATCCCAACAATTCCATTTAATGAAGAATGTCAGCGAAACACTGGCCGGCAGAATTGCGATCCTGGAGCTGCCGCCTTTTAACATAGCCGAGGTCGAAAGCGACCATTCGACTTATCTATCTTCAGTACTCTGGAATGGACTTTTCCCGGAACCTTTTCTCTATCCAGCCAAACGAGACCTTTGGATCAAGTCGTATCTACAGACCTACCTTGAAAGAGATGTCAGGCAGCTCGAAAACATTCGTGACTTAAGGGCTTTTGAAATTTTCGTACAAATGAGCGCCGCCCATCATGCCCAGGAGTTTCATCCTGCCACCCTGGCCAGAGACTGTGGCGTTACTCAGCCAACCATCAAGTCATGGGTAAACGTTTTAGAAACTAGCTACCTGGCAATTGTGCTGTCGCCGTTTTTTAATAATTTTGGGAAACGTTTGATCAAGGCGCCCAAGTTCTATTTCATCGATCCCGGCCTGGTTTCATATCTAACACGGCAGCCCTCGGCAGAAGCTGCATTAGCTGGAAACATGGGTGGCGCTCTTTTCGAAGGGTTGGTGGTCGGAGAAGCATGGAAAAGCTTTACCAACCAGGGACTAAAGCCCCCAATTTATTATCGGCGGGCAAAAAGTGGAGGAGCAATCGATCTGGTTGTCCAGGCCAAAGGAAAGCTCATACCCGTTGATATCAAACTAACGGCAACACCTTCGGCAGTACATGCTCGAAGCCTGAATCAATTTAAAAAACTTGCCGGCAGCGAAGCTTCAAAAACAGGGATCCTCGCTTGCCGTGTGGAGAAGAAAACCGAATTGCCCGGCAACAATATTGCCATACCCTGGCGAGAATTGCCGGATTTAATCCAATAGCCGGCACCTATCCTTCTTTGTATTGCTTGCAACACTTAATGTGAGCATTTCGATTTAGAAAACCATAAGACAGCATATTGCTTAGGACATAGCCATGGCCCTCATGATTCCACAGGATGTAGAAGAATTCACAACTGATGGTGAAAAACAGTTTTATACATTCCTCGCGTCTGTTGCCAAACCTGATGCCGGCTATGTTGCCTGGTACTCACCTGACATTGACGACCGTGAGCCGGACTTCATCCTATACAGCGCAAAAACAGGCCTGGTCATTTTCGAGGTTAAAGACTGGACACTTCATCAGATCGAAAAAGCAGATCCCAATATATTTTCCGTAAGAAAAGGCGCCAAACTCGATCCCTGTAAAAACCCGCTGAAACAGGCCAGGGAATACCGCTATCAGGTAATGGACAGAATCAAGGAGGACGGTCTCCTTGTGTCCAAATATCCCGCCCATCACGGCAACCCCATCATTCCTATTGAACGTGGTGTAGTATTCCCCAACATCAGTAAATACGAATACATAGAAAAGGAACTGGATCGTGTCATCGGCACTGATAAAATTTTTTTCTGGGACGATCTGCACCCGGCATCAGACATCTGCAGCGACCCGACTGGCAAATGCTTCACCGAAGTGCTGGGAAAAATGTTTGCCCCAAAGTTTGAATTCTCCCTGACCGGCAAAGAACTGGATCACCTCAAGCAGCTCCTTTTCCCAACGGTTAAGCTGGAGCTGCCTGTACGAAAATCCGAGACTTCATATGCTGTACGCAGCTGCCGACTCAAAAGTCTGGACCACCTTCAGGAAGCCCTGGCCAGGAAATTTGATGGCGGACACAGAATTATTGTCGGCCTATCCGGTTGCGGCAAAACCCTTATCCTGATTCACAAGGCGGCCTTCCTGAAACAATACAACCGCCAAATCAACACCATTTTGTTTGTCTGCTACAACATAACCCTGGTCAATTACATCAAACGCCTCCTGGCCAATAAAAAAGTTCCCATGGGCGCAAACGGCGTGACTGTAAAGCACATCTATGAGCTGTGTGCCGACCTGATCGGCGAAACAGTTGCCTATGAAAATGAATCCCAGGATTATTACGATCTTATCGTGGAAGAGGCCCTGGACAAAATAGAAGATCATCAAACCCAATATGATGCCATCCTGGTGGATGAAGGCCAGGACCTGAACGACCCCATGTACAAGGTGATCACCGCGCTGCTCAACCCCCAAACCAACAATCTCACCATTGCCCTGGACGACAACCAGAATATCTATGCCAGACGAAGTTCATGGAAAGCGGTGGGTGTCCAGGCCAGGGGCCGCATCCACAAAATTTCACATGTGTACAGAAACACCAGGGAGATTACCGAATTCTTCACAAGATTTATGGGAAAGGAGGCTGCCGCAGAAAATGGCAACGCCCAGACCCAACTGGAATTGTTCCCGGATTTTTTTGACTTCAAAGGCCCCAAACCCGAGATCCCACAATTTCCTGACCTGGAATCAATTGTCAGATATATTCCAGAGAAAATTTCAGCCATCGAAGAACATGATGGGTGCCCTTATTCTGAAATCGCGATCATTTATACGACCAAACACCCTGACGGCAATTCTGGCATCCCCCTGCCCCCTCGACTGGAAGAAGCCATGGCGTCCAAGGGCATTCTCTGCAATTGGACCACTAAAAACGCTCGCACCAAAAGAAACTATGACATCACCACCAACAGGGTTTCCATCTCCACCATCCACAGCGCCAAAGGCTTTGA
Organism: Desulfobacterales bacterium; assembly: GCA_029940035.1. Taxonomy (GTDB): domain Bacteria; phylum Desulfobacterota; class Desulfobacteria; order Desulfobacterales; family B30-G6; genus JAJDNW01. Next base: position 12,561 of record JAOZRT010000102.1, read on the forward strand.
TTACGCGTGTGTATTTCTGCTTGGCCTGGATGCCATCGATACCGACAGATGGACCGAGAAACAAATCAAAAAGCTGGTTTATGTTGGAATGACGCGCGCGCGCTACCAGTTGATCATACCTTATGTTCATGAAAACGGAATTATTCGCTGCTTGAAAAACTGTTTATAAGATTCCTCAGATAGATTCCAGTTCCCTTTGGAGAAAACATATGGAACAAGAAAAGAACGGAAAAAAAAGCTTCTCAAACTGCAAAGGTCGTGATCGACGGCATATCGGATGGATATGATGATAATACCATAAGACAGCAGGTACGAACGCTATTAAAAACCAATCCGCATCTATTCTATACAGATAAAATTGTAAACTATCGGGGAACAACCACCGATCAAGGCACACCTTATTCCGAGGTCATCGCAGATGAACTGATAAATAATTTCCAGATTCTCTCAACTATCGAAAACGGCGTGTCCATTCGAAAAACAAAATCCTTTAGGCTATAACATAAGGGTGAACCCAATGTGGATGCTCGTTTGGACCGGTTTAAAAAACTGACTTTCAGTGAAAAGCTACTGGCCATTGCTCTGGGTTTTTGGGGACGCCCATAAAAATATAAAGGATGTCCCCCTTTCATCTGATCTTGAATCAACAAACCTGATGGTGATTGACATATCCCACCCAAATAGTTATCTTACCTATAGTCATATTTTGATTGGCTGGTTCAGCATACTTCATGCAGTTCTTTACTTGCAGCACCGAATGTCGGCCCCTATCGAACAATCGTTCAGTGTACAAACCACTTCTTGCCGATTAGTCAGGCCTGATCAATTCTGCTGGCCGGTTGCTTGGATCCACACTTCCGTTTGGAATAGTTTTTTGAGCAGCGTCTAAAGCTTCCTTCACGCAACAGGCAGAACATTTTCTTATCCTGAAGCGTCGCGCCGGCCATCGTCATCTCGATCAAACGGCTGTTTGGGAGGGAAAACAAAAGGAGGGCATCATGTATAAATCAATATTAGTGCCTCTGGACGGCTCAACACTTGCGGAAAACATTTTGATTGAAGTAGAAGAGCTTGCCCTGTTGCTGAAGGCAAGGCTGAATTTAGTATGCATTAGTAAAGCACATGTATTGCCGGGCGTCGATCCCAGCGATGCCCAGGTCAGGGTTGTCAATACGG
>JAOZRT010000426.1 GCA_029940035.1 Desulfobacterales bacterium
AATAAATTACGCTCGAAGGGCAAATTACGTGCGAAGCACTAATGACAGCCGAAGGCGTAATGACATGCGTAGCATGAACTATGCCGCAGGCAAATTACAACAAATTACAGCGCAGCGTAGTTACCATATTAATGAACTCAGCTAACAAAAACACAAAGGAGTCAACACTACCATATGTCCTCCATCGTACAACATGCACCCGATTTCAGCTTTCAGGAGGCTGAAAAATTAACTGCCGATCTGTTCGGCGTTAAAGGACAATGTGAAAAACTGCCCAGTGAACGGGATCAGAATTTCCGGCTGAAAACAGACACCGAAGGAGATTTTGTTCTTAAGATTGCCAATGCGTTCGAGTCTTATGAGGTGCTGGCGTTTCAGAACCAGGTGATGGAACGCCTGGGGCAGGCCTGCCGGATACAGATCGACGGGGCCGCTGGAATCCAGGAGGTTCGCAGAACGCGCGACAATGAGACCATCAAAACTGTCGAGGGCCGGAATGGACAGAAACACTTCGTACGATTGCTTACGTATCTGCCTGGAAAACCATTCGCCCTGGTGAAGCCGCATGATGCCGATCTTCTCACCAGTCTTGGCCGGTTTTTCGGTAACGTGGATCATATCCTCCAGGGGTTTGACCATGCTGCCGCACACAGGGATTTTCACTGGGATCTGCAGCATGCCTCCCGTGTTGTGAGCGACCTGATAAAACACATTGCCGCACCGGAAAAAAGCGATCTGGTGGCTGGTTTTCTGAAACAGTTTCAAACTCACACAGAACCGATGTTGTCTGATATGCGTATGAGCGTCATCCACAATGACGGAAATGACTACAACATTCTGGCGGTCCCCAAAGGCAAGTGGGGTAACCAGGTGGGCGGGGTCATCGATTTTGGCGACATGGTTTACTCGCACACGGTCAATGAACTGGCCATTGTGTGCGCCTATGCCATGCTGGACAAAAATGATCCGCTGGCAGTTGCCGGACATATTGTGCAGGGGTACCACGAGGCCTATCCGTTGACGGAAAGAGAACTGGCCGTACTTTACAACCTGATGTGCATGCGTTTGTGCATGAGCGTCTGTCATTGCGCCCACCAGTCCAGCCTCGAACCGGACAATGAATACCTGCGCATATCCGAAAAACCGGCCTGGAAACTGCTCCACAGGCTTGCCGACATGCATCCACGCATGGCCGAATACCTGTTCAGGGAGGTCTGCGCGCTCACGCCGGCTGCCCAAAGCAACCAGGTAGTGCAATGGCTGGAAAGGGAAAAGCACAGCTTTGCACCGATTGTCGAGGCAGACCTTGAAAATGGCGACGCGCTGGTTTTCGATTTCAGCGTGGGCAGCACGTTTCTGGGGCTGGGGCAGGCCAATGAGGACCTTGCCGGCCTTTTGTCCCGTATAACTGCAGAAATGATTACCAGCAGTGCCAACGTAGGCATCGGACGGTATGACGAAGCCCGGGCCATGTACCGTTCACCTGCTTTTGAGACAAAGACCGATATGATGCCTGAACGGCGTACGATTCATCTGGGCGTTGATCTGTACATGGCTCCGGGTTCGCCAATAGCCGCATTTATGGACGGAAAAGTTCAGAGCTTTCAGGACAATGCCGTCCATCTCGACTACGGCCCAACAATCATTCTTGAACACGCCGCCGGGAAGGTTCCATTTTATACGCTCTACGGACACTTGAGCCTGGAATCACTGGGAGGGCTCAAACCCGGCAAAACCATCCGCAAAGGCGAGGTTTTTGCAAGCATCGGCGATATAAATGTTAATGGCGGATGGCCGCCCCATCTGCATTTTCAGATTATCACCGACCTTATGGGGGGATCCGGTAACTTTCCCGGAGTGGCCAGGCCGAGCCAGCAACAGGTGTGGAAAAGTATTTGTCCCGACCCGAACCTCATTCTGCGCATTCCCGGGCTAGGCTTTGATTCCCCGGGGAGGTCCAAGCAGGACATTCTGGAACTCAGAAAAACACACATCGGCCGCAACCTGTCCATTTCCTATGACAACCCTTTGAAGATCGTAAGAGGCGAAGCCCAATACCTGTTCAGCGAGGACGGACAGATTTATGTGGACGGAGTCAACAATGTCAGCCACGTAGGGCACTGCCATCCAGAGGTGGTGGCTGCCGGACAGCGTCAGATGGAGGTGCTCAACACCAACACGCGCTACCTGCACGACAATATCATCGAATACGCCCAGCGGCTGCTGGGTACCTTCCCGAAGCCTTTGAGCGTCTGCTTTTTCGTGTGCACCGGCAGTGAAGCCAACGAACTGGCCTTCCGGCTGGCCCGAACCTATACTGACAGGCGGGACATCATCGCCCTGGACGGGTCCTACCACGGCAACACCAATCTGCTGATCGATGTGAGCCCTTACAAACATGACGGCCCGGGCGGTAAAGGCGCGCCGGCCGGTGTGGAAACGGTGGTTATGCCCGACCCCTATCGCGGCCCGCACAAGGGGACCGGCTACGAAACGGCTGTTGCCTATGCCGCCTATGTCAAAAAAGCTGCCGAAAAGCTGGCTGACAAGGGCAGAGGCGTGGCTGCCTTCATCTGCGAGAGCATATTGGGGTGCGGCGGGCAGGTAGTGCTGCCGGACCATTACATGTCCACGGCTTTTGAACATGTCCGCGCTGTCGGCGGGGTCTGCATTGCCGACGAGGTCCAGGTGGGGTTCGGGCGGCCGGGTTCCCATTTCTGGGCATTTGAGGCCCAGGGCTGTGTCCCCGACATTGTTACCGTGGGCAAACCCATCGGCAATGGTCATCCCATGGCTGCCGTGGTGACCACGCCGGAAATAGCCGATGCCTTTGCCAACGGCATGGAGTATTTTAACACCTTCGGCGGCAACCCCGTGTCATGCGCCATTGGCATGGCGGTGCTGGATGTGATCGAAAAAGAAGGCCTGCAGGAAAATTCGAAAAGAGTGGGAGCACGGCTATTGAAGGACTTCAACCGCCTCATGGCACAATTTCCCCTGATTGGGTCGGTGCGCGGCCTGGGGCTTTTTATAGGCGTAGAGTTGGTAAAAAACAGGGACACCCTGGAACCCGCACCCGAACATGCTGGCTACATCGTCAATCGTATGCGTGACCACGGTTTTTTGATGAGTACTGACGGGCCGCTGCACAATGTACTCAAGCTGAAACCGCCTCTTGTATTTTCGGAACAAAATGCGGATGATCTGATGAACGCACTCGAAAGGGTGCTGCAGGATGACTGTCTGCAAATCGACAGCTGATTGGTCATAGCAGATAGGGAATAGGTGATAGCTCATAGTGTTCGGTAGTCGGTGGTCAGCGGTCAGACCGAATGAACGTCCAACATCGATGCTTTGGTAAAAAGTCTTAAAACGTCCTTTAGCGTCATTCCCGCGAAAGCGGGATACGCAGTGAAGCGCCAGCGCCATCCAGAAAGCGGAGGGCCGGAATCCCTGGATGCCTGCCTGCGCGGGCATGATGTAAACCCCATAGTTGCATAAACAACCTGGCAAAGTATATATAATGAGCTGTTATTATAACCAATATTGTAGAAATGAAACCATTACCTGGATATTCCCCCAGGTGAATTCCAAGGATGGCGTCTATTTTGCCATGTTGTTTACCCTGCGGGAAATCCGGAGA
>JAOZRT010000103.1 GCA_029940035.1 Desulfobacterales bacterium
GTAGTTCAATCCGGCCCGTTGTTTTTTAAAGGGTATTTTCATATGTATGTCAGACGTATCTCAGGTTTTTGATGTGGATGATATTTTCACCTGAGTGGATTCTATCACAGATTAAATTTTATCAAAATCATGTATCGAGTGCATTGTCACAATTAGTTCTGAACCCGATGACCCCTTTTACTTTCCTTCATTGATAACCATATCTATTTATTGAAAAACCTTGACATTCTGTTCTTTTAGGAGTTTATTTCTTGTTTGGTAAATCGATATGGTGGCTATGTCTGTAATAATCAGCATATTTGTTGCCACATCTGGGCTGTTTATGGAGCTGCTTTTTTAAAAATCGATTATAAAATCTAAAAGGGAAGATCAATGGCGATCAGACCTTAAAAAAACCCCTCTTCTCTTGTCCGAGAACCGAGGGGTTTTTTTATAAGGGTAAAGCGAATAGGATCATTTAATGAAATCAGAAAAAATTACACTTTCTCAACTCGAATCATTTTTGTTCAAATCGGCCGATATTCTGCCGGGGTGTTTTTTCAACCGGAGCGCCCGAGATATCTTGCTTTCAACGATTCGGTTAAGGACAAGTCAGATATTAAAACCGTCATTGAAGCCAATCCTGCAGTGGAACGGACGATCTCAGCCCATCGGCAGGCCCTGGAACAGTGGTGGCATGTGGCCCGCAATGAGTTTGCCAAACTTGAGCGGGTCAACAACGGCAATGGCGGCGGTCGGAAAATGCCGGACGTGCGCCATGAGCTTTTGACAACCCTCAAAGAGAAGTTGGTGCCGCTGCTTGCGCTCGATGAATTCAAGAGCGCCGGTGTATTCGTCAACTGGTGGCAGCAGATCCGCTATGATCTGAAGACCATCGTTTCCACGGGCTGGCCACCCTTATTCCAGATGAATACTTGATCGCCGAATTGTTCCAGGCCGATGCCGATGCCATCGAAGCACTGGATGCCAAAATTGGGGAATTGCAGAGCGAGCTGGCCGAAGCCGTTGAAACTGCACAGGAAGTGGTCGCTTTCGAGCCGGACGAGGACCAGAAGGTGACCGCCACCGTCATCAAAAATGCACTGAAAGCCCTTATCGACGATTTGAAAGGCAGCACAGGTGCATCGGCAAAGAGGGAACTGGCTGAGCTTAAAAAGCAGGATGCCGCCATCAAAAAGATAGAAAAACAAATCAAGGATACCAAAGCAGAAATGAAAGATAAAACCACCGAAATGGAACTGAAACTTGAGTTGAAGCGTTTGGGTGGTGATGTGTTCAAGGCAGAAAATCAGGAATTGATCAAGCAGGTCGAGGCGCAACTGGCCAAGCTGGACGCAAGCAAGAAGGCGGACAAGAAAAAAATCATTGCCCTGAAAAAGGACAAGGCCGCCCTGGAGACCAGCATCGCGCGAACCAACGCCTTACTGTCTGAAATCAACGGACAACTTATTGATGACCAAGCCAAGCGCCTGATACTGAAAAAGCTCTACGACATCGCCAGCGACGAACTGGAGCAATACCTCAATGCTGAAAAGCGCCTGTTGATTCAGGGCGTGGAGAATCTTTGGAATAAATACGCTGTCAGTAGCCGGGAAATGGAACAGCAGCGGGAAGAGACAATGGGGCGCTTGAATGGGTTTCTGGAAGGGCTGGGGTATTTGGAGGAGGACCAATGACAAAGCCATTTTCCGGCGACAAGACAACCATGACCCTTTACAGCGATTTGTTGGGCGACATCAAGACCCGGATCCGGCAGGCTCAGAACCGGGCGGTGATATCCGTGAATGCCGAGATGCTCCACTTGTACTGGGACATAGGTCGAATGATCGCTGCAAAGCAAGATGCCGAAGGTTGGGGAGCCGCCGTTATCCCTCGCTTGGCCGTTGACCTGAAAAACGATCTGCCGGGAATCAAAGGGTACTCGGAGCGGAACATGCGGCGGATGACTCAGTTTTACAAAGAATATCCGCACCTTTTTTTAATTTGGCCACGACCCGTGGCCAAATTGGATGGTGCTGCAGCGCCCTCTGAAATTAGGCCACTACCTGTGGCCGAATTTGAACCGGGTGATTCGACTCAACCGGCTAAGCTCACTGCAGAAACCCAAAGTACGCAACAAGTCGTTGCGCAATTGCCCTGGGCGCACAATGTTATTCTTATTCAGAAGCTCAAAGATTTGCCCACCCGCTATTGGTATGCCCGCCAAGCGATTGCGCAGGGGTGGAGCCGCGAACACCCTCGCCCTGATGATCAAGTCCCAGGCTTATAAGCGTCAGGGCGCGGCAGTGACCAACTTTGATCAGTGTTTGCCGGAACCCCATGCCCAACTTGTTCGTGATACCCTGAAAGACCCTTATATCTTTGATTTTTTGACCCTGGACAAACCCTTTCGTGAGCGGGAGCTGGAAACGGGGCTGCTCGAACACCTCGAACAGTTTCTGCTTGAGCTCGGCGCCGGTTTTGCCTTTGTGGGCCGCCAGGTTCATCTCGATGTGGGCGAACAGGATTTTTACATCGACCTGCTCTTTTACCACCTCCGGCTCCGATCGTTTGTGGTGGTGGACCTGAAAATCGGCTCTTTCAAGCCGGAATACACCGGCAAGATCAATTTTTACTGCAATGTGGTGGACGACCACTATCGCCACGAAACCGACAATCCCACCATCGGGCTGATTCTATGCCAGGATAAGAAGCGGATTCTGGCGGAATATGCTCTGCGGGGAATGAACAAGCCTATTGGTATCTCAGAATATGAACTGACTAGAGCTTTACCGGAGGAATTGAAATCGGCCCTACCGACTATCGAAGAGATTGAGGCGGAGTTGTCTGGGGAGCTCCAAGGTGAGAACGAAGGAGAAGGCTGAAATGAAGGCTGCGGAAGGATGGGGCGTTAAGCGGTTTGACGAATTCGGGACGATTTTTTCAGGATCTACTCTCTCAACATCAATACCGTCATTCTGGAATGGTGATATTGTATGGGTGACGCCAAACGATTTAAGCAAATTGAAAACACCCTACCTTAATGATTCGCATAAGCGAATAACGAAAAAGGGGCTTAACGGGTGTTCTGCTAATTTACTTCCTGCTGGCTCTATAGTCATGTCATCCCGTGCGCCGATTGGATATGTAGCGCTGCCAACTATCGAGTTTTGCACTAATCAAGGATGTAAAACAATCAAACTGAAGAGCGCATATCACCCTGAATTCACATACTACAATGTCTTGTTTAATATTGATAAAGTTAAGAATCTTGGTGAAGGTACAACCTTCGCCGAGATACCGAAGTCGGCTTTATCGACCGTTGAGCTTTCTTTTCCTAAATCAAAGCATCAACAAGCCAAAATCGCCGAAATTCTCTCGACGGTGGACCGGGCAATTGAACAGACCGAAAGCTTGATCGCCAAACAGCAGCGCATCAAGACCGGCCTGATGCAGGACCTCCTCACCCGTGGCATCGACGAAAACGGCAACCTTCGCTCCGAAGAAACCCACGAATTCAAGGATTCGCCGCTGGGACGGATTCTGGTGGAGTGGGAGGTTGAACAGATCGGAAGAATCGCGTCGATGCAGAGAGGCCACGACATCACTGAGGAACAACTATTAGGCGGACCTTATCCTGTTCTCACCGGCAAAGTGCGTGTAACACCCTTGTTTGATAAACAGGAAGAAGTTGTGTGATGAACAAAAAATGTCCCACTGAGGGACCCAGTTTCACATCTGGGCCACCCTTGGCCAAACAACGGCGGAAGCCGGGTATTGCCTGTCGAAATTATGTAAGGGGCAGCGAAGGCCCAGATGGTATGAGAAAGGCATGCATGGTGATTTTGCGCGATAAATATTTGGGGGTCCTATTGTCACGAACCATACGAAAACGATCATTTACCGGTTGCGGCAACGCACGTAGGGGCAACCCCCCGTGGTTGCCCTGATGGAAACGGGCAGGCACAGGACACGGGGTTAGGGCAGGCACGGGGGCCTGCCCCTACGGTGCATACAATGAATGCGGGAAATACGGGTTCGTTGTCATTGGGTGATATGGTGCATCGGTTCAAAACAATGACCACCAAACGATATGCCGATGGTGTGAAACAATCGGGTTGGCGACGGTTTCCCGGCAAATTGTGGCAACGCAATTATTGGGAACACATCGTTCGCAATGAAATGGAATTGGGCCGGATTCGGCAATACATTCATACCAACCCAACCCAATGGGAATCTGATCGTCTGAATTTAGACGAGAGGAAAACCGGTAATCCAAGCATGGTTTGTGAACCTGTTTATAACTACTCCACAGAAGGGTGGATGGTATGACCCAAACGAATACACTGCAGTATATCAAACCCGACGAACGCAACCACGTCGAGAAGCGGCAACACAATCAGCTCACCGGCAAGTTGCGGGTCACCCCTTTCTTAACCGAATCACAGGAGGCTGGCGCATGAATTCCAAGCTCCCCATCAATTTGGAGAATCTGCTGCGACAGAGAAAAGTCGAGGGCGACCGCATCGAGTATAAGAAGGGCTGGAACCCTGACCCGATCATGCGCACCCTATGCGCCTTTGCCAATGACTTTGAAAACCTCGGTGGCGGATATGTCATCATCGGGCAGGACTGCGATGATACGGGGGTTCCCCTCTTTCCGCCGGCAGGGGTGCCGGACAACCAATTGGATGGCATACAGCGGGAACTTCTGGGATATTGCAATCAGATCCGGCCGCCTTATTTTCCCCTGCTGAGTGTCGAGCGCTTCGCAGATTGTAACCTGATCGTCTTACCGGAATCGACGAATCGGTGATTTCCTCAAAGAACTGGCTCTTACCGAGGGCCGTTCTACGGGAATCTCAAAGGTCCTGAAAGTAATGGAAGAGAACGGCTCACCGTCCCCTGAATTCGAGACGGATGACGACCGCAGCTATTTTCTGATTTGCCTGCCGGCGCATGAGGACGCGATGGTGGTGAAAACGCCGGACAGGATACTCCACGTGTTGAGCGAGAACCCAAGGATGACCTTGGCCGAGGTAGCTGAGATTATTGGGAAGTCCGTGAGTGCTGTGGAGCGAGCCAGTGCAAATTTGGTGAACAAAGGGCATTTGAAGTATATCGGCCCACAAAAAGGTGGTTATTGGGTTGTCAAGGAGGAATCATGACCATTGACAGGCCTTCCCGGAACATCAAACTCGACGAACGCAACCACGTCGAAAAACCGTTACTCGACCAGCTCAGAGGCCTTGACTGGGAGATCATCGACCTGACTAATGAAAAACAAAATCCTACCCATTTGACATCCGCACTTTCTATGGACTTTTTCAGCCTTGACCATTTTATGCTTTTCTTGTTGAATTGGATTTGTTTTTACACAAAGGGCGGCGGCCTTTACGAAGCGTTAAGAACTAATTTTGGCCGACGTCAAATTGAATAATAGTAAGCCGGTCAAACAATTTGTTTTGTGCTATACCGGAAGCTGGATTTTCAAAAACATCAGTAGGAGTCCTTTCATGCTCAAACAAGAGCTACAAAAACATTTCGGGTTCGACACTTTTTTAAAAGGGCAGGAGACCGTCATAAATAAGGTTTTAGATCGTCAATCCGCCGCAGCTATTTTCCCAACAGGCGCGGGCAAGTCCCTTTGCTACCAACTGCCGGCCATGCTGTTGCCCGGCATGACCCTTGTGGTGTCGCCCCTGCTTTCCCTGATGAAAGATCAGTTGGATTTTTTAAGGGCCAATAAAATTCCAGCTGCACGCCTGGATTCGACCCTTGCAAGATCCGACTACAATTCCATAGTGGAAGAGGCCCGCAACGGAACGCTTAAGATCCTGATGATTTCAGTGGAGCGCTTTAAGAATGAACGTTTTCGCTTTCATCTGGAAAAAATGGATGTTTCGCTTTTGGTGGTTGATGAAGCACACTGCATTTCCGAATGGGGGCACAATTTCCGGCCCGAATATCTCAAGCTGCCCACCTACCAGGAGGAGTTCGGCATCCAACAAACCCTGCTGTTGACGGCTACGGCCACAGAGCAGGTCCTGGACGACATGTGCGCCAAGTTCAATCTGTTGAGAGAAAATGTCTTTGTCACCGGCTTTTACAGGGACAACCTATTTCTACAGGTGTCGCCGACAACCACATCTGAAAAAGAGGATCACCTGCTGCAGAGAATCCTCGAAAACTCCCAGGCGGCCACCATTGTGTATGTTACCCTGCAGAAAACAGCTGAAAGGGTTGCGGAATTTCTTGGCCGCCACGGCATCGGGGCGCAGCCCTATCATGCGGGCATGCAGACTGCTGAGCGGGAACGGATTCAAAACGAGTTCATGCACGGGGAACTGGCCTGTGTCGTGGCCACCATCGCTTTTGGCATGGGCATCGACAAAAAGAATATCCGCCGGGTCATTCACTTTGACCTGCCCAAATCCATTGAAAACTACAGCCAGGAAATCGGCCGGTCAGGAAGGGACGGGAAACCATCCTTGTGCGAGGTATTGGCCAACCGTGACACGGTCCATGTTCTGGAAAATTTTATTTACGGCGACACGCCGGAGAAGACGGCCATACAGCGGACGCTCGAGGTTATCAGAGAAAACATGGGGTTTATCTGGGAGATAAAGGCCGTTAGATTATCAAACGAGCTGAACATCAGGCTGCTGCCTTTGAGGACCCTGCTGGTATATCTGGCCATGGAAAAGGTCATTCGCCCCAAGTTTTCATATTTTGAGGACTATGCGTTCAAATACCTATCAGCGCCGGATACCATCGTTAGTTATTTTGACGGAGAGAGAAAATCGTTTGTAGGTGCTGTCATGGCGCATTGCCAGACCAAAAAGATTTGGACCACTGTTGATATTCAGGCTACCCAGGACAGTTATGCATGTGACCGGCAGCGAATCATAAGCGCCCTTGAGTACTTTGACGAAAAAGGCTGGATCGAATTGCAGGCGAAACAGACTGTGGATGTTTACGATATTCTGACGCAGGCGTTTGATGTGGACGACCTGGCTTTCAGAATGCATGCATTGTTCCAGAAAAAAGAGGAACTTGAAATCCAGAGAATTCACGCCATGGTAGGCTTATTTGAAAGCGATTCTTGCCTCAGCCGTCAGTTGGCAGGGTACTTTGGCGAAAAACTTGAGATGGAAAAATGCGGGCATTGCTCATTTTGTAAAAGCGGGCGGGCGGTTCTAGAACATACCACGCGCTTAAAGCCCTTGACGGATTATGATTATACAGAGGTTTCAGGCGCGTTTTTCCAGGCAATCGGCGATTCGTTCAGCGCATTGAATTTGACCAAATTTCTCTGCGGTATTTACACACCGGCTTTTTCAAAATTGAAAATAAAAAGCCTGCCCAATTTCGGCATCTTTGATTGTTATCCCTTTTTGGAAGTAAAGGCATGGGTGAAGGAAAATGTTAATACCTGAATATTGCATGTAATTTAAAGAACTTTCTACAAACCGGCGATTAGGTTGGATTCAGGGAATAATGCCCAAAATTGCTTGCGAACATTCGAATTATGTAATTAAAATTGAAAATGAATTACCGGCAAAAGCAGAAACATTTCCCGTTTTGACGGGTCAATTTTCCGGCCTCAGAAAATTTCGTGTCGGAGATTACCGTGTAATTTATAAAAGCGTGGCACACGAGTTTATTTGGAGTCCCGAATGAAAATCCTGGTGTGTTTCAAGGCCGCGCCCAATGTTGAGATGCTTCTTGAGGAAGATTGGGTCATCAATAATGAACTGCAGGTCGACACCAGTTTTGTAAGAAACGACCTGGGCAGCTATGAAGAAAGCGCTCTGGAAATGGCCCTGAAGCTGTCGGATGCATCCGATGACCTGGGCATCCCATTGGAACTCAATGCCCTCACCGTGGACGGAAGCGGGGCAACCCCCATCTTGAAGACCTTGAGCGCCCTGCGGTTTGCAACAGTTGTGCGCATCCAACCCCGGAATAACCTCCTTTTTCAACCCACGGCCGTGGCATCCATCATCAGCCAATACATACGCCAACACGCGCTCCAGGATGTGGTGCTGCTCGGCAGGCAGAGCGACATTGGCGAGAATGCAAAAACACCTCTGCTGGCCGCGGAAATGCTGGGTTGGCCCTGCATCACCCGGGCAACCCGCATCGAACCGGCCGATAAAAAGCATTTGATCGTGACCCACCAGGTGGATGACGGCTATGCCCGTGAAAAGGTGCGCATGCCCTGCGTGATCTCTGTGGGGGATGCGCCCTGTACTTATCTCAGAAAGCCTACACTTAGAGACCGGCTGGATTACGGAAAAAAAGACATTGAGGTCCTGACAATGGAAGATTTCCAACTTCCGGCTGAAACGGAAATGCTCACGGGACTGGAGATTCTGCACCATGAACGGGCCGGGGTGGTCATTGAAGGGAAGAGTCCCGCAGAAAAGGCAAAGGTGCTGTACGAAGAGCACCTGAAACCCGTGCTGTCAGGAAAGGAGGTCAAACGGTGAAATTCAAGTGTATTCTCAATGGGTGGGCGCCCAACGTCAAGGCCCAGGCCGAGGAACTCAACAGCTTCATGAACAGCTTTCTGGGTAATGGGGCCAATCCGGCCAGCACCATCCTATTCTATGCAAATCATGAAGACCGGCACTCATTGCCCGGCCTTGTGCCCACGGAGTGCGCGGAGTTCGTCCGCATTGACCGTTGTCAGCCTGAAACCATACTGGAGGCCCTGCAGCGTATTGAAGACAAAGAAGACACGTCTCTATACCTTTTTCCGGCCGGGTTTGCAGGTGCTGAACTGGCCGTGCGCTGGGCATTTCGCCAAAAAGGGTCTTCCCTGGTACAGGTGGAACAGGTGGCCCCCAGAGAGGGCTGCTTGATCGCCAAAAAGAAAGCCTATGCCGATCATGTGCTGGCAGCGTTTCGCTTGACCCGGCAGCCCTTTTGCATCTCTCCGGCCAACGGCAGTGTTGATAGACTGCCCATCGCAGCCAGGGACAACCTGCAAATTATTGAACACGACCTGACAGGGTTGCGTGAGGATGCTTTTGCCCGGGATTCTCAAAGGATCCCGGCGGAACAGGCCAAAGACCTCGGCGCCGGAAAATTTCTCGTGGTGGGGGGGCGGGGCCTTGGGAGTAAAGAACATGTCAAACAACTCAAAGATGTGGCCGCTGCCATGGGCGCCGAATTCGGGATCAGCCGCCCGGTGGCCTTGAATGCCTGGGGGCCCATGCAGTGGCTTATCGGTGTGTCCGGTACGATTGCCAGGCCGGACGTCTGTATTGCGGCCGGTGTTTCAGGTGCGGCTGCTTTTTATGCGGGTATAGAAAAAAGCAAAATCATCATTGCCATCAACAGTGACCCGCAGGCCCGCATCATAAAAGCTGCAGACGTGGCCATCATCGACGACTATAAAACCGTGATGGATGAACTGTTGAAAATTTTAAAGCCTATTAAACCGGCTATTTAGTATTAACCTGGCAACTAAATATCCGAACCCGTCACACCGGGCTTGTTCCGGCATCCAGGAGTCTATCTGGATAGCGCAAAAGCTTCACTTCGTGTCCCGCCCCCCTCCTTCGAGGGGGCAGGCACGCGGGAATGACGGAATTTAGGTATTTAATCGCCAAAGCAATATGTTCTTGGAAATCTTTCAAATTAATCATACACATTAGAAACAAGTATGAGCACGGATGATGTTATATACTCAAGGTTTCGTGGTAGGAACAACGTTCTTAAATGCAATTTACTGTTTCTAATGAGAGGGAACCGATGGACATTCATGACTTCACCATGGATTTCTTTTCGCTCAAAGGCAAGAATGCCATTGTAACCGGTGGCAACACCGGGCTGGGGCGAGCATTTGCCCTGGCCCTGGCCAAGGCAGGCGCCAACCTGTTCATACCCAGCATCCTGCCGGATGACGGTATGACCCAAAAGCTGATCGAGGCCGAAGGCGTGGGATATGCGTTCATGGAGGCTGACATTACAGAGGAAGGCACCCCGAAGCGTATTGTCGAAACCTGTGTTGAAAAAACAGGCTCCATTGACATCCTCGTGAACAGTGCCGGTGTTTCTTTGCTCGCCGACGTGGAGGAATTCGGCCGGGCCCAGTGGGACAAGATGCTGAGCGTCAACTTGACAGCGGCTTTTGAACTCGGCTTTGAAGCCACTAAATTCATGATTCCTCAAAGAGGCGGTAAGATCATCAACATCTGTTCGCTCTTTTCGTTTTTAGGCGGCCAATTGTCCCCGGCCTATGCCACCACCAAACACGGCCTGGCAGGCTTCACCAAAGCCTACTGCGACGAACTGGCTCAGTACAACATCCAGGTCAACGGCATTGCCCCGGGCTATTATGCCACCGCCATCACCGAGCGGACCCGGAGCGATCCGGAGACGAGCAAAAGAGTTCTGGACCACATTCCGGCCAACCGCTGGGGCGATCCCATGGACCTCATGGGCGCCACTATTTTCCTGGCAAGCCGGGCTTCGGATTATGTCAACGGCCATCTTCTGGTGGTGGACGGGGGGTATCTGGTGCGCTAATTTACCACCTTGCATGAAATTTGATGAACTTTCTGCAAATTGCCAATGAAGGCGGCTCTGCAGCCCTGGACTACATACCCGTTCTTCGTATCAACGGCGTAGTGCAGGGATTTATCCCTGCCTGAGGACGGAGGGCAGAACCACAGAAGCCAATAAAAAATGAACAGCGAACATCCAACGTCCCACATCGAATTATGAACATTTAAATTGTGTGCAAGTGAAAAATAAATATCTCATCGGCCTAGACGGCGGCACCCAGAGCACGAAAGTGATTATTTTCGACCTTGAAGGCCATGTGGTGTGCCAGGGCAAGCAGCAGCTCAAGCCCATGTACATGCCCAGGCCCGGGAAGGCCGAGCATCCGGATGATGACCTGTGGGATTCCATTGTTGCCGCCAGCCATAAGGCCCTGGACCGGTTTCCAGGAGATCCTGGATCTATAATCGGCATGGGGCTCTGCACCATCCGCTGCTGCCGCGCTTGCCTGAAAAAAGACGGCAGCCTGGCTTCGCCGGTTTTGAACTGGATGGATTTGCGCCTGGCCAGTCCCTATGCATTCGATGATCCGCAGGTCAGGTATGTGACCACCACCAGCGGGTACATCACCCATCGCTTTACCGACCGCTTCAAAGATACTGCTGCCAACTACGAGGGTATGTGGCCCATCGACAAGGACACCTGGCAGTGGAGTGACGACCCGCGTGTTCTGAAAACATTCAACGTACCCCGACCATTTCTTTTTGACCTGGTTCATCCCGGTTCCATATTGGGATATGTAACCGATGACGCTTCCCAACAGACAGGCATCCCGGCCGGCATTCCCGTGGTGGCCACAGCCAATGACAAGGCCGTGGAGGCCCTGGGCGCCGGCCTGATACCGGGCAGTACCGGGCTGGTGTCGCTGGGCACGTACATCGGCGGCATGGTATATGGCGAAAACCATGTAAAAAATGCCCGATCCTTTTTTACCAACATGGCGTCCATTCCCCAACGTTATCTGTATGAAAGCGGCGGCATCCGCCAGGGCATGTGGACGGTGAGTTGGTTCAGAGATCTGTTTGGCAAGGATCTTGTGGACACGGCTCGTGACCAGGACATATCGCCCGAGGAGCTGCTGAACAAGGAGGCCCATGATGTTCCCGTCGGCAGCGATGGGCTGATGACCGTCCCGGAATGGCTGGCACCGCCGGACAAACCGTTCAAGAGGGGCGTGATGCTTGGATTTCATGCCGGACATACCCGGGCGCACATGTACCGCTCCATTTTGGAGGCCATTGTGTTGACCATGAAAAACCACATGGATGCCATGTGTGCTGAATTGGATGTCACGCTTGACCGGATCATCGTATCCGGCGGCGGTTCCAGCGGGGATCTGTTCATGCAGATTTTTGCGGATGTCTTTGGCATGCCGGCTGTCAGAAACGTCGTCACCGGTGCTGCGGGCCTGGGTTCGGCAATTTGTGCGGCTGTGGCTACCGGCGTTTATGAAACGTTTGACGCAGCCATCGAAAAAATGGTCAGGGTGCAAGACACCTTTTATCCCGATGAAGCCAATACGTCCATCTATTCGGAGATGAACCAAAACGTCTATCAACAGATCACATGCACCACCGATGGTATCCTTAAAAAGGCGCACCCAATTTTTACCTGAAGCTTATATGACATTTAATAATAACCTACGACGTGTACAAGCACCAGGTTGTAAACCGAAGTATTCGAAAACAGGAGAAGCAAAACATGACCTTGAACAGGGAACAGATAAAGGAAAAACTTGTGGAACTGGTCGGTAAAAACCAGGTCGTTATAGATGCAGAGGTTTTGAAAGAGAGCAGTGTGGATCGCTTCCGGCGGTTTGAAGCCTTTCATGGCGTTTTCAGTCTGCCAAGCCCTGCGGCAGTGGTCAACGTGCACAGCACGGATGAGGTGGCCGCGGTCCTAACGTTTGCCAATGCCAACCAGGTCAACGTCGTTCCCAGAACCGGCCATACGGCCACGGAAGGTGGCCTGGAAACCATTTTGGAGAACTCCATTGTCATCGACGGGTCGGGCATGAACAAGATCGTCAGCATCGACATTGAAAACATGCAGGCCACCGTGCAGTGCGGCGTCCCCCTGCAGGTGCTCGACGACCAATTGCGAGAGCAGGGCTACACCACCGGCCATTCACCCCAGTCCAAACCCATTGCCCAACTGGGCGGGCTGGTGGCCACACGCAGCATCGGCCAGTTTTCGACCCTTTACGGCGGCATCGAGGAGATGGTGGTTGGCCTGGAGGCGGTTTTTCCGGACGGCGGCATCACCCGCATCAAGAACGTGCCCAGAAGGGCGGCCGGCCCTGATATCCGCCACGTGATCATTGGTAATGAGGGTGCCCTCTGCTTTATCACCGAAGTGACGGTCAAGATTTTCAAATATTTTCCGGAAAACAACCGGTTTCTAGGCTATACGCTGGACAACATGCGGACCGGTTTCAAGATCCTGCGCAAAGTGATGGTCAACGGATTTCGCCCATCGGTTGCCCGCCTGTACGACGGTGAAGACGGGGCTTATCATTTTTCTCATTTTGCGGACGGCAAGTGTGTATTGATCTTTGTGGCCGAAGGGGCCAAACCTCTGGCGGATGCAACAGCCGGGGCCATCCAGGAGATTGTGGCCGAATATAACGAATGCCAACCCGTGGAAGGCAAACTGATAGAAAGGTGGTTTGCCAACCTCAACTGGGACCCGGCCAACCTGGCCGAGGAAAAGACCGAAATCATCGAAACCAAGAATATCTGCAACACCACGGAGATTTCCGGGAACTGGAGCATCATCAACGGCATCTATGAAACATGCATGCAAAGGGTGCGCAATGAGATCCCCGACCTGACGCTCCTGGGCGGGCATTCATCCCACAGTTATCTCAATGGCACCAACCTCTATTTTGTGTACTTTTACAACGTGGTGGATTGCAAGCCGGAGGAGGAGCTTACCAAGTACCATCTTCCCATCAAAAAGATCATTG
>JAOZRT010000008.1:0-5404 GCA_029940035.1 Desulfobacterales bacterium
GATATTGAAAAACTGGTCAACGATCATCCTGAATTTTTCAATATCGACATCGCCGCCGATTCATACCCATCGCATCCGGGTAAAGTGGTCACATTCGGAACACGAGCCATGCTGGTCGCCTCGAAAGATCTCGATGAAGAAACAATCTATAAGATCATCCAAGCAATAGACGGAAATAAAAAACGTCTGACGAGTGCCCATCCATCACTGGCCTTGTTTTACGCGGATACGGCCCGAAAAAGTGTCACCGGGATACAGCGCCATCCGGGTGCGGCCAAGTACTTCTCGGAACATTAACCATATTGTTTATGCAACCATAGGGTTAAGACTCACCAATGGGTCTGATTTGTTGCGTGTCTGCGCCGGAGCGCTTCTTTTTTTCTTGCGTCTTTTTGTCCGGCATCGGTTTGGAAGTCGGCAGATCAACCTCTTCTATTCCGTGCTTATTTCGATAGGCCGTCACCATTCCCAGGATGTACTTGCCATACTTTTCGATGGTTTTCTTCCCCACACCCTTGATTTTTTTCAGGCCCCCCGGACTGTCGGGCAGTGTCACGGCAATCTGGACCAAGACCCGTTGATGCAGGATCTGGAAAGGGGCCACATCGAGCTCCTTTGCCATTTGAGAGCGCCAGTCTCTAAGCTGCTGGAACAGTTCCGGATGCACGATATCCGATTCGCCATAATCCGGGGCCTTTTGTTTTTTCGCCTTGATGGAGGAAAAATCCATCTCCGCTTTTGTCAGGGCCTTCAGGTAGCGGGACGGGGAAAATCCGTTTTTGCATGAGGCCACACCGGCATGCTTTATGATAATCTCCTGTTTGAGGTTGGTCAGTGCGTTGCCGATCTTTTTATTAAGTTCATTATTGTCGATATCCACCTGGAACTTTTCCAAGAGGTCATTGAAGACAAGTGAAAACTTTTCTTCGAACCAGACGGAAGCCCTGCCGATCCGATCGCGAGTGAGGGCATCGGATTCTGGCAGTGCTTCTTCCCGAAAAATGGTTTGCAATTGCCGTTTAAATTTCTTTCCAACCACAAAGATGTGTTCATAGGCCATCTGCTGCAACCGTCCCATATCGGAAACACCGGAGACCTGAACCACACCTCTGTTTATGGACAGAAGCCGCCCCAAATATCCCAGCCGATTCTCCAAGACACTGAAATCAAAACATCCCAAAAGCAGTTTTTGCTGGTAAAGGATTTTAGCGACCCGGAGCCGTTCTTCCGAAGGCGGGTGTTGACGGGCCGCTTCAACAAAGCTGGAAACCGCCTCATCCGTCGCAACGCTCCGGGCAGGGATGGGAGAACTCAGGACCATGCCCTCCAATGTCCTGCAGCGGCTCAAGGCCACATACACCTGACCGTTGGCAAAGGCCGACTTGGCATCAATAACGGCCCTGTCAAAAGTCAATCCCTGACTCTTGTGAATGGTGATGGCCCAGGCCAGCTTTATGGGATACTGGGTAAATTTACCGATGACATCCTCTTCGATTTCATGGCTCTCTCCATTCATCGAATACGTGATATTTTCCCATACCACAGGTTCCACCACAATGTCCTCCGGCCGGTCCGGGCAAGTAACGCGAATTTCACTGCCGAAAATGCTCTTTACCCTGCCGATCTTACCGTTGTAGAAACGCTTTTCTTCGGCCGTATCGTTGCGTAAAAACATCACCTGGGCTCCTTTTTTCAGTGCCAGGGTGCCGGGGACCGGGTGGGCATGCTCCGGAAAAACCCCTGAGACATCCGGGGCAAACGTGTATTCCTTTTCTGGAAGTGCGGCAAGCTTGGTTTTGTTAGTGCTTTCGGCGAGGTGGTTGTGGGTGGTCAATATGATACAGTCCCGGTCGTTTTCCGGGGAATAATTTTCAATATGGCGTTTGTTCAATTCGTGAATGACCCAGGCATTCATTCGATTTTCCCGGACCCGGTTCAACAATTCGATGAATCGGGGATCCGACTGGCGATAAATTTTTTTCAGCTCCAGGATCTCCATTTCCGAGCGGGCCAGGGCATGGCTGCTGAAAAAATAAACCGAAGGGTAGTACTGATGTAACAGCGCCCATTCCTCCTTCTTTGCCACTGGCGCCAACTGGTGAAGGTCTCCTATCATGAGCAGCTGTACGCCGCCGAAGGGAAGCTCGTTTCGCCGGTGTCGCCGCAGCACTGCATCCACAGAGTCGAGAAGATCCGCCCGAACCATGCTGATCTCGTCAATGACCAGCAGATCGAGGCTTTTGATAATTTGTTTTTTTTTCCTGCTGAACCGAAACATGCGCTGCCGGCTATTGTCGTAGGCCTCGCTGCCTGGAAGGAAAGGACCGAATGGCAGCTGGAAAAATGAGTGGAGGGTCACTCCTCCGGCATTGATGGCCGCCACTCCGGTGGGGGCGGTGACGATCATCCGTTTGGCCGTATTTCCCTTCAGATTCTGCAGGAAGGTGGTTTTTCCGGTACCCGCCTTTCCGGTTAAAAAAATATGATTGCCCGTGTGCCGGACAAAATCGTTTGCCAGTTTAAGTTCAGGATTTTCCGTTCGATGTTCGGCGTTCGATGTTCGATGTTGGACGTTCATCTTTTTCCACTTGGTCCGTTTACATTCCGATTCCTGCAATTTTTTCGCCACAATCCGGGCATATCCCTTTTTCGACAACATACGCCCGGATGGAAAAACCTAACCGTTCTATGAGCAGCTTCCCACAGCCAGGGCAAAATGTGCTCTCCGACGCCTCACCGGGAACATTGCCGGTGTAGACATACTTGAGCCCCGCCTCCAATCCGATCTCCCGTGCCTGTCTCAGGGTGTCAACAGGTGTAACCGGCCGGTCCATGAGCCTGTAGGTAGGGTGAAAACGGCTGATGTGCCAGGGCGTCTCCGGCCCCAGTGCTTCCACCAGAAACGATGCCAAAGACTCCAGTTCTTCCCTGCCGTCATTCAAGCCCGGAATGATCAACGTGGTGACCTCCACGAACACCCCCTGAGACTTCATTCTCTTCAGGGTTTCCTTGACCGGCTCCAGTCTGGCGCCGCAAAAGGTTTTATAGAACTGGTCATCAAATGATTTCAGGTCGATATTGGCCGCATCCAGATAGGGGCCGAACATCTCAAGGGCCTCGGCAGTCATATATCCGTTGCTCACGAAAACATTCAAAATGCCCTTTGTATGGGCCAGCTTTGCCGTTTCATAGGCAAACTCATAATAGACCGTGGGCTCGGTGTAGGTGTAGGCAATGGTTTTGCATTTCCGTGCAACAGCGGCCCGGACAACCTCCTCCGGGGAGACCGGGTCCCCCACCACCCGACCGTCCTGTTCAAAAGGCATTTGGGCGATGTCCGCATTCTGACAAAAGCGGCAGCGGAAATTGCACCCCACGGTGGCAACAGAGTAGGACAGGCTGCCGGGGTGAACATGGAACAGCGGTTTTTTTTCGATGGGGTCAACATTCCGGGCGATCAGCTTCCCATAGACATTTGTGTACAAAACCCCTGCCCGGTTTTCCCGCACGTGACAGAGCCCCCGCCTGCCCGGCTTGATCAGGCAGCGATGGCTGCACAAAATGCAGCGAACGCTTTCGTTTTCCAGCTTTTCATACAGATAGGCTTCCATCAGCTCATCGCTCCATGTTTGGCCTGATGACGCACGGTCAGGGGCCTTGTTTTAAAACGCGGCACCAGCGTAACAACAATGCCGGCAAAGGTACCAAAGGGAAAGCGCTGCACGATACGGGATGACTCGAATTTCATGGTGGCGTCACCTGGCCTGGTGGGAAGCTGGCTCACCGTGCGCCATGAAACAGGGATGTCAGGCCCCAACAGGGTGCGGAACATCTGCTTGACTTCCCAGACACTGAAAAACCGGGCCCGGTTGTAAATCGTGTGCGAAAAAATACCCTTCAGCCGTCGCTGAACCCCTTTGAGGGCATAACGATTCAACACCCCTACAAAAATCCGGTCTTTGGCCACCCGGCAGGCCTCTTCCAGTGCCTTGGCAGGGTCATCCATAAATTCCAGACTGGTCACCAGGCTGGCGTGGTTGAACGAATTGTCTTCAAAAGGCAGGTCTTCGGCAAAGCCGCGGTAAAGATCCACCCGGTTGCCTAAATTGCGCGTGGTGGCATCCAGCATATAGGGGGAGGCATCTATGCCCGTGACCTGGAGTCCCAGATCGATAAAAGGGGCCAGGCTGACACCGGTGCCACATCCGATATCCAGCAGGGTTTCCCCCCTGATCGGTTTCAGCATTTCGGTCATCAGCCGGTTTTCGAGCCTGGCGGTTCTTTGGTTTTGAGAATTCTTTACCCACCGTTCATAAGCCACGGCGTCATTGAAGTCGAATACATACCCCATCGTTCCTGATCCTCAAATAAAATCGTGTTCCACGATTTGATGATAGAGAATAACAGAGTGATTATCAAGCAGGAAAAAGCCTCGGAAAATAAAGAATTGACCGCCCTTGCCCATTTCGTGTAAAAATAATTTCCCCTTTACAGGTTTGCTGTGCTACCAAGCATAATAAATCTGTAAAAGGAAAATTAATCAGGAGGACAATATATTGAGAACTAAAACCACATTGTTGATTATGTATGCTTTAATATTTTCACTGGTCATATCGGCCAATGGCCTGGCCACGACCGTAGGTGTCGAGGCCACCCGACTGAAACAGCTCACCGTTGATGAGCCACCGCTCGACGTTGAAACCTCAACAGACGGCAAGCTGATGTTCGTTCTTATTCCCGGTGAAGTGCTTATCTATTCCAATCTGGGTGACCAACCCCTCAATCGTATTCCCGTGGACACTCATTTCGATCGAATGACATTTGCCGAAAAGCTGGACCTGCTGATCTTGAGCAGCAATTCCAATAAATCGGTCGATATGGTGCGTATCGATCTGATCAGCGACGTCAGCATTGACGGATCCCCGTATAAGGGAAAAGCCGATGCATTGGTTACCATTGCCGTATTCGACGACTACCAGTGACCGTACTGCGCTCGTCTCGAGCCGCAATTCCAGCAGTTGCTGGAAAAATATCCCAATGATGTCAAGATAGTTATCAAACACTTTCCCCTGCCCAGCCACAAGTCTGCCAGGCCGGCGGCCACAGCCGCCCTGGCCGCTCACAAACAGGGCAAATTCTGGGAATTTCACGCAAAGCTTTTTGAGAATTACCGGTCGCTGAATGAAAAAAAGATTGAAGAGATCGCCATCGAGCTCAAACTGGACATGGAAAAATTCGCTGCCGACCGGAAATCGCCGGAAATAAAAGCTTTGATCGAAAGAGACATCAGGAATGGCAAGGCCATCGGTGTCCGCGGCACCCCCACCATCTTCCTCAACGGAAAGCGGGTTAAAAACCGCAGTATGCAGGGTTTTCAACAGATGATCGAAGCGGAGATTTCAAA
>JAOZRT010000008.1:5504-38471 GCA_029940035.1 Desulfobacterales bacterium
GTGCAGTTGAAGAAACCGGATGGCCGATGCCAACCGCTTGCCCATTGCGCAAGGCACACTGCTTGAGCCGGGTCAGCTCCTTCAGCACGGCTGATTCCTCCCGCACGTTGTCCAGAAAAATGCGTCTGCTCAATGTAGGAATGCCGAATGATGTTGAGATGGCGTGCGCCTTTGAGTGGCTCGATGTCCAGCTGTCCACGAAAAACAGCTTTTTCTGCTTGACGATTTTCAGAGCTTTGCCGACGTCATCGCTGCTTTCCGTAAATTTTGACCCCATGTGATTGTTGACCCCCACGGCATGGGGGATATTGCGGATGTTCTCCTCCATGACCTTTGTAACCCGATCAGGGCCGTCGCCCACGTACAGGGTGCCAGGGCCGGGATCTTGAACCGTACTGTAAGGCTCCATGGGTTGGTGGAGCATAACCTCATACCCCACCCTGTTCATTTCCTCGGCCATCTCGAGGGAATATGGCAGGTGAGGCAATATGGAAAACGTCAGGGCAATGTCTATTTCCATGAATTCCCTGGCCCGGGTACGGCTCTGGCCGATATCGTCGATAATGAGGGCTATTTGAGGGCGCCGCGCCGTCCCCCACAGGGAAGCCATCCCGGCGGCCGACACCTCGCCCACTCGGCCGTAGCCGGCCAGGAAACCTCCCAGTGCCAGCCCGCACTTGCAGATAAAGCGCCTGCGGTTCATGCCTGCCTGTCTATTCTTTTCATTAGAAACAGTCATTCGCATTTAAGAACATTATTCCTAACCCAAAACCCGGGATGTAAAACACCCTCTGTGTTGATATGTGTTTTTACTGTATAAAGGGGTATTTGTCAATAGGAACACAACATATTGACAGATGTGTATCATATCAAGTAACACATAGCTGAATTGATGGAATCCCTTGCTCAAGCTTATTATGGTAGCATTGAAGGGGGTGAATGAGAAATTAGCATACAGCTCGAAGCTCATGGCAGATAGCAGGCTATGAGCTACAGGCTGACAGCTATGACCTGTCCCAGGAAACCTTATCCGGAGAGCGACATGAAAAAATCATTTCAAATCCACCCGGTCGGATGGATACATAAAAAAGAAAGCAACATTACCATAGAAATTGAACCCCAATACACGGGCGCCCTGCTGGGGATGGAAACGTTTTCACACATCCTGGTGTTCTACTGGTTCCATGAGAACGATGATGCTGAAAACAGGAGCATCCTCCAGGTCCGGCCGCGCAAGAACCCCAAGAACCCGTTGACAGGTGTTTTTGCCACCCATGCCCCGGTGCGGCCCAACCTGATTGCCATTACGACCTGCAAAATCGAATCCATTGACGGCGCCTTCATCAGGATTGATGACATCGACGCCCGTGATGGGTCGCCGGTGGTGGATATCAAGTGCTATCTCCCTGAAAAAAAGGCCCTGGAAGACTTGAAACTGCCGGACTGGATTACTCGGGACTGAAGAAACCTACTCTGTGAATACAGGCTCCCGGGATTCACCCTATAGTTGCATAAACAACATGGCAAATAAGTAGTTACTCATTAACACCGGGTAATATCTGGATTCCCGCCTTCGCGGGAATGACGCGACCGGCTGAGTATCTGTCATTCCCGCGAAGGCGGGAATCCAGAATGATCATTAAACCGTGAGTGTCCGCGCTTATTGAGAAGTTACGCAAATAATAGGTAATGATCTGTTATCATAAGCAATATTGTAGCGATTGCGTCATTTCCTGGATATTCCTACAGGTGAATTCATCCGGCTTCGCTCTTCGAGCTACGCCGAGACAAGAAGGATGACGTCTATTTCGCCATGTTGTTTACCCTGCAGGAAAGCCGGAGAACTTCAGATTCTGTGTTGCTGAGGGTTCGAACCAGTCTTCGCTCTTCGAGCTACGCCCCGACAAGGTAAAAAACTACGACTTTACCCTCAGACGCCTTGACTCTGAAGCCCTCCGGCTTTTGCAACGTTAGGGTTCATTGAGTATATTCCCTAAATGGGCATAATTGATGGAACTTACCGGACAAATCGAAAGAGTCACCTTTACCAGTGAAGAAACCGGCTACACCATTGCCCGGGTCAAGGTCTATGGTCAACGCGATCTCGTAACCGTGGTCGGCAACATCATGTCCCCTGCCCCCGGTGAAATCCTGAAAATGATTGGGGAGTGGGCCCATCACCCCTCATACGGCGAGCATCGTTAAAGAATTCGGCAAGGAGACGCTGGACATCATCGAGCACCAGGCCGAAAGGCTGTCCGGTATCAGCGGCATCGGCAAAAAACGCATCGCCATGCTCCGCATGGCCTGGTAGGACCAGAAAGAGATCCGCGATGTCATGCTCTTTCTGCAGTCCCACGGCGTCAGCTCCGGCTATGCAGCCAAAATCTTTAAAACCTATGGCGCACGGCTAATTTAGTTTCGGAACGTTACTTTGCCAAACGCTATAACAATTGACACATGCAGGCTTTTTCTTTATTCTGTCGACATAGACCGTTTGGACTTTCAGACCGCATATTATTAAACCGAAACATTAGCTTGGGGATTTTTTTCTTCTATATCCCGAGCGCAACTATGAGGAATGCCCATGGAATTCACCCTTTCCACGGAACAGGAAATCCTGAGAGACTCGGTGAGGAGTTTTGCCGAAAATGAAATCAAGCCGGTAGCCCGCGAACTTGACAAAAAAGAGATGTTTTCCAACGAAACCATGCAGAAAATGGCCGAACTAGGCCTTTTCGGCATATTTGTCTCTGAAGCGTACGGGGGCCAGGGAATGGATTACGTTTCCTACATCATCGCCACCGAAGAAATCGCCCGGGTGGACGGCTCCCATGCCGCCACTGTAGCGGCCGGCAACTCCCTGGGCATCGGGCCGCTGTACTATTTCGGCAGTGAAGAGCAAAAAAGGAAATACCTGCCCCGGCTCTGCAGCGGGGAGTCCCTGTGGGGGTTCGGCCTGACCGAAGCCAACGCAGGGTCCGATGCTGCCAACAGCAGCACCAACGCGGTCCTAGACGGCGACGAATGGGTCATCAACGGCAGTAAAATTTTCATCACCAACGCCTCCACCGATATTTCGGCGGGTGTCACCGTGCTCTGCAAAACCGGAACGCGCGAAGACGGCAAACCCGAACTGTCGTGTATTCTGGTGGAGTCGGGCACGCCCGGATACACCGCCCGGGAAATGCATGACAAGATGATGTGGCGGGCCTCCAACACCAGCGAGCTGTTTTTCGAAGACTGCCGGGTCCCCAAAGAGAACCTTCTGGGAACCCAGGGCCACGGCTTTCACCAGATGATGCAGACCCTCGACGGGGGAAGGCTTTCCATCGGCGCCATGGGGCTGGGGGGCGCCCAGGGGTGCTTTGACATGGCCCTTAAGTACGGCAACGAACGGGAGCAGTTCGGGCGCCCCATTGCCAACTTCCAGGCCAATGCCTTCAAACTGGCCGACATGGCGGTAGAGATCGAATGCGCCCGACTGTTGCTCTACAAAGCCTGCTGGCTGCGCGACAACGACCTGCCGTTTTCCAAGGAAGCCGCCATGGCCAAGCTTTACTGTTCCGAAGTGATGTACCGATGCGCCAACCACGCGGTTCAGATCCACGGCGGTTACGGCCTCATGCGCGAATACGACGTGGAGCGGTTCTACCGCGACCAGAAACTGCTGGATATCGGTGAAGGCACATCTGAAGTGCAGCGCATCGTCATTTCCAGGCATATCGGCGCCAAATGTCTATAAAAAGTTTTGGCGCTTTTTTATAACAAAATCAGAAACCACAAAGGCACAAAGAACACAAAGTTTAAATATAAAACAGCGCCTGTAAGGAGAGTTGAAAATGGAAAACAATAACCGCAAACCGCCCATCAATGTGGACTATTTCGAAGACCTGACCGGTGAAATTTCCAAACCCGGAGAGACCCCGATCGAAAGCGTCGGGGAACGGCTGAATGTGCTGAGAAAGGAAAAGGGCCTCTCTCTCGCGGAACTGTCAAAGTTGACCGGGTTCGGTGTTGACTTTCTGGAAGATATCGAGTTGAACCGGGTGCAGCCCCAGTTGGGGACGTCCATCAAACTCTCCAAGGCCCTGGACAGCGCCTTCGGCAGGATCATTTCCGGCCAGGGAAACCGTCTTTACTCCGTGACCCGCAAGGACGAAAAGGTCCAGATCAGCCGTTCGACGTCCAAAAAGGGCCAGAAGGAAGTTTACACCTACATGAGCCTGGCGCCGGACGTCAAGGGCCGCCACATGGAAGCGTTGATCGTCGAACTGAAAGAGAACCCGGACGAGGAAATGTCGGTCCATGCCGGTGAGGAATTCATCCATGTCCTCAAAGGGGTGGTCAACCTTAAAATCGGCGCGGATACGTTTGACCTGGAACCCGGGGAC
Organism: Desulfobacterales bacterium; assembly: GCA_029940035.1. Lineage (GTDB taxonomy): Bacteria > Desulfobacterota > Desulfobacteria > Desulfobacterales > B30-G6 > JAJDNW01. The sequence continues at coordinate 9,899 of JAOZRT010000008.1, forward strand.
AGCGTGTACTACCTTTCTACAACCCCCCACATTATCGCCGCTAAAAAAGACGAAGCCACCATTCTGGCGGTGCTCTACGGTCGATAAAAGAATGCGCCGCCCTTTTTGAAAGAGTGGCGCATTCTTTTATTCTACGCGACTTCGTCGCTATTCCATTCGGATGATGGGGTCAAGTCTCCGTTTGACCTTTTATGGATTGTACAGATTAGAAAAGGTCAAACGGAGACTTGACCCCATATTTTTGTAATTGGACATTGATTATCGAAGGTTGAATATTATTATTTTGAGCGACCTGTAACCAGCAGCAGACCATAGGCAGCCAGCCCGCCGATAAAAAAGGCTACCAGATCATACACATCAAAGGTGCCCTTTTGGAAATAGGCCCGGGTGTTTTCCAGGAAGGGGATGTGTTCGAAAAAGTCCGGCGTCAGTCTCACGGCCAGGGTTTTGTATTTCTGGCCCAGTTCGAAACAGCAATTCACCATCAGCCAGAACACGCAGATGACCAGATACCTGCTCTTGCCCGACCTGAAGAAGGATCCCGTGATCAGGCTGAAGGAGAGCACGTGAAAAAAAGCCGGCAGCCGCAGCCCTAAAGAACCTAAAAGAGGTGTGCTTGTATCGAATATCTTAAGGTGGATGCCGAAAAAACGGGTGAAATAGACCTGGTCCGGCGACCGGTCCACGACATACACCAGCGCCCCCAGCAGCAACAGAAAAATGCCTGCCAGAAGCTGGGCCCTGCTGTGGACAATCACTATTCCCTTGCTCGAAATTGGCATAGCAAACCAATAACAGAATTATCCCTTTTGTGCACTCAATTTCAGCATACCACTCGACCCCTTGGTCCCCGGACCCCTTGAACTCGCTAATCAGTTTGACAAGATTTCATTTCTATTGTAGTATTACTGAACTGTAAAAAATCACCTTATGGTCTATCTTTTTCAATTTTAAACCCAAGGAGGTCTGCCCATGATTATTCAAAGAGCCGGAGTTCTCAAATATTTACGTTATTTAGGCATTTTCTGCGCCCTAACCATGGGCTTTTTCAGCATCGTGGCCACCAGCGAGGATGATGTCGAGGATGCGTTGGATCTTACCTTTGACAAAGATTTCGATCTTACCGTTGAAGAAATAACGGTAGATAAAACCACTGAAACCACGGCAGCCGAAGTATTTGAAGAATGTGAATTGGGCTTGACCGTCAATGACGGCATTGCCAACCTTGAGGATGCAGATGTTCCGGATATGGATATCGACAATGTTACCCTGAATGCGTTTGAGGCGCGGTACAAAGATGCCACATGGGATCCGGGCAATGAAACCCTCACATGCGAGGTCAGCCTCACCCAAGTAGGAGGGGATGGCACCAATGACATCACCGTAGGTCCGATTACCATCACCCAAAGCAGTGCAACATGGTCACCGTGGATAACGATTACACCGGCGGACGTAAGCGCCATCAATTATTATCTTCAAAATCGCGACGCGGCTTTCGACCTCTGCGTTGAGTGTGATGATAACGCTAGCGCCATAGACACCTTCTCCGTCACGTTCGAAGTGAATTTTGATGTGAACATTGAAGGTTCTTTATAACGTAATTAACGGTCTTCCCCGGTGGTGGTTACTTTCTGTGCAAACGTAAGGAAATAGCTTTCAAGTAAGCGATTGCAGGGGAAATATAAAAAAAGGCGCGAGGATGATTTATAATAAATAATTCCCGCGCCTTTTTTTAAATGATAGAAAAAATTAATACTTTGAATAGCGCCTTTTAGTTGAAAACACTGCCCGCCTGTCGACGTTCAATACCTTCTAAAGCAAAATAGCCGAAATAAGAGGGGTCGAGGGACTTGCGGCGCTCCTCTCCCTGGTAAACATCCTCTTCGGATTTCCTTCTTTCAATACCTTCCAGGGCAAAATAGCCAAAATAAGTGGGGTCGTTTTCCTTCCTGCGTTCCTTGCCAATGTATTGAGCCTGTGTGGCTTTTTTATGATTCATTTTGAATTTTTCCCAATTTGTCATGAATGTCTCCTTTGTTTGCAATATTAACCCGGCAATATCATACCCTAATAGAAAATCTTGAGAATGCATCTATTGTCGTATTTCTGAAAAACAGTTAGTCTATTTAATCGCCGGTTTAAAGGTGCATTCCATGCCCGATTGGCTTGGAATGATTACGCTAATCACTACAAACATCGTGCCAAACAGACAAAAATGCCTTTAACTGTTCGTTTTTTATAATTATTTTTGATGTTCCGGTTAAATATCCTGGAAACCAAAGGCCCGTATGGTGGACATTGCTTGCATATTGTGCTTACATAAAACGCACATAAACAGCCCAGTGGTAACTTTTTAATAAGCGCGGGCATTCACGGTTTAATGATCATTCTGGATTCCCGGGGTTTATGAGTAACTACACCCAGTGAAGAGGAGAATAACCAATATCCAATAACGAACAATCAATGTCCGAGTTAAGGCAATGGCATGCGGCACACGGTTTCGCGAATCGCCTGAATTCGCTCGGGTCCCCACAAGGGGCACCCCTACGTGATCATTGAAAATTGGGTGTTGATTATTGGATACTTAAGAGTCGCTATGAACACTCAAAAAAAAACTAACACCTGACCTGCGGGAATTCTTCTCCCTTGTCCAGGGTGCCATCCAGGTCAACCCGTTCAATGCGGAACGTATGGATTTCGATCTGAAGCTTTCGGGCCTTTCCAAAGACACACCCGAAAAAGAACAGGTTGCAAAAGCCGTTCATGAGGTGGGAGAACGCCTTAAAAAACTGGAGACGGACGGATGGGTCAACATCCGCGGCTATTCCGGAAAGGACCGGCAACTGGTGCTGGCCGCCGTGCTTTTTCATTACTTCTACCTTTTCCGGGAAAAGTTCGACCAGTTCATCCTGGACCAGACAGAGGCCGGTGATAATTCCCTGAAAGTTCCTTTTGCCCAGGAGGCCCTCTCCTTTCTTCGCAAAAAAGGGCTCAATACAGAAGAATCCTGCCGCTACTTTGCCCTAAGCTACCAGCTGCGGCGGGCCTACTTTTTCATCAACCGGCGTCTGGTGGGGCGCAGCCCGGCCATGACAAAGTTGCGTTTCAACCTGTGGAACAATGTCTTCACCCACAATATCGATCTCTACGAACGGTACCTGATAAGCCGCATGGAGGATTTTTCCACCCTCTTTCTCGGTGAAACCGGAACAGGGAAAGGCATTGCCGCCATGGCCCTGGGGTGTTCGGGCTTCATCCCTTTCAATGAAAAGAAAAGGAGTTTCCTGGAAAGTTTTACCCGTTCCTTTGTGTCCATCAACCTCTCCCAGTACCCGGATACATTGATCGAGTCCGAACTGTTCGGCCACAAAAAGGGCGCCTTCACCGGAGCGGTCAAGGACCACACGGGCGTGTTCGGCCGGTGCAGCCCTTACGGCGCCATCCTCCTGGATGAAATTGGGGAGGTCAAATCCCACCTGCAGATCAAACTGCTGCAGATACTCCAGGAGAGGGTGTTCCTGCCCGTGGGCAGCCACCGCAAAAGCCGTTTTCAAGGCAGGGTCATTGCCTCCACCAACGAGCCCATCGAGGCGTTGCGGTCCAGGAAAAGCTTCAGGGACGATTTTTACTACCGCCTGAGTTCGGACATCATTACGGTCCCGCCCCTGCGAAAACGTATCCAGGAAGACCCGGATGAATTGCATGACCTGCTATCCTTTACCATTGAGAAAATGATCGGTGTTCCCTCCCCGGAGTTGATCCACATGGTAAAAAAAGTCATCGACACCCAGCTGGGCCCTGATTATGAATGGCCGGGCAATGTCAGGGAACTGGAGCAGTGTGTGCGGCGCGTCATTCTGAGCCGGCACTATGAAGGTGACCGGGTCATACCGGACACAAATGATCTCGCCGGCCGCCTGAAGCAGGGTATCGAGACAGGCAGTATGGATGCCCAGCAGCTTTTGAGCGGTTACTGTTCCATGCTTTACCGGCGATTCGGAACGTTTGAGGAGGTCGCCAGGCACACCAACCTGGACAGGCGCACCGTGAAAAAATATATCAAAGAGTGGGCGCATGATTCGGATCAGGAACCTGCATAAGACCTATACAATGGGAAAAAATGTCCTGCACGTTCTCAAGGGCATCGACCTTTCCATCGAACAGGGTGAGATGGTCTCCATCATGGGATCGTCCGGGTCAGGCAAATCGACCCTGCTCAATGTCATCGGCCTCCTGGACGCATACGGCGACGGCGAGTACTTTCTGAACGATGTTCTCATCAAAAACCTGAGCGAAAGCCGTTCCGCCCATCTCCGCAGTCGTTTTTTCGGTTTTGTCTTTCAGGCCTTTAATCTCATCTCCTTTAAGAGCGCCCTGGAAAATGTAGCACTGCCGCTTTACTACCAGAATATCAGCCGGAAAAAGCGCAACCGGATCGCTTTGGAATACATGGAAAAAATGGGTATACGCGATTGGGCGGGGCACATGCCTAACGAATTGTCCGGCGGCCAGCAACAGCGGGTGGCCATCGCCCGGGCCATGATATCCCAACCCAAAGTAATCCTGGCGGATGAGCCCACCGGCGCCCTGGACACGGAAACATCCTATGAGGTGATGGACCTGTTTCAGAAAATCAATGCCATCGGCGTCACAGTGGTCATCGTGACCCATGAACATGATATTGCCGCCAGGACCGGGCGGACCATCAACCTCAAGGACGGGACAATTCTGAGCCAAGGTTGATCATTGGGACTACGACTGTCATGAACCCTATGGGTGTCATTTACGCTGGCGCACGTTATTAGACCTGTGGCCGTAATTTACACTTCGTGTGTCATTTGTTGTAATTACGCTTCGCTGTTATTTATTGTTGCTTATCGCGCTTTGCTAATAGCAGCAATAAATGACGCCCGAAGGGTTAATGACGTGCGAAGCACAAATTGCGCGCGCAGCGCAAATGACAATGACTGATAGGTGACAGATATTCTACCTAAAATGTCAAACATTCAGTACTAAAGCAAAGGCAATCCGATATCATGCGCATAGACTTAGACCTGTTCCAGGAAATATTCGCCACCATACGCTCCAACCGGCTGAGAACCTTTCTCACCGGTTTCAGTGTGGCCTGGGGCATTTTCATGCTCATCCTGCTGCTGGGCTCCGGTACGGGCATCCAGAACGGCATCCACCACGAATTCAAGGGTATCGCCACCAACGGCATCTGGATCCACCAGGGTCAGACCAGCAAACCCTTCCGAGGGCTGCAGACTGGCAGGCGTATCGAATTTGTCAATGCCGACTACGAGGAAATAAAAGCCACGGTCCCGGGCGTCGAACACATTACGGCCCGCTTTTACAAATGGGGTAACAACACCATCACCTACAAAGAGGAGTCGGGTGTGTTCAACATCATCGGCTGCCACCCGGCCCACCGCTATATCAAGGAAACCATTCTTCTGCAGGGAAGAAACATCAATGACAACGACCTGGACGAATTTCGGAAAGTGGCCTATGTAGGCCTCCAGGTGCGTGATCAGCTCTTCAAGAATGAAACACCCATCGGAAAACACATCAGCATCAACGGCGTCCTCTTCAAAGTTATCGGGGTTTTCGATGATGAAAGAAACGAGCGTTCCCAACGAATCATCTACCTCCCCATTACGACGGTTCAAAAAGTGTACGGCGGCAGGAACCGGATCCACGCAGTGATGTTCACCGTCGGGGATGCCACCATCGAGGAAAGCAAAGCCATACAGGAAACAGTACGCAGAAAAATGGCTGCCCGGCACCATTTCAGTCCCAAAGACGAAAAAGCCCTCCGCATCTGGGACAGCGTGGAGGAGTTTCAAAAATTCATGGCCCTGTTCAGGAATATCCGTATCTTTATCTGGCTGATCGGCATCGGCACTATTTTTGCCGGCATTGTGGGCATCAGCAACATTATGCTGATCGCGGTAAAAGAGCGGACCAAGGAAATCGGTATCCGCAAGGCCCTGGGAGCCACCCCCTGGTCCATCATCAGCCTGGTCCTGGCCGAGTCCGTATTGATCACGACCCTGTCCGGCTACATCGGTCTGGTGCTGGGTGTGGGAACCCTAGAGCTGCTGGCCGGCAATCTGCCGGCCCTGGATCTTTTTCGCAATCCCGAGGTGGACTTTACGGTTGCCCTCGGCGCCCTCGCGCTGCTGGTCACGGCCGGGTTGATTGCCGGATTCTTTCCGGCCAGAAGGGCCGCCAGGATCCTGCCGGTGGAAGCCTTAAGAGATGAATAATAACGAATTCGGCCTGAATTTTCAATTCAGGCCGAATTCGTTATGTAACGCGGCTTCGCCGCTATTTTACAAATAGATCAAGCTAAACATTGTGTTAACCCTGTCGTTGCAAAAGCCGGAGGGTAAACAATATGGCAAAATAGATGCCACCCTTCTTGTCTCGGCGTAGCTCGAAGAGCGAAGCCGGATGAATTCACCTGGGGGGATATCCAGAAAATGGCGCTATCGCTATGATATTGGCTATTATTACAACTTATTATCTCTACTTTGCCATATTGTTTATGCAACCATAGGGTTAATGCAGGAGCATAGCCAAATACCGATAGAACCTTTTGCAGCTTAAAACATAACACCTAAAACGTAAAACGAGTATTATGATCTTCGACCGCGACAACTGGCAGGAAATTTTCCACAGCCTCAAGCAGAACAAGCTGCGTTCATTTTTGACCGCATTCGGCGTGTTCTGGGGCATCTTTCTACTGCTGGTCATGCTGGGCGCCGGTACAGGGCTGCAAAACGGGGTCATGGACGATTTCAGCAACCGGGCCACCAACAGCTTTTACATCTGGACCCGGCCCACGACCCTTCCGTACAAAGGGTTTCCCATCGGCAGGCGCTTCTATTTCGACAATGACGACATCGAAGCCCTGCGGCAGAACATCCCTCAAATCCAGTACCTCGGCCCCCGCAACCAGGTGGGCGGACACAGGGGCGTCACCAACGTAACCCGGGGGCTGAAAAACGGTGCCTTCAGCATAAACGGCGACTATCCTGAATACCGCCATATCCAGCTTTTAAAAATTACGACCGGCAGATTCATCAATGACCTGGATATGCGCGACCGCCGCAAAGTGGCCATCATCGGCACCCGCGTGCGGGAAGTCCTGTTTGACAAAGAGGAAGATCCCCTGGGTGAAAATATTCTGTTCAGGGGCGTTTATTTCAAGGTGGTGGGTGTCTTCACGACAAACAGTGCAGGGGACCAGGCAGAAGAAGAAACCCAGACTATTTTCATCCCTTTCAGCACATTTCAACACGCCTTCAATTTTGGAAAACGCGTCAGCTGGTTTTCGATTACCTCCCAGCCGGATGTGCCGGCTTCGGTGGTTGAGAAAAAGGCCATTGCCCTTCTGGCCGAACGGCACCAGATTTCACCGGATGACCAGACCGCTTTCGGCCGCTACAATGTGGAAAAGGAATATCGGAAGATGGTCAACCTTTTCAAAGGGATAAACATCCTCACCTGGTTTGTGGGCACCTTTACCCTCATCGCAGGTGTCATCGGCGTCAGCAACATCATGCTCATCATCATCAAGGAGCGCACCCGGGAAATCGGCATTCGCAGGGCCATCGGCGCCACACCCCTCAACATTCTCTCCCAGATCATGGCGGAATCCGTGCTGCTCACAGCCGTGTCCGGTTATATCGGCCTGTTTTGCGGGGTTGTCATCGTCGAACTGGCATCGCGGGTACTGAAAGCCACAGGCGCTAAAGTGGAATACTTCAAAAACCCGGAAATCAATTTTAAGGTTGCAATCATCTCTTTATCCATTTTAGTGATATGTGGTGCCCTGGCCGGCCTGATACCGGGCAGGAAAGCCATCAGCATCAAGCCAGTGGAGGCTATCAGGGACGACTAATAACACCCTACAGTTCCATCGGCTGCGCCGGCGAAGCTGAAGGGTGTTATGTGACGCGGCTACGCCACTAATTAATGACGACTCTCTAAGCGGTTGACAATGAAATTTATTCTAAAACTATTCTTCACGTTGCTTTTTCTGGCCATCTTTGCCGGCACCCTTTACTTCCTTTACGAAAAGTCAAAGGAAAAGCCCATCGTGTACCAAACGGAAAAGCTGTTTATCACGGACATCATCAGCAAGGCCGTGGCGACGGGGTCCATCGTCCCCCGCAAGGAAATTGAAATCAAACCACAGATTTCAGGGGTTGTTGAAAAAATATTTGTGGAACCGGGCGACCTTCTGAAAAAAAATGCCCTGATTGCCCGGCTCGAAATCATACCTGACATGATCAGCCTCAACAATGCGGAAACAAGGCTGAACCAGGCGCGCATCAGCCTGAAAAACGCGGAAACAGAACTGGCGCGCCGCAAGAAACTGTATGCAAAAAAAATCATTACAGAAGCTGAATACATACAGTACGAAACCACTTACAGCAGTGCCCTGGAAGAGGTGAAAGCAGCCGATAGCAACCTGCAGCTCATTAAAAAGGGTACCTCCCGCCAGTCCAAGGAGACCACCAACACGCTGATCCGGTCCACCATCAACGGTATGGTTCTGGACATACCCGTCGAGGAAGGCGATTCCGTGATCGAGGCAAACGCCTTCAATGCAGGCACCACCATTGCCAGCGTGGCCGACATGCAGGAGATGATCTTCAAGGGCCGTGTGGATGAGTCGGAAGTGGGCAAAATGGATGTGGGCATGGAGTTGATCCTCACCATCGGCGCCCTGGCAGACGAAAAATTTCATGCCGCCCTCGAGTATATCGCCCCCAAAGGAAAGGAGGACCAGGGTACGGTCCAGTTTGAAATAAGGGCCGCCCTTGAGCTTAAAAAGTCACAGTTCTTAAGGGCCGGCTACAGTGCCAATGCCGACATTGTGTTTGAGCGCAGGGAAGCTGTCATGGCCGTTAAAGAGAGCCTTTTACAATTCGACAACGGCAATGCCTTTGTCGAAGTCGCCACTGCTCCCCAGGTGTTTGAAAAAAGAGAGGTGGGATTGGGGCTTTCCGACGGTATCAACGTTGAAATCCTTTCCGGGCTCTCCCGCACGGATCGTATCAAGGTGTGGGACAGGCCCAAACGGCGGTAGCCTGAAGGCAGAGTGCCGGGGGTCAGAGCCACAGAGCAGAAATCTTAGCCGCAGACCCCGGTGAAACAAAAAGAAGACAGAGGACGGAAGACAGGTTGAGAAAAATCTATTAAAAAGTGACAACTTTGAATCAGGACTTGCCCCCCGGATAAATCCTTGAAAATCCGGGTGTCACGAGTGGCCGGCACAACCCCTTAGGGCAATGGGTGTGCGTTAACAAATTCCCAGATCAACTGACTGGCTGTGATGTCTTTGCTGGTTTTGCCTGACCAGGGCGAAGTCAGCGCAATGGAAAGCCTCCTGGTGAGGTCGTTGATGATATCGCGCGTGAACTGGACATCATCAACATCATCCGGGTCGTTGATTGTGTTCCAGCTGTTTAAGCCACGGAAATTGTACTGCCCTAAAGGAAGTGCGGTTACAGACCCCTTTTCCTCGGCCAATTCCACGAAATTCGAGTATGCCAGTTGGGCGTCGGGGTTGGAACCCGAGCCATGGAAATTCAACACCAGCGGAACAGGTGTGGTACCGTCGTAACCATCCGGTACAAAGAGTAAGTATTTACACACAGCCCGATTGAGGTCCCTTGCAAATTTTTAATATTTCCTATAATACGGACAAAAAAGTTTGCATTTATAGCGTTTGGCAAGAATAGCTGATGCTGCTTCAGTTGTAAGATTTTCCGCGGAAAATATGTTGAATCAGGGGGGTAAGGGATGACCACACTCGAAAAGGCCCAAAAGGCCTCGCAAGCCAGAACGCTGCTCGGGACGCTGGACCATGCAACCAAAAACAGGGCTCTCGGCGCCATCATCAAGGCCCTCCAGGACAACCGTCAGGCCATTGTTGCCGCCAATCAGGAAGACCTTGAACAGGCTGAAAAAAAACAGCTTGCAGCACCACTGCTCAAAAGGCTGAAATTCGATGATCAAAAAATCGAAGAAGTCTGCGAAGGCCTTGCCAGTTTGATCAAGCTGCCCGATCCGGTGGGCAACGTCATGAACGCCCTTGAACTGGACCGGGGGCTCGAGCTTTTCAAAGTGAGCAGCCCGATTGGCGTGATCGGAGTGATATTTGAATCCAGGCCCGATGCGCTGGTTCAGATCGCCTCCCTTTGCCTCAAAAGCGGCAATGCCGTTCTACTCAAAGGGGGCCACGAAGCGGCCGCCACCAACCAGATCCTGGCGGACACCATCAGCCGTGCCGCCATCCAGGAAGGTGCCCCCCAAGGCTGGCTGGGGCTCATGGAAACCCGCATTGACGTAGAAGACCTTCTGGGTATGTCAGACCTGGTGGATCTGATCGTGCCCCGGGGCAGCAATGAATTCGTAAAGCACATCATGCGCAACACGACCATCCCCGTGCTGGGGCATGCCGACGGAATCTGTCACGTGTATGTTGACCGCGAAGCAGACCTGGACATGGCCGTGAGGATATCCCAGGACAGCAAATGCCAGTACGTGGCCGTGTGCAATGCCGCTGAAACACTGCTGGTCCACGCAAATGCAGCCCGGGCCTTTCTGCCTTCCATGAAAGCAACCTTCGACACCCATGGTGTGGAAATGCGCGGTTGTGAAAGAACAGCCGGCATCGTCGATGTCTTGCCGGCAACCGAGAAGGACTGGAAAACAGAGTACCTGGACCTGGTCATTTCCATTAAAATCGTGGACAGTCTGGCAGCCGCTATTGACCACGTCAACACATATGGATCAGGCCACACGGATGTGATCGTCACCGATGACAGGCAACGGGCGGTACAGTTCATGGACCGCGTGGATTCGGCGGATGTGTTCGTCAATTGCAGCAGCCGTTTCAGCGATGGGTTCCGCTTCGGCCTGGGTGCGGAGGTCGGCATCAGCACCAACAAGATTCATGCCCGGGGTCCCGTGGGCCTGGAAGGGTTGATGATCTACAAATGGCGGCTGTTGGGTAACGGCCACATCGTTGCCGATTACGCCGGCAAAAATGCCCGGCCGTTCACCCATCGTGATCTGAAACTGGATGACTGATCTATAAAAAATCTAAACCACAAAGACACAAAGGGCACAAAGTAGTTTCACCCCATGTACTTCAATTTATAAATTTTCTTTATAATGAACAAGGAATTTTAAAAGAGATGGACCGCAAACCCTATCTGAAAAGCGTAAAAAGAGCCGTGGTCAAGGTGGGCAGCGGTGTGTTGACCCGCAAAAACGGCCTGAACCTCAACCTGATCGATGATATTACCACGGAAATATGCTGGCTGCGGAAAAAGGGCATCGAGGTCATCCTGGTATCCTCAGGCGCCATTGCCGCAGGCCTGAAAAAAGCGGGGCTGTCCCGGCGTCCCGACTCCCTTTCCCAGATGCAGGCGTTGGCTGCCATGGGCCAGAGCAGCCTCATCATGGCCTATGAGGAGGCCTTTGCCAGGCACGGCGCCCGCTGCGCCCAGATCCTCCTTACCCGGGACGACCTGACGCATCGTAGACGGTATCTCAACGCCAGAAATACGCTGATCACCCTGCTGGCCTGGGACATCATTCCCATCATCAATGAGAACGACACCGTGGGGGTCGATGAAATCAAGTTCGGCGACAACGACAACCTCAGCGCCCTTGTCACCAACCTGACCGAATCCCAGTTTCTGGTCAACCTCACCAATATAGAAGGCCTCTACGACCGGGACCCCCGCCATCACAAGGACGCCGAACTGGTAAAGTTCGTGGACAAAGTCAACAGCAAGCTGTCCGCAGCTGCCGGATCGATACCCGGTTTTCTGGGAACAGGCGGCATGGCCAGCAAACTGACGGCTGCCAAGAAGGTGGCCCTGGGCGGCGTGCCCAGCGTGATTGCCAGTGGCTTTCTTCCGGGCGTGCTGAAAGATGTTTTCTCCGGAAAATCCATTGGCACCTTTTTCAAACCCAGACCCGTTCCCCTGAACAGCAAGAAACAGTGGATTGCCTTTACCAAAAACCCCAGCGGTGAAATCACCATCGACGAGGGGGCGGAACGGGCCATCCTGAAAAACGGCAAAAGTCTGTTGCCGTCCGGGATCGTCGATGTCCAGGGCCGGTTCAGTACGGGCAGTGCGGTGGTCCTGAAAAATGGAAAGGGAAAAGCTATCGCCGTCGGCCTGGTCAACTACAGTTCGGAAGACCTGTTGCAGGTCAAGGGGGCCAAAACATCGTCCATCGAGACGATCCTGGGCTACAAGCATGACGATGAAGTCATCCATCGTGACAACCTGGTGTCGGCTGAATTGCTGGATGAATATGCTTGATCCGTTCTGTTCGTCCACAAGACAATGATTGGCAGCAGTGACATCACAAAGGAAGTCAGAATAGCCTCAAGGCATCAAGAAAAAAGCACTTTGTGTCCTTTGTGCCTTTGTGGTTCCGGCTTATCCTTTAAACTTAAAACATATTAATACGGAGAAACGCATGTCAGACTCAATCTACTTCAACAAAGAACACGAAATGATCAGGAAGGCCGTCCGGGAATTTGTGGACAGGGAAATCAATCCCCATGTGGAAGAATGGGAAGAGCAGAAGATCACCCCGCTCCATAAACTTTTTAAAAAGATGGGAGATCTCGGATTCCTGGGAATTCGCTACGATCAGAAGTATGGCGGCCAGGGTCTCGACTATTGGTACGATCTTGTATTTATTGAGGAGATGGGCCGCATCAGCGCCGGCGGGGTGTCCATGGCCATCACGGTCCAGACCCACATGGCCACTCCGGCCATTGACCAATTCGGCAGTGACTTTCTCAAGGAGACTTACCTGACCAAAGCCATTTCCGGGGACATGGTCTGCGCTATTGCGGTGACCGAACCCGGTGCCGGTTCCGATGTCGGTGCACTGGCAACCTTCGCCAGAAAAGAGGGGGATCACTATATCCTCAACGGCTCCAAAACCTATATCACCAACGGCACCCAGGCTGATTTTTTGACCCTCCTGGCCAGAACCAGCTACGATCCGGGTTACCATTCGTTCAGCCTTTTCGTCGTGCCCACCGACCTGCCTGGGTTTTCGGTCAGCAGGAAGTTGGACAAGCTGGGCATGCATTCCAGCGACACGGCGGAGCTGTTTTTCGACGACATGAAGATCCCGGCCAAAAACTTGATTGGGCAGGAAGGCGAAGGCTTCATCTACCAGATGCAACAGTTCCAACACGAGCGTTTTGTCACGCTACCCCTGTCGTACGTAGCCTCAAAACAGAACATCCTGATGACCATCGAGCATATCAGGGAAAGAATCGTGTTCGGGAAGCCGCTGATTAAAAGGCAGGTTCTGCGGCACAGGCTGGCCGACTGGCTGACCGAAATTGAAGGTCTGAAGCGGCTGACCTATCATATCGTCAACATGAAAATGTCTGGCCTGGACGTAACCAAGGAGGTCTCCATGGGTAAGCTGATGGCCGGCCGGGTGGCGCACAAAGTAGCGGACGGCTGCCTGCAGATGTTCGGCGGCCTGGGCTATATGGCTGAGATGCCCATAACGAGGGCCTTTCGGGACTCCCGCCTGGCATCCATCGGCGGCGGCGCCGACGAAGTCATGGCGGAGATCATCGCCAGGCTGGAGGGGTTCTAGATACGGACTGATCCCAATTTATCTACCATTGTTCAGGATTTGTTATGGCCAGCCCTTATGCTATCCGGAAGATCATCAACAAAACCTTCTCCGGCCGCTTCATGCTCTCCAGGCTCTCGCACTATGGTTTTGTGGGCCAGATTATCGACCTTCTGCTGTTCAGGGATGACGATATTCTGTACCTTCCCAGGGATAACGCCATCCCTGTTAACCAGAACCTGGACCAGCCCGCGGACATGGTGCTGCCGTCCCAGATCCTGGACCGCATCATCGACAGTGCCGGATATCATTGGATTATGGACTTCTGCATCTGTCGGGAGTCAGCAGGCTGCAAGGACTTTCCCATTGAAATGGGCTGCCTTTTCATGGGTGAAGCCGCCATGGGCATCAACCCAAAATTCGGTAGACCTGTCACGGCCGGGGAAGCTCGGAAGCATGTTCGCAAATGTCGTGAAGCCGGCCTCGTACACCTGGTGGGCAGAAACAAACTCGATGCCGTGTGGCTGAACGTTAAGCCCGGAAAAAAGCTGTTCACCGTGTGCAACTGCTGCCCCTGCTGCTGTTTCTGGCGCCTTTTGCCGGATATCACCCCGGATATCGGCAAAAAACTGACCCGCATGCCCGGCATCGACCTGAGGGTGAATCAGGATTGCGTGGGCTGCGGTACCTGCACCGAAGACATTTGTTTTGTCAACGCCATCCGGTTACAGGGTGGCAAAGCCCATATTGACGACACCTGCCGGGGATGCGGACGGTGCGTGGAAATCTGCCCCAACCAGGCCATAGAACTGGTAATCACAGATCTAGACTATGCCGAAGATACCCTCGGGAGACTGACGTCGGCTGTGGACCTCTCCTAAAAAACAAATCCACCCCGCGCTTCAAAGCGCGGGGTGGATTTGTTTTAAAAGTTGAACACTCTCGCTTCTGTAGCAAGATCAATGAGATGTGGCGCGCCGTCCATTGCCATGTTGCCAAAAAAGTTGTTCTCGTCAACCTGACGAGATTTTGCACATGGAATTCAGACCCCGATGGGAATTTCGTTTTCCACCAGAAAGGGCAGGTAGTCGTTAGGACAATCACCGGTTAGCGTCGGCGTTGTGAGGTCCCTGGTGGAGTCGGCCCACATCACCCCGTCATCAACAAAAAAAACGTTCACAGCATGCCCTTTTTCAGCCGCTATTTTAGCAAACTGGAAACAGCGGGTTGCCTTCTGATTGTCATCCGCCCCCAGCACAAACAAAAAATTCGCCATCGAATACCTCCTGTTGATAATTGTAGCTATCTCAAAATATAGATTTTGAGATAGCTACTAGTTTTTTCCGTACATTCTCTTCCACGGGCTCCGCTCAAGTTCCTGGTACCTGGAAAGCGCCAGGTACAAAGCACCCACAGCCAGCTCCGCACAGTGGGTATGGGCCGGCGGAAGGGTTTCCAAAAAGTCCATAATCTCTTCGGGCGTGATTCCCCAGGCAGTATCGACATGCTTGCCTTCGACCAGATGGGCAACAGTGTTGCAGCAGGCATTGGTGTTGATGCACCCGTCCACTTGATAGGATACTGCCGCCACACGTTTCTGGTGGATTTTGAGATAGATGGCCACAGTGTCACCGCACACGCCGGTTCGTTTTCCGTAGCCATCCGGATTTTCCATCAACTCCTGTTTGTCTGTCTTCAAAGCCATTTCAAGATAGTTTCTTGAGTGGTCCTGAAAAAAGTTAAAATCTTGCTCGCTCACCCTTCACTCCCGTTCAATCACACTGATGTAATAAAAATAAAATCGTGTTCCACGCTTTTATGAAACACGACTTCGTCGTTACCATGCAAAAAGTTTACCTGTCGTGCATTTGATATTGCTCCGGCGAATAAATACGTTAACGCCGTCATTCCCGCGAAGGCGGGAATCCAGGATATTACTGGATGCCGGAACAAGTCCGGCATGACGTATTTGGCTATTTAGTTGCCAGGTTAATATGTCAAATTTGCTCACCCTGCAATTGTGCTGCAAGCCGAATGTTTATTCAAGTAGCTATAGATGACGGCTGATAGCCGTTTAACGTAAAGCGCGGTTTATAGCGAATCGCCTGAAATCTATGCCCATTATAATAGCGTTTGGGCAATCTGCGTTGGCTTTTATTTTTTCCCGCACCCATCGCAAAGTACAATAGGTTTCGGAACTAAATTTGCCGTGGGCCATCTCTTACATCCGATGACGATAAAGTGATGCTACTCCAAACGCCATTCTAATTGCTTTTAGACTTCAGCTTGTCGGCTATGATGAAAACATATGGGATCAACTGCATGGTATCTCTTTAAAAATAGCTGACGTTGCTTCAGTTGTAAGATTTCCCGTGGAAAATCTATTTAATAGCGGCGCAGCCGCGTTGAATAAAATCGCCCTGTGGCGATTTTATCACCAGTGTCCATCGACATTCGCCTCTTCGGCAAATGCAACCCGGCCACTTTTGAAGGCTATCACTGCTTCACTTACCGTACCGGAAACATCGTTGGCTACCCTGATGCCGGCTGCATTGAGCGTCTTGTAGGCATTCGGCCCGCAATACCCGGTCAGCAAAACTTCGGCACCGCTGTCGCCAACACTTGCAGCAGCCTGAATGCCGGCGCCTTTGAACGCGTTCACATTTTCTGAATTGTCCATGACTTTGAAAGTATCATCTTCTGTTTCCACGATCAAAATATAGGCTGCCCGGCCGAACCTTGGATCGACCTCTGAATCAAGATCCTTTCCCTTGGATGTAACTGCTACTTTCATATATCACTCCCGTTAACTGTTTATTGATCAATCCTGTATGGGTAAACCCCAACGTTGCAAAATCCGGAGGACTTCAGAGTCAAGGCGCCTGAGGGTGAAGTCGTAGTTGTTTACTTCGAACCCTCAGCAACACAGAATCTGAAGTTCTCCGGTTTTCCCAAAGGGTAAACAACATGGCAAAATAGACGCCATCCTTGGAACTCACCTGGGGGGATATCCAGGCAATGGTTTTATTTCTACAATATTGGTTATAATAACAGCTCATTATATATGCTTTGCCAGGTTGTTTATGCAACTATGGGGTAAATAATACCAAGCTTAGACCTTCTGATTAGGCCATAGCTCCGCCGCCACCGCCGCAGACCTCGTTATTTTGTATTTCAGATAGTTTTCCGGCAATCAGATCCTCGACAACCGGTTTGATTTCAGCCCTTTCCGCATCATGGTACACATCGATGCCCACCTGCTTAAAACCCATCAACGGGCGCATGCCGATGCCGCCCACCACCAGGGCGTCCACCTTGTGACCGGCCAACAGGTTGACGGGCACCATGCATCCACCCTGGACATGCTCTTCATTCTGGATGGTGGAAACGTTTTTGATCTCCCCATCCTCCACATCGATAAAGGTAAAAACATCACAGTGTCCAAAATGCCCTGATCTCGTACCTTCCATTCCGCCTGCCCCGTTTGAAGGGACTGCTATTCTTCCGTTTTGCATTGATACCTCTCCTTGTTTTTTATTTAAAAAATAATGTTACGTCCTAAATCCCTAATCGTGATAAACCCAAAACATTAAAGATTTTCCTGGATACGCTCCCAAATCTTTTTGACTGCGGAACTCAATTCGCCTTCCCGCCGGTACTCTAAAATGGTTTTTCCAAGAACCATGGATTTGACAAACTCCGGGTCAAAAGGAATTGTCCCTACAAACGGGATGCCCTTTTCCGTGATCAGTTTTTTGATCGCCGCGGTCTGCTCCATATTCAGATCGAACTTGTTCACACAAACCATACAGGGCACCTTGAAATGCGCGGCCAGTTCCAGCAGGCGCTGCATGTCGTGCAGACCGGAAACCGTGGGTTCGGTCACCACCAACAGGGCAGTTGCCCCGCCCACCGAGGCGATAACGGGACACCCCACGCCCGGGGGGCCGTCCGTAATGATCAATTGCATGTGTTTGGCTTCGGCCAGCTTTTTGGCCTCCTGGCGTACCAGCGTGACCAGCTTGCCTGAATTTTCCTCGGCAATACCGAGCCTGGCATGTACCATGGCACCGAAACGGGTATCGGAAATATACCACTCACCGCATTTAACCACCGGAAAATCGATGGCCTGCTCCGGGCAGAGATCCACACACACACCACAGCCTTCGCAATCGATTTTATCGACAACAAAATCATCCCGGATGGCGTCAAACCGGCAAAGGTCAATACACTGACCGCACATGGTGCACTTTTCGGCATCGATACTCGCGATATTGCCGCCCATGAAATCCGTTTTCTTCCGGACATCCGGGTCCATTAACAGATGCAGGTCGGCAGCATCCACATCCGCATCACACAACACAATATTTTCGGCAATCGAGGCAAAGGCCGCTGTCAGGCTGGTCTTGCCTGTTCCGCCCTTGCCGCTCAAAACAACCAGTTCTTTCATTAAATTACCTACCCTTTTAATTTCTGTTTTCCCAGGCCTTGCTCAATGTCTCGATGCGACTGAACAGTTCCTGAAATTTACCCTTCCACGCGGGCATGGACTCCACCATCAAATGGCCCCGGGAATACGCCTCCGCTATGGCACGGTCAAACGGAATTTCCATCAGAATCGGCAGATTTTCCGTCCTGGCGTACTGCCAGACATCGTCGTTGCCCATGTCGGATCGGTTAATCACCAGGCCGTGCGGAATGCCCAGCAGCTTCACCGCCTCCACCGCAAGCTTGAGATCGTGCAGCCCAAACGGCGTCGGTTCCGTGACCATCAATACAAAATCCGTACCTTTCATGGCCGTAATCACCGGACAGGATGTGCCGGGAGGCGCATCGATAATGCTGATTTTGCCGGGCTTTATCCGCTCCCTGACCTTTTTGATCAAAGGCGGCGACATGGCCTCGCCAATCCGCAACCGTCCGTGGACAAAATCACCTGCACTGAAAACGCCCTGTTCCAACAGACCGAGATCGCGCCCGATTTCGGTAATGGCCCCTTCAGGAC
The DNA here is from genome assembly GCA_029940035.1 of Desulfobacterales bacterium. GTDB lineage: Bacteria > Desulfobacterota > Desulfobacteria > Desulfobacterales > B30-G6 > JAJDNW01. Next base: position 28,560 of record JAOZRT010000008.1, read on the forward strand.
ACACGGCTATACACCCTCCGCAGCTGTGGCACAGTTCCGGGAAGGTGAGAATTATCTTGCCGGCAATAGCGATTACATTGAACCTGCATATGTCGGAACATTTACGGCACAGGGTGCATTTATCCTTGTCGATTTCGGGAACCGCCGTAAAAACAGTTTCCGACTGTTCCATCACCGGAGAAACAAATAGATGGGCATTGGGCTCTTCCACGTCACAGTCCAGAAGCTGAACACCCGTCCCCATGGAAACCGCCAGATTGGTAGCTACGGTGGTCTTGCCTGTTCCGCCCTTGCCGCTGGCAACACTGATAATCATGATCCCACCTTGAATGATTGTATTTTATTCAAATGTTTTATAAGCGCATCAGCATCATCTCTGCCGGGCGCGGGCGGAAGCTGCATCAATACCCCCAACCCTTCGCTGGCTTCATGAAAGTCTTCCTTTGAAAGCGAGCTGACAGCCGCACAATTGAGCATGGGCTGACTCATGATGACGGATTCGATCAGTTCAAGGCCCGACATGTCCGCCAAGGTCTCATCCGCCACCAGAAGGTCGAAGTTTTTTTCGGAAACGGCGCCCAGTGTTTGTTGCCCCGAGTCCAGACATGTAACCTGGGCACCGTTTTCTTCAAGTGCTGTTTTGAAGGCAGGCATTGAAGCCAGATTCCCGCCTGCCAATAATATTTCCATCATTCGCTTTTTTCCAATTCTGTTATGCGTGCGTTGATAGCCTCCAGGGTATTCTGCATGTTTGCGGCCTCATTTTTTAGTCGGCCGAGCTCTATTTGTGCATCTTCAGGATAAGCCTGCACATACGGACCCCGTCCGCGGCCCATTCCCCGAACTGGATAGACGTTCATTTGCGCACCGAACCCGCGTCTGAAACCACGACCGAGCCCCATGCCTCGGCCAAAACCGGCATTGCCGGTAGCGTCTGGCCTGTACGCGGGTTGCTCTGAATTGCACAATCCCCTGCCCCAACCTGTCATCGGCCCCATACCCTCGGGTCCTCTTTGATTGAATCTTGGCATTTGTTTTCTCCTTTCAGGTTGAAGGTTGAAGGGAACAAATTGCTTTTAGCTTTTGGCCCTTTTCCTTCCACCTTCTACCTTTTACCTTCTACCTGTTACCTCTACCTTTTACCTCTACCTTCTACCTTTTACCTTGTCCTTGTCCTTTACCCTGGCCCATGCCCTGGCCGCTACCTTGGCCGGTGCCTTGACCTCTGCCCTGGCCTCTGCCTTGGCCAGTGCCCTGTCCTCTGCCCTGACCGCTACCGCGGCCGCCTTTACCGTTATTGCAAACACCGCGCCCCATTCCCGATTGCGGTCCCTGCCCTCTGGGTCCCGTACCATCTCCTCTTGGCATTCTAATCACCCCCTCTTTGCCGTTGTTAAAACCGGTCTGAAACATATTACATAGATGATTACGGCCCTTGCAGAACTGCCAGCGCCCCGTCATCTTCCCGTGTTCGCCCAGAATAATGCCGGGCTTCATCCTGTTGTCCAGAAAACAGGTCACGGCATCGTCCACCTCACCGGTCACCCACGAATAAACGTGGACCCCGTTGAAACTCAGGTATTGCAACGAAGCGCGACCGATCCCCCCGCAAATCAATGTTTCTATACCCAGGTCCACCAGCTGTTTCATTTTATCCATTTCCGGCCATCCTTTTGTTGCCAGTTCCTCCCTGGCAAGGACTTCGGAAGGGCCTGTTTCCAAAAGAACAAACCCCTGGGCCTGATCGAACCTGGGTGATATTTTTGTGTGAAACATTGGAATGGCTAATTTCATTTTACCTTCCCGTTCCTTTTCCCACATTATTCCTCTCAACCGATAATTGCACTATTGATTTAATTAGCAGGTTGCGTGCCATAAAGACGAATAAATGATAAAATTAAATATAGTTAATCTATTTAGCAAGTTATTGGAGGACACCGTAAAGAGGGGGCTTGACATTGATTGCATAATTACAATATTATATTGCAATACAATTGCGTTTATGCAATTATTCGGGCTATATAATAAGGGAATATAACATTGGCAACCAAAACCAACTCTCATTTTGAAACCATCCTGGACTCCATTGCCGACGGTGTATTCACCATCGATCTCGAATACAACATCACCTACTTTAACCGCGCAGCAGAAACCATAACGGGTGTTACCAAAGACCAGGCCCTGGGCCAGAAATGCTTCGATGTTTTCCGGGCCAACATTTGCCAGACGTCCTGTGCTCTGGGAAAGACCATAGAATCGGGCACGCAGGGCATTAATATACCGGTGGACATTCTGAACAGTCAGGGGGAGCGGGTGTCTGCCAGCGTTAGCACTTCCGTGTTGTCGGCTGGGCAGGGGGAAATCATTGGCGGGGTTGAAATCTTCAGGGATCTCACCGCCGTGGAAGCCCTTCGGAAGAAAATAGACAACCAGTACCGGTTTGAAGACATTGTCAGCAAAAATTACAGCATCCAGAAGATTTTCGACATTCTTCCGGATATTGCCACCAGCGGCAGCACCATTCTCATTGAAGGGCCCAGCGGTTCGGGCAAGGAATTGTTTGCCAGGGCCATCCACAATGTAAGTGGCCTGAAGGGGGAGTTTGTGGCTGTCAACTGTGCTGCATTGCCGGACACCCTGTTGGAGTCCGAACTGTTCGGCTATCGGAAAGGCGCTTTCAGCGAAGCCAAAAAAGACAAGCCCGGACGCTTCGAGCGGGCAGCGGGCGGCACCCTGTTCCTGGACGAGATCGGTGATATTTCGACAGCCCTGCAGGTCAAACTCTTAAGGGTCCTGCAGGAGAAGGAATATGAACCCCTAGGGGGAACTGCCGCCGAAAAAACAGATGCCCGCATCATCGCCTCCACCAACAGGACCCTGGCAGAACTCGTGGCCCGGGGCACCTTTCGGGAGGACCTGTTCTACCGCCTCAACGTCATTAAAATAGAGTTGCCGCCCCTGGCGGAGCGTCGGGATGACATACCCCTGCTGGTACGCAGCTTTATCCAGAAATTCAATGCTCTTAAGGGCAAGGAGATCAAGGGAATTTCAGACCAGGCGTTGAACATTCTGATGCGCCACCCCTTTCCAGGAAATATAAGGGAACTGGAAAACATCATCGAATTTGCATTTGTGCTGTGTCGCGGGGAATTGATCGAAACCAGGCACCTCTCCCAAGACATTCAGAAAAGCGGAAATAAGGGGCAAGATATCGGCCCCCGCCCTGCTGCACCTCAACTGGAGCAGGCCGCAAAGGATGCGATTGTCTCCGCCCTGGACCGCCACCGGGGCCACCGGGGAAAAACCGCCGTCTATCTCAACATCGACAAGTCCACCCTTTGGCGAAAGATGAAAAAATACGGAATTGAATAAACCACAGTGCATGAACCAAATACAACATATGCTACGCCATCTCCAGATGCAGAAAGAACCAGTTTGCCGGTTTTTTTTGAGATGGTCATGCTCCAAGCTAAACCGTCATCAACATTTTCCACACCTTCTTCAATTCCTTGGAGGAATATGAATCAAGCACCTATTTAACGTATATTTTTTTTCTGAATATCAGGCTTACCCTTCCTTTTTCATCTACAGCCTGGAAATCAACCCGATATTCGTTGGCTGAGAGTGCAACATCCATTTTTTGAGAAAAGGTATATTCCGGCAATTGTACAGGATCCAATTCATAAACAGTTGGTCCATCGTATACTGTACCAGGATTATTAAGATCGAAGATGATTACATGCAAGGTAACTATGTCTAAATCAGGGTCCCCAAGATGGGCGTCAAAAGAAATATCATCACCGGCATCGAAATTTGAAGTTGGAATGGTAGAGGCGTTTTTATAAAAATATACTGCCCTTATGGTGGGTGCTGTTTCACGATCACCATCATCATCATCCGAGACACCACACCCAAAAACTAAAAAACTGCACAAAATAAAGGACAGCAGAAGGGAAACAGCTTTCAGGACTCGATTCACCCGGCGCTCCATTTTTCCGGAATTATTCATTCCTTACCTACATACATCCCATCATAATCCAAGGTGCAAAGAGGCGTTCCTGATGATCGGGTGCTGCCGGCGATGATTTCTCCGATAAAAAGGGTGTGATTACCTGGCGTGTGGCGTTCCTGAACGGTCAGTTCCAGCCAAGCCAGACAATCATTCAAAATCGGGGCCCCTGTTTTGCCCGGCTCCCATGGAATGTCCTTGAATTTTTTTTCAGGATCCGGACCTTTGAATATTTTCAGCATCTCTTTTTGAGACCGGCGGAGCATGTGCAGAGCAAAGGCCCGGCCCTCTTCAACCAGGTTGTGGGAATAGCGGTTGGGATGGATGGCCACCATGATCAATGGCGGTTCATATGACACCTGGGTCACCCACGATGCAATCATCCCGTTGATGGTATCGTCAACTCGCGTTGTTAAGACATATATGCCATATGTCATGTGGCCCAGGGCTTCCATCCACTCTTTTTTCATGGGTGCCTCTCCTAATTTATAATGTTATTCCAATTGCATACGAATTAAAATTCCAATTCGTTTTCTAAGGCTGAATTTTGCTTATTATGCAAGACGCTGGAACTATATATATGTGACAATTTCCGCTAATGGCTTTTTGGAAATGTCCGGAACCGTCACATCCTTTTCAGGGTAGCCGGCCACGAGGACCATGAAAGCCTTTTCATTTTTCGGGCGCTGCAATATCTTGTTGAGAAAATCCATGGGGCTGGGTGTATAGGTCAATGAAACCAGCCCGGCATGGTGCAAAGCGGCGATTAGAAACCCGGTGGCAATCCCCACCGACTCTTTGACGTAATAGTGCTTGATCTTGTTTCCCTCACCGTCAAACCCGTATTTTTGTGCAAAGATGGCTATCAGGCACGGCGCCCGGTCCAGAAACGGCTTTTGCCATTGGGTGCCCAGGGGCGACAATGCATCCAGCCAGGCATCCGGCGCCCGGTGTTCGTAAAAGGCGCGCTCCTCTTTTTCGGCAGCTTCGCGAATACGGTGTTTTACGGCAGGATCGGTTACCGCCACAAAATGCCAGGGCTGCTGGTTGGCTCCGCTGGGGGCCGAGCCGGCAGCTTTCAGGCAATCGCTGATAACACCGTCCGGTATAGGCCTGTCTGAAAACTCGCGCACGGTGCGCCGCCGCTTCAGGTTCTCATAAAAAGCCGCTGCCCGCTCCTTCATTTCATCAGGTGCATATTCCCGGTATTGGTCGAATGGTACGTTTTTAGGCTCATCCATTTTCAAACCTATCAAGCTGTATTGACGTTATTAATGTATATCAATTAATGCTTTATATGGATTGCTTATTTTCGCGCTATTTGTCTAATGTACTCAGCATCTGCAGGGCTGAAGCCCTGGACTACATGGGTTATAGCTGAAAATGCATGCCTTTCCACTAACAACCGGCTATGTAGCGCAGGATTTATCCCTGCTGAAGTCTCTCGCTGAACCGCCATTTCACTCCAAACGATGCCGTATCCTGTCTCGTTTATTATTTCATGTTTTCGTGATAAAGATCTTATACTTTTCAGGCCCATCATGGTCGGGAATAACGATTGACATGCTTGACAGGATATATGAGATTCCGTCCGATCAATCAATAAAAAGCAGCACTTATTATGGGCAAGCGACCAGATAAACATAAAGATATTGACGATCTGTTAAAGACTGCCATGCATGCCGATCGCGTCGATGCCCTGCGCACCTTAAAGCGCGTCAAGCAGCTTCGCATACGCAATGGCAAGCAGGACCAGATAGCGTCTCTGCTGACCGGGGTTGAAAAACGGCTCAACCGTTCAAAGGAGAAACGTGACTGGCGCAAGGCACATGTGCCCACGGTTACCTATAACCCTGCCCTGCCCATAACCGCCCGCAAAGAAGACATCATTGCCGCCATAAAGGGCCACCCCGTGGTGATCATCTCCGGTGAGACCGGATCAGGCAAAACCACCCAGATCCCCAAATTCTGTCTGGATGCCGGCAGGGGCATCGACGGCATGATCGGGTGCACCCAGCCGCGCAGGATTGCCGCCACCACTGTTTCCGGCCGTATAGCCGAAGAGCTGTCAATCAACCTGGGAGAAGGCGTGGGGTACAAGATTCGGTTCAAGGAGAAGATCGGCCAGAACACGTTCATCAAAATAATGACCGACGGTATTCTGCTGGCCGAGACCCAGAATGACCCTTATCTGAACGCCTATGACACCATCATCGTGGACGAAGCCCACGAAAGAAGCCTCAACATCGATTTTGTGCTCGGCATCCTGAAGGACCTGTTGAGCCGGCGCAGGGATCTCAAACTGATCATCACTTCAGCCACCATCGACACGGAAAAATTTTCCAAAGCCTTTGGCGATGCACCGATAATCGAGGTTTCCGGCAGGATGTTTCCGGTAAAAACAGAATACCCGGCAGGAAATTCACCCGGCCAGAAGGCCAAGGAAAACGACAGCGCCCCAGACCACATCGAATCGGCCGCTGCGGCTGTGGACCGGCTTCAGAGCAGGGGCGCCTATGGTGACATCCTTGTTTTCATGCCCACGGAGCAGGACATCCGCGAGTGCTGCAGCCTGATTTCCGGGAAAAAATTCCCGCACACAACCGTGCTCCCCCTTTACGCCCGGCTGTCATCCAATGAACAGAAAAAAGTGTTCAAGCGGATTGTAGGCCGTAAAATCATCGTGGCTACCAACGTGGCGGAAACATCCATCACCATACCGGGGATAAAATATGTGGTTGATTCCGGACTGGCGCGCATGTCCAGGTACAACCCCCGCTACCGGATCACGGCCCTGCCCATTGTGCCCGTGTCGCGCAGCAGCGCCGACCAGCGCATGGGACGCTGCGGCCGGGTGGAAAACGGCGTCTGCATTCGCCTGTATACCGAAGAGGACTATCTCAGCCGCCCCCTTTTCACCAAGCCTGAAATTCTGCGTTCCAACCTGGCCGAAGTTATCCTGCGCATGATCCACCTGGGATTGGGGGATATCGCCATTTTCCCGTTTATTGACCGCCCGGCCGACAAAAGCATCAAGGACGGATTCCGCCTGCTCCTGGAACTGGGGGCCATCCGGCAGCTTCATACATTATCCGGCAACGGGCACGAGACATCACCAAAAAAACGCCAACAGTCTAAAAAAGGCGCCTATGCATTGACTGCCGTGGGCCGGCTCATGGGCAAGCTGCCCCTGGACCCCCGCCTTTCCAAAATGATCATCGAAGCTGATCAAAAGGGCTGTCTCCGGGAAATAACCGTCATTGCCGCCGCTTTGAGCGTTCAAGACCCCAGGGAGCGCCCCGCGGAAAAGAAACAGGCCGCCCATGAAGCCCAGGTGGTCTTTACGGACCCGCAATCCGACTTCATCACCCTGCTCAACATCTGGAAGCACTACAATGCATCTGCGGGCAGCCGAAGAAGTGCTGCAAAATTGAAAAAGTTCTGCAAAGCCCGCTATCTTTCCTTCAGGCGCATGCGCGAGTGGATCGATATTCATCACCAGATCACCCTGATTCTCAAGGAAAACGGACTCCAGGAAAACAAGCCGGGACCTGCCAAAGGGCAGTTGCCCCAACAAACAGACCAAAAAAAAGCACCCCGGGATACGACTTTCCCTGAGGGCTACGCTGCCGTACACAAATCCATTTTGAGCGGATTTCTTTCCAACATTGCCCAACAGAAGGAAAAGCAGTTCTTCAAGGGCGCACGGGACCGGGAGGTCATGATCTTTCCGGGATCCGGCCTGTTTAAACATCCCGGGGCGTGGATCGTAGCTGCGGAATTCGTGGAAACATCCCGGCTGTTTGCCAGGGTCGTTGCCAGCATCGATGTCGCCTGGCTGGAAGCTCTCGGCAAGGACCAGTGCCGGAGAACCCACAAAGACCCGCACTGGGAGAAAAACAGGGGAGAGGTGGTGGCCACCGAACAGGTGACCCTCTACGGGTTGATCATCGTTCCCGGACGGACTGTCTCCTACGGTCCCATCGACCCTGAAGAGGCCACCGACATTTTCATCCGGCAGGCTCTTGTCTCCGGCGAGGTGAAAACGCCTTTCAAGTTCCTGAAATACAATCTGGGGTTGATCGACGAGATACGCAACATGGAAGACAAAATCAGGCGGAGGGACATCCTTGTTCACGAAGAGGAAATGGCGGCTTTTTACAGCCAACGCCTGCCGCTGGTGTACGACACCCGGACGCTGAAATACCTGATCAGAAAACAGGGATCTGATGATTTTCTGAAACTCGACAAGGAAGACCTGCTGCGCTATGCACCGGATTCAGATGAAATCAACCTTTTCCCGGACAAGGTTCACCTGGGCAACAAGGCTTTCGAGGCGCTTTATCAATTCGAACCAGGGCAGCATGATGACGGGTTGACGGTCAGGATCCCCTCGTCAGACGCTCCCGGAGTGGACAAGGCCAGGCTGGACTGGCTTGTCCCCGGCATGCTCAAGGAAAAGATAACCGCACTCATCAAAAGCCTGCCCAAGGAATATCGCAAACGGCTGGTGCCGGTTACCGCCACCGTGGACACCATTATGCAGAAAATGGGACAGGACAACACCCCTCTCATCGTTGCCCTAGGCGGCTTTATCCATGAGCGCTTCAATGTCGACATCCCGGCATCCGCATGGCCCCTGGACGATTTGCCGGACCACCTCAAGATGCGCCTGGAGATTGTCGATTCCCGAAAGAATGTTCTTCACGAGGGACGGGGCAGCGCGCTGCTCGAGGGGTCCCTTCCGGCCCACATGGCCACCCGGGAATTCGAACGGCTGAAACAAGGATGGGAGCAAACCGGAATTGAAGCCTGGAACTTTGGCGACATTCCGAAAATGGTGACCTTGAAAGGAAAAAAAGGCACGGAGTGGACTGCCTTCCCGGGCCTTGAAAAGGACGGCGCCATCATCAACCTGAGACTTTTTAAGGATGAAGGCCAGGCCCGGTCTTCGCACCCATGCGGGGTCGCCGCCCTGTTTGCCCATAAATTTTCCCAGGACCTTAAGTTTTTAAAACAAAACCTGAAACTGCCTGCCCACGCAGATCCGGCCGCCCGATACTTTGGCGGACGTAAAAAGGTGGAACAGCGCATATATGATGATGCCATTGAACGTTTGTTCGGTCTGGATATCCGGAAACAAGCGGACTACCTGCATCAGGAAGAACAATTTGCCACCGAGGGCATCCACACCCGCGGCAACGAGAAAATGCAAAAAATCGTTGCCGCACTGGATGCCAACCAGGACGCCCGAATGACCCTCCACAACCTGGAAACAGCCAACCAGGGGAAGGTGCAGATTCTGCATTTTCTGGAAGAACTACGTGTTGATCTGACAGGCCTCATGCCTGAAAGGTTCGTGAGCCTCTACGACACGGTCCGCCTTGCCCACCTGCCGCGCTATATCAAGGCCGTGGCCATTCGGGCCCAGCGCGGCGTTGACAACCTGGAAAAGGATCAGCAGAGAGGCATTGATGTTAAAAATCTTACCCGCTCCCTGCATGACCTCATCCAGGGCCTCGGGGATTCAGCTTCCAATGAAAAACGAAATGCCGTGGAAGAGCTGTTCTGGCATATCCAGGAATTCAAGGTTTCTGTGTTTGCCCAGGAGTTGAGAACAGCCGTACCGGTATCTTTAAAAAAACTGGAAAAGCAGATCAAGGATATTGAACGGATGGTTTGAGCCCTATTGATTATGCCTCAATTGATCGATGGCGCTTATTGAAAATGATGGTGAGATTCATCTTGTGAAATTTGACGTCTGCTTCAAATTCCTTTTCTGATAATGATCAGCTTTTATGATTACAGGAAGTAATCTCTCTGGGCATGCCGTTACATAGAGGCCAAGATTAACCCTATGGTTGCATAAACAATATGGCAAAGTAGAGATAATAAGTTGTAAT
>JAOZRT010000104.1 GCA_029940035.1 Desulfobacterales bacterium
GATCGGGGCCAAACGCATAACGAAGGGCCTCATAAATAGTTTCGACGTCAAAGCTTACTTCAGTACCTTCGATGCCTACCTGACCATCCATGATGGCCCGGACACGGTCATAGTCGTAACCGGCGATTTTGATTTGTCGTTTCCCGGTTTCGACGGCTTGACCTGCTCGGCCACCCAAAAGACCCAATGTGCTGACCGCAGCGCCCGCTACCGAAATCTTCATAAAGTCGCGCCGATTGGCTTCATTCTTCTTCATAATGTACTTCTTTTCTCTTTGGCTGATATTGATTTGATAGGTGCCACATAACGTGGAGCTAACCAGCGGCGGCTGAACTACCAAGGCCGTGCGGAAAGCCCAAAATGATTTTAACTGTAACCCCACACAAAACGCCCCGGTAGTATTCGCCAATGGGAATGGGTGCCACATTTCACGATCCGGGCATGTGTCCGGTAGGTCATAGGAGTTGAAAAAAGAGGGGTCCACCCTTGATTACTGGTAGAAAAAGAAAACCAGAGAATCATGAAAGGAGGACCCCTGCGGGAGTCTAGTTTCCCCAATCACCGACTTCGTCGCTACCAGGCATTTCGAACTCAAGGTACTCCTTGATATCGAACGGCATATTTTTCATATAAGCCTTAACGCGCTCACCAATTGCTTTGGTTTCCGGGCGCGCATTTGACAGGCCGGTATAAGGAATACCTTTGGCATTGGGCTTGTCCGGATACTTATTCTTGAAGAGTTGGTGTCGTGCAACCATGCGATTGAACTGCCCCTGGGTATGAATCAGCGGAACCAGGTGCGGGTTTTTCTCGTGCGGATCCTGGTACAGGTCATAGTACGCTAGCGGTACCCCGGCACCACCGCTTGCACCCATCCAGTGCCGTTTATAGCGGCCTTTAACCGTGGCCCCTAGTTCATCACCCGCATAGATGAATACATAGTCGCGGCGACCGTGGGCGTCACCATTCAGCAAGAGCGCCGTCTGATCGAGCCCGTCTATGACCCGGTCGGTCGGTATGTGTTTGGTTGCTCCGGCGAGGCGCGCGAAGGTTGTGTAGAGATCAGTGACATGAATGATGTCGCCAACCAGCTGGCCTTCTTCAATTATCCCCGGCCACCAGGCGATAGCCGGCACTCGCACGCCGCCCTCGAGAAAATCGCCCTTGCCGCCGCGGTACATGATTTCCGTCATGGCCCAACCTGGCGGTGGGTTGTGAGACATAGGCCCATTATCGGCCATGGCTACAAAAATCGTATTTTCGGCAATCCCAAGCTCTTTGAGCTCCGCCATGACCTGCCCAACAAAGGCGTCCAGCCGCGCATAGGCACCGGCTATCTTGCCGCCGTTTAATGAGAGTTTAGGGATCTCCGGCGCCAGGAAATTCAGCCAGTTGGGCCAGTACTCGACGAAGAACGGCTTGCCTGCTTTAGCATTCTTACTGATAAACGCCAGCGTGCGTTTTTCTGACTGGTTATCTATTTCGTCATAGCATTCGTTCGATGTACCGCAGAACTCTTTACCCATCTCACCTTTCTTGCCTTCGATATTCATCACCCATCCCCCGGGGACAAGGCCGGGGCTGTCCAGTTTGTAGGGGTCTTCGGGATAGATTTCAGGATGAAGGCCGAGGATGGCGTTGACAGCCTCACCTGTGTGGTTGTACATTGAGGGAATCTGGTTCATGGGCGTGAACAGGGCCTCATCGAAACCCTGGTTGTGGAGATAGCTCTCCTCGATGTCACCCAGGTGACCCTTTCCGTAGTGGGCCGTAGCGTATCCGGCCTCAGACAACACTTCGGCGATGGTGACTTCTTCGGCAGCTAACCCGGAAAATTCATGCGGCATGCCTACCACGGCCATGCCATTGCGAACCGGGTGTCGGCCCGTTAAAAACGCTGCACGAGTTGGGGTGCAAGCCGGTTCACTGTACATGCGGGTGAAGTTGATGCCCTCCGCCGCCATCTTGTTGATGTTAGGCGTTGAAAACCCCAGGTTTTTTTGAATCATCTCATTCCCGACGGCACCGACCTGCTGGTCGTCCCACAGGATGTAGATGATGTTCGGCGGTTGACCGTGTTTTTTGCGGAGCGCCTTGAGTTTCTTGTCGAGTTCTTTGTCTTCAACGGCCCACTTATCGCCATTCTGGGCCTCGAGGATGTAATACTCTGCGTCGTGGATAATATCACCAGCCAGAGCTGGTCCTAAACCTGTGAAAAGAGTAATCGCAATTATTGAGAGTACGGTTATAATCTTCATGTTTTATCTCCTTTTGCCTAAAAACCCGATGCGATAAAAAGCGCATGGAGCAGTTTCTTTTTCTGTTCCACGGTCAGGACATCTTTGGCCTTCAGCCGATGTTCGACCCGGTTGTTTAAAAGGGCGGCAATACCCTGGTCGGTAAGCCCGAGGATGTGTATGGTGATGCAGGGAGTAATTAATTTAGAGCTATGTCGGGCCGGTATTCTAACCCAAAATGGGTTGCATTCTCGAAGTAGTATTTACCTAGGTATCAAAGTTTTACGGCAACTGGGGTTGTGTTGAAGTAATGCGGTAACGTATGTTTGAGGGGCTGGGATCGATTAGCACGTACTGATGTTACAGCCACAAAAAGCGTAATGAAAAGGTATTTTAAAAAAAAGCCTCGATTTTCCCGGTCCCTCTCTAAACAATGGTACTGACTATATTTATGAATTCATTGCCTTCTCAAGCTCTTTGACGGCCTCTATAACTTTACATGCGGCTTGATTTGCATCAAAACCAGAAATGTCAACCTGAAGGTTGGCGCGCTGGTAACTCTTACGAAAATAGTTGATATCCTTATTAATCTCTTTCAAATACAATTTTTTTTCATTGGACGTCTGCTTTTTCTCGATTGGGCGGGAATCTAAGTCATAGAATCTGATTCTTTCCAATCGTTGTCTTTCCCACACAACTGACACCTGTCAGAAAAATTCGCAGTTTTATCCTCTTATAGTTACTCTCGATAGTTTCCGAATGCTCAGTTTCACAGGCCACAAAAGGGATGCGGACTATGGGCGAAATGTGTTTTACTATGACGTCGTAGTTTCCAAGGCTGCCCGCCTTTTGTGGTCCTTTGTGTAAGCGGTCGTTAGCAATTATTATTCATAATCTAAATATTGGATCAATTTAACTCCGTTGTCATTTACAACCCGTGGGTATTCTGTGTCAGTTAAAATAATGACAATTCAAGCTGACGGTAACCCCGTATCCCGTACCCCGCAACTCGCAACCCGACCTTGCAGATACTAGGCATCGATAATACTCAATGCCTGCTCCCTGTATGAATCCATGATATAGGGTATTTTGGTCACGCGTGATGCCTCTTCCGTAAGGCAGGCCAGGTCGTCACGGGTAATCAAATGCGTCCGCCACTTTCGGGAGCCGGCCATGAGCTGCTGCAGCCCCACACGTAATTTTTCGGCAACGCTGTATATCCCGATGGCTCCGAGGGGCATATCATCGATGTCCTTGCCGTATATCCCTTTCAACTTTCGGTAATTAACAAAAATTTCTTCCTTGGTTGTCCCATACTTCGACACGGTCGAAGGCAGGCCGCCATCTTTACCCTCAAGCCATAAACCGATATTCTTGCCCACCATGCCGGGAATCATCAGCGCCCTACCCATGCACACCGCTTTGCAGTAAGGCGCCCCCAATGCCAGTGCTTTAAAAATATGATCTTCAGAGCTGAACCCGCCCGCGAAGGCGATATCCGGCACGAACGACCCTTTGGCGGCCAACCGCAGGCAGAGTTCGTAGGCCATGGAGTGCAGGTAGATAGACGGTACTCCCCATTCGGACATCATGCGCCAGGGGCTCATACCCGTGCCACCGGGCGCTCCGTCAATGGTCAGGAGATCAATTTTGGCATCCGAAGACCAGCGGATAGCCATGGCCAGTTCACGCATGGGGTAAGCCCCGGTCTTGAGGGTGACGCGTTTAGCACCCAGCTTTCGCACCCGGTCAACCTCCTTCATGAATTCGTCCTGATCCAAAAAACCGATCCGGGAATGACGCTCAAACTCCTTTATGGATCCGTCCCTGAAGGCTTTTTGGTTGTGGAGGTTGGAGGGATCGGGGGTAACGATATATCCCCTTTTCTGAAGCTCCTGAGCACGTTCCAAAGTGTCCACCTTGATCTCGCCTCCGATACACTTGGCTCCCTGCCCCCACTTCAGTTCGATGGTTTCCACACCAAGTTTTTCGATCACGTATTCGGCCACCCCCAACCGGGTGTCTTCAACGTTCATCTGGACCATAATGTCGCCGTAACCCTCATGATATCGACGGTAGGACGTTACGCGCCGCTGCATATCGGGCGCATCAGTGACCTTGCCGCGCTTGTCGGTTTCAAGTTTCGGATCAATGCCGCACACGTTCTCCCCGCAAACCAGGCTGATACCGGATATGGCGGCTCCCACGGCAAAATGATCCCAATTGGCACGCGCAATCTCCGTGCTGCCGAGCGCACCCGTGAACATGGGAATCTTCATTTTTATTTTTTCCGTAGCGCCGTACCAGGTTTCGGTGGTGACCTTGGGAAAAACGGCGTGGTCAGGATCGGCCTCGATTCCCTCTGCACCGATGGCATACCCGTTAATGTTGAGGTGGGAATAGTCCACAGGATAGTCTTTGTCGGCACCGGCCGTAACCTTTCCAAAAGGCGACGGGTAAAGCAGTTCACGCCCCCGGAAGGTGGATTGAAACAAGTCGCAGTTCCCTTTGCAGCCGTCAACACAGCGGGCGCAGATGCCTGATTGAGGGGCCACGCTGCGGGAACGGTTTTTAGTCTGAAGCGCTTCATTGGCATTGGGCTGGCTTAGATTCATACTTACCTCCTTTTAGGGGTTAAAATAAAAAACGGCGCCTTTCCGGACGGGATCCGCCCGGAAATGACGCCGTTGTCACTTACATTCCTTCAGCACGCCGTTGTGCCGAAGTTTGTTTTTAATGATATGTGTTAAAATAGATTACTTTAAATTAACAATGCCTGTCAAACTTTATTTCAAAAGGCATCCGGCAAAAGAAGGAAAAACACGGTATACGGGGCTGTGTTTCCGACGGAAAATCGGCAAGGGCTATCGATTCGAAACCAATCCAAAAAAAGGACGAATAGCCAATATCCAATAACGAATGATCAATGTCCAAGTTAAGGCAAACAGCATAGAGCATTCTGAATTCGGCACGAAGCTTGGCAGGGATAAATCCCTGCGCTACAAAGCAGCCGGCTTTATGTCTTGTAGGGGCAGGCCTTGTGTCTGCCCGTTTTCGCAAATCGCCTGTGGCCATTCGGGTACCCACAAGGGGCACCCCTACTTGAAAATTGGACATTGATTATTGGATATTCAATTCCAGTTTGTTCGCCGCAGGTGGGTTCGGCCGGGGCGGGGACTTTCATAGGCAAGGTCATATTTCATCCGACAGCAGGACAGCCTCGGCTACGTGCAGAATTGACTTGCGTGAATCCATACTCCGTTTCTGAATCCACCGGTAAGCCTGCTCACCGGTCATATTCCGGCGCCGCACGAGGACTTCCTTGGCCCGCTCAACCAGTTTGCGAGTTTCCAGTTCCTCTTGAATCACACGGGTTTTGACCATCAATTCGGTGTTCATGATGGCAACAGCCGCCTGGTTGGCCACCGTGGTAATAAGGTTGACCTCGGTTTCGGTAAACCGGTAGAGGGATGAGGTAAAACAGTTCAGGACACCAATGACCTTGTTGTTCTGCACATTCATGGGCACACTCACCATGGAGGCAAGGCCGAGTTTACGAGCCATCTCTTTTTCTTTGAACCGCGGCTCCGCAAAAATATCTTCCACGATGAGGGGACGGTTCTCTGCGACCACAAATCCCACGACACCTTCCCTGACCCTTAGCACCCGGTCATTCACGTAATCCGGATCCAATGCCTGGGTTGCCTTGAGCCTGATTCTGCACGATTCGCCTTCGTCCTCCACAAGCCATAGCGAACAAATATCCACGCCAATAACCTTGGCCGTCACCATGACGATCAGTTTGAGAATATCCTCCAGATAGAGATCCGAGGTGATGGCCCTGCTGATGTCCATCAAGGCTTTTAGATAACCATCGTATGTGTCCTGGGTTTTCGGTTCCATGGAGATGTTTTTAGCTATTCCGACGGCTGAAATCAACATGATTTTAGGGCTTGAGCCTCATGATACTTAATTTCAGACGGTATTTTATCATTATTTATCGCGTATATGATTTTCTCCAGAATATGGTTTAATGATCAACGTTGGCGGTTACCTGAAGATACTAAAACGCTCAATGTCGGCAAAAGATAGAACCTGAAAGTTGAGGATGGCCTGTGGAAAAAGATACAAGATCCGTTGAAATGATATTTCTGAAATGCAGACACTGGAACACCGACGCCTGTCCCCACCGCAGCAGCATTCCCATGCGACTGTCCCTTCTGAACCCTGCTCCCCGCCTCATGCTTTCCGAAAAAACCAACCGTCAATTGTATCGCATCTGCTCCAACTGCCAAGATAAGAAAATTTACGTCTAAAATGATCATTTTAAATTTCAAGAATGAACAATTTTCTTGTGAAAACACTATGATCATCCTATAAGGCGACTAATATAAAATTTCATGTCGGCCACGCTCGAAAATATATGAAACATAAGGTATTATTGAAATGTCCGGCAATTGATCGTCAATATGCAGGGCATGAAATTTAAAGATGATAAAAAAACCTTTCCTGACCAAAGCCGTCCTGTTTGACTTCGACGGTACTCTCACCAAGCCCGGCGCCATTGATTTTGCCGTCATAAAAAATGCGCTGGGGTGCCCAGTTGATGCCCCTATTTTGGAATACATTGCCGCCCTGCCCGACCCGCATCAGAGGGAAAATGCCTATGCCGCCCTCCATACATTCGAAGCTGAGGCGGCCGAACAATCAATGCCCAATGATGATGCAGAATCCTTGTTGGCCCATATCAGGACCCTGGGTATCCCCGTTGGCCTGATTTCCCGTAACAGCCTGGACGCCATAAAATCATCCCTGCACAACTTCCGGGATACGGCCCTCGGGGATTTTGACGTCGTCATAACCCGTGATGATCCCATTGAACCCAAACCATCGCCTGAAGGCATCCTGAGGGCTGCTGAGAGGCTCGGCATCAACGCGGATCAGATTATCGTTGTCGGGGACTACATTTTTGACATGCAGGCCGGCCGGCGAGCGGGAGCCGTTACTGTTCTGCTGGAAACAGTTCTCCCTGTTGACATGCCGGAGATAGACTTCGATTTCAAGGTTGCCCGCCTCGATGATGTCAAGGAGATCATTCAGTTGGGATTGCCGCTGCCCCAGGGAAAACTACCCAATAGTCTACTGGACCGCTTTCTCGAGCACCTTTTTATCAAAGATTCTGCCCTGCTCATCGCTCCGGGTGTGGGTGAAGACACGGCAGCAACCGATATTTCCGAAGATGAGGTGCTGGTTCTGAAATCAGACCCGATTACCTTTGCCACGGACGCAGTGGGCCAATATGCCGTCCTGGTTAATGCCAACGACATTGCCACGTCCGGTGCGAAGCCGCGATGGTTTATGACCACGCTGCTCTTTCCGCCCGGCAGCACCGGTTCGTCCATCTGGCTTACCATGGATGAACTGAACCGCGTAGCCTCGAAATATGATATCACCCTCTGCGGCGGGCACACGGAGATCACCGATGCGGTAACCCGTCCGGTGGTCATCGGCTCCCTGGTCGGGACCGTGACCAGGAAAAACCTGATCGACAAAAGCAGCATGCGGCCGGGTGACAAAGTGCTGATGACCAAAGCAGTTGCCGTGGAAGGAACAGCTATCATCGCCCGGGAATTCGAAGGCCGCCTGAAAGCCTTGAACGTATCCGATGAACAAATCCAGAGCAGCCGCCAACTTCTCGACCATGTCAGCATCATGGAAGAGGCCAAACTGGCCGTCAACATCGGCGGAGTCAGTGCCATGCACGATGTCACCGAAGGTGGTCTGGCCACGGCACTGTTCGAATTGAGCGCTGCCGGCGGATACGGCATCAGTATCGACATGGATGCCATCCCTGTTTATCCGCAAACGAAACATATCTGCAGACTGCTCGACATATCTCCGCTCGGGCTAATTGGGTCGGGAACGCTGCTGATCTGCTGCCACCCCGGGCAGTCGATGGAAATGATGGACGCACTTCTGAAAGCAGGCATAAGGGCCACCTGCATCGGGGAGGTTCTGGATCAAAAGGCGGGCATAACCGCCCATACCCATGACGGCCCCCAAACCTGGCCGACATTTGAGGTTGATGAAATCGCGAGGTTGTTTCATGACCATTAACATCGTGCTTTTTATCATAGGGCTGCTGATGCTGTATTACGGCGCCGAATGGCTTGTCAGGGGATCTTCCAGCCTTGCCGGCAGCCTGGGCATGCAACCCATCGTGATCGGCCTGACCGTGGTCGCCTTCGGAACATCCGCTCCGGAACTGGTGGTCAGCCTCGTTTCATCCATCAAAGGCAAATCCATGATTGCCGTGGGAAACGTCATCGGCAGCAACATCTGCAACATCGCCCTGGTACTGGGCATGACAGCCCTCTTTCAACCCATAAAATGCCATCCCACGGTTTTCAAGCGGGATATCCCCATCATGCTGGGCATCACCCTTTATCTTTTGGTCGTTTCCGGCAACTCCACCATCAGTCGGGTGGAAGGAGCATCACTGGTGACGGGGATTATCGTTTACATATATTACAACTACCGGTCAGCTACACGGACTCCCAGTGGCAAGACGGGGGCCATGCCGCGCGACAAGACGGGGGCCCAACCCGTGGGCAACCGGTTCAGTCAGGTTGCCCTCATCCTTTCCGGCATTGCCGGAGTTGTCATCGGTGCCGAAGTGCTCATCGACTCGGCCATAAAAATCATGACCGTATTCGGCGTCAATGATAAATTCATCGGTTTAACCATTGTCGCTTTCGGAACATCTCTTCCGGAGTTGGCCACTTCGGTGATTGCCGCCTTGAAAAAGGAAATGGATATCAGCCTCGGCAATCTCGTGGGCAGCAATGTGTTCAACATTCTAGCTGTTCTGGGCGCGGCTGCCCTGGTAAACCCTATCACCATTCCGGGTGGCTTCATGGCCAGCGGCCTTTTCATCGATTACATGGTTATGATGGCTGTCAGCGCCATGCCGCTTTTCATGATTCGCAAATCATACACCGTGTCGCGTGTGGATGGGGCGATGCTCCTCAGCACCTACGGCGGCTACCTGGCGTATCTCATTCTGAAAAGCTGAATTGGACATATCCCGGCAATAATGATATAAGTGTCCTGTATGTTTTCTTTTTTCAAAAGTAAAGCCAGACTGCCCGGACTGGACGAATACAATCTGTCCGGCTATGAGCTTAAATTCACCTTGACCCGGCTTTTGCCTGGTGTCGATAACGTCCGCCACGACGTGTATATCAGTCCCAGTTTCTGCAGTGCTGCCGAAAAGATTATCCCGCAACTGATCGCGAGGCACTTCAAGACTTATAATATTTTCCCAATTGAAAAGCCCACGGTCTGGTCCAAAAGGGTCACCGACTTCCAACGCCTCTACCAGCTGGTAATGGAAGCTGCCGTCAACAAGTCCAAACAGCAAAACGAGCTTCAAATTGATTTCCTGGCCCAGGCGTCCGTCGTAAAGTACCTCATCCACGAAATTCGCAGCCATTTCTCCGCCATGTCAAGCCGCATTAAGAATCTTATCCGGAAATATGAATTGACTGATCACCAGGATATCGGCGAAGCAGTCAAAACAAAAGAATCTCTTTCCAATGTACTCCAAAACAAAGAACTTATTCTGCGGAACGTGGGCAATGAGCTGTTCAAGTACCTGACCGAAGTTCATCTGAGCAAACTAAAACAGATGCGCGAAGCCAATTTCGGCAGCAACGCGCTCCCGCCCGACACTATTCTGGACAACCCAATCTTCCATTCGGAAAACCCCTTTTACGATATATTCTTAATTGAAGAATATGATGTCGTCTTCGGACGCCGCCTGGAAGACCCCGACAAGTTCGACACCCTGATCAACCAGCTCAAATACGTTCTCAGCCGGATGGGAAGGGAGGGCCGGATCAAACAACAGAAGGAGCACACCGAGGAAAGCACTGCTGCATCTATCCAGGAAGGCCAAAAGTCCCACGACATCGAGGTCAGCAGCCTCATTAAGCACACGCCCAACATCGATGCGCTCATAAACTGCTACAAACTAAAAAACGATTTCACGAAACGCAAGCAACGGCGCGTTCCAAAGGAAGAGCACACCCAGTACAAGCGGCATCTGAAAAACCAAAAAATCCTGCTAAAAGAGATCTATCGGACATTTAAAAGAACGGGTATGGTGCAACGTATTGCCGCTTCCTATGAAATGCGTGACGTGTATAAGGACTACTGTCCGCCGCTGGTCCCCCAGCAGATACTGCACTTTATGATCGACCCCAAGTCAAGAAAAACGGTCGTCAACCGCTTAAAGCGTTTGAAAAAGCTGTATCATCAGCCTTTTTCCATTACACCCCTGAAGAAGAAAATCAAACGCATGGAGTTGCTGACGGCCAAGGATAAGAAAGTTTATCTGATTCGGTTTATCAACGGAATTGCCCGCTATCACAGGGACTTTGATAATTTTAACATCTTCAACGAAGCCATGGAGAAGATCAACCTGACGTCGGAGGAAAAAATTCTCAACCTGTCGCGGGCCAATAATACACTTTACGAATTTTTACTGCCCCACGAGCAGACGCTTGACGAAAAGCCCATTATCAACCACGTGGTAATCAAAGCCGATGTAAGGGGCTCCACCGACATCACCCACCAAATGATCAAAAGGGGGCTGAACCCGGCCTCCTATTTCAGCCTCAATTTCTTCAACCCGATTTCCGAACTCCTGAACGACTATGGGGCCGACAAGGTATTCATCGAGGGCGACGCCATCATTTTGTCCATTTATGAAAGGGAAAACGCGCCCGGGGGATGGTACGGCGTTGCCAGAGCCTGCGGGATTGCTATCAATATGCTGCTTGTTATCAAGCGCTACAATATAAAAAGTAAAAAGAACAAGCTGCCTGTACTCGAACTGGGATTCGGCATTAACTACAAAGACAGCTCCCCCACATTTCTTTTTGATGGTGAACACCGTATCATGATCTCATCTGCCATCAACCTGGCAGACAGACAGTCGGGATGTTCAAAGGCTATCCGCAAGGCATTGAAAAACAAACCGACACCCTTCAATTTGTATGTATTCCAAAGTGAAACCGAGGCGGTGGTCGGCCAAACATCCGATGACCTGTTGTTGAGATACAACGTAAACGGCATCGAACTCAATGCTGCCGGATTGAAAAAATTATCCGATGAAATTAACCTGAGAGCCCTGGAATGCGACATCCCGGAACTACAGAAAGAGCGTTTTACCGTTTACACAGGCACATTCCCGACAACCACCGGCAGGTACAAACGCCTCATCATACGTCAAGCCCATGTCCCCAAGGTCAATCCGGAAACAATGAAAGTGCGGAAACTCACCTCCAAAAAATACTACGAAGTCTGTACGCACCCCAAGGTGTATCAGTATGTAAATGATCGCTCACAATAAACCCTATGGTTGCATAAACGATATGGCAAAGTAGAAATAATAAGTTGTAATAACAGCCAATATCATAGCGATAGCGCCATTTTCTGGATATCCCTCCGGGTGAATTCATCCGGCTTCGCTCTTCGAGCTACGCCGAGACAAGAAGGAAGGTATTGAGAGAAGAATTATAATGATATCATGGAAGGGACGGTGTGGTCGTCATATTTTAATTTCTATCAGTAGTCTGGAGCCATCCCATTGTTTATGTTCAACGCTATCCGGGCATCAATTCAACAGGTAAAACCCCAAAGAATTGTTCGCGACCACCTCCGGGGCGAAAGCGCTCCCGACAAGGCGGCCGTTGACACTTCTGACCGATGCATTTTCTCTTATAAGGGTCCGTTTCTTGTCCTTTAGTCGAAATTCCACAGAAAGCAGGTCATTGACATGGAGTTCAGATTTCTTTTTGAGTTCGATTTTCAAACCCTTTAGCGACAGGTCCACCACCTTCATCTTGCCTTTACCCACAAAACTGCCTGCAGAAAGGCCTTCTTCCAGAAAAACTTCATCCCTGAATGTGTAGCTCCCGCGCAGTTTGACCGGTTTACGGTAATGTCTACGCCTTTCCAGGATGGATGTCCAAGTGTGTCCGCAAGTGCAGGTGGACGCTATTTCGACGGCCGTTTCCTTCTTCACATATTGGCGAACATTTTTTATTTTCCGTTGGGAGCACACAGGGCAGACAAATGTCGCCTCATCGTCCAC
The DNA here is from genome assembly GCA_029940035.1 of Desulfobacterales bacterium. Taxonomy (GTDB): domain Bacteria; phylum Desulfobacterota; class Desulfobacteria; order Desulfobacterales; family B30-G6; genus JAJDNW01. The sequence continues at coordinate 12,400 of JAOZRT010000104.1, forward strand.
CACATAGATTTTTTCAACCATGGCTTCCAATCCCTCCCGCTATGATATTAGGCGGTATATTCCGCCACTCCTGGTTGCGCTTTCTAAATAAATCGCTGTCAATTTATTAAAAACCTCAGGCCCTTCAACCCCCGCATCGCCCTCCCCCCTGGAGATGGCGTGCAGGGTTTCTATTTTGTCTGTGTCACGTACACCCACGACATCATCGGTAAGTGAAAGCTTGTTGTACATCATATTATAAACCAATACCGGGCCATAGGCAACTTCGCCGGATGTTTTCCGGTCAAGCGCCCCTGCCATGTGGCAATGCGGTAGCGCTAATGAATTGGGCAATGGCCCATAGTTTAGAATTTCCTCGTACAGCCTCAGTATCTCCACCACCCCATCGGCATATCCATTGTCCAGGGCTGCCATGCCGTCCTTCCCCATGGCCTCAATGTCCTCTTTCTCATGATGGAAATCAAGCGTTTTCATGCAAGCCTGTTGAACGGCCCTGACCGTTTCCTCCCTGCGGCTCACCACCACATCTGTATCCTTCAGAATCTTGATGGCATTACGAATACTGACCATCTCCTTGACTGTCGGGCTCTTGCGCATGGCCACATCCTGGAGGGTTGTTCTATAGAGCGCCAGCTCGTTGTCCAGCACCAGGATAGAATCCTTGCCCGACCCATCTGAAAAAATATGGAGATCGAGGTCCCGTTCCCTTTTGTAAACATAGCCGTTTATCTCCAACAGTTCACGCATGGCGTCTTTGTTTACTTTTTTTTCACTGCCCGGCGATCCTATGGAAGCGAGCACCTTTATGGTCAGATCGTCAATCTTGATCTTTTGCTGAACACTCTCTCGAAAAGACAATACATACCTCTCATATCCCTTGGACCGAGGGTACCGATAATGTAGCAAGGTTGTGTATGAGTCAGAATTAACCCTAACGTTGCAAAAGCCGGAGGGCTTCAGAGTCAAGGCGTCTGAGGGTGAAG
>JAOZRT010000009.1:0-19374 GCA_029940035.1 Desulfobacterales bacterium
AACGCGACTACGTCGCTACAAAAAATTAAAAAAAGAAAGGTAGCATCGCCCTTTGATGCTACCTTTCTTTTTTGCTGTAATAGAGGTTGGCAAGTGCCGCGGTAGACGTGAAGATGATCAGCAGAAATGAAATGGCATTTATAACCGGTGTGCTGCCGTCACGGACCTGGAGGTAGAGGTTGATCGGCAGGGTGGCCTCAGAGCCCACCAGAAAAAGGGTTGTATTGAAGTTTTCAAACGACATGAGAATGGCAGGCCTCCTTTGTTTTGATCAATTTACACAAAGTGTTGATAAAATTATGAATCCAGCTTAACATGATGGGTCGTGGTGCCCCATACACGGCTAATGTTAGCCGGAAGTCAATTTTTATGCTTTGCAATTTTTGCTTGTCATTTTTTAATACGCATGGTTCACACCCTTCTTACCGGAACCTTGCATGAAATTTAATAATGAACATGATTCGATCAAAATCCAAAAATGAGCTCCGCCAAACAATCGTTACCGAGGCTGTGGCCGTCACCGCTCTGGGCAGCAATCTGGAAGATTTGTGGTACAAGCTCATGCAAAAGGAAACCGCCATTAAGCCGATTAAACGGTTTCCCGTGGACCGGGAGCACTACCGGTCCAGAATAGCCGCCATCATTGACGACCTAAGACCCTCACAAGGCCGTTCGCTTTTAATTGATCTGCTGGACCGGCTGATGGATCAGATGGGACCCGTCCCCGCGGATGCCATCCTGGTTGCAGCAACCCTCAAGTCGGGCATCGACAACCTGGAATCAGAATGCCGAGGCAAACCAACAGGATTTCAGGACATCCGGCTGGCATCCCTGGCAGACAACCTTGGTGCCCGCCTCGGGTTGAAGGGCAATGGAACCTGTATCAGCGCCTCCTGTGCATCTTCGGCCATTGCCCTGGCTCGTGGCGCGGCCCTGATCGAGTCAGGCCAGGCAGAAGCCGTGCTCGTTTGTTGCGCGGATATTGTATCGGAATACGCATTTTCAGGTTTTTCCTCTTTAAAGGCGCTTGCGCCTGATCCCTGCCGGCCCTTTGACCGTAACCGCCAAGGGCTCTCCCTTGGGGAAGGTGCGGCAGCTTTGCTATTGATGTCAAACACGCGGGCCGAACATGAAGGACGTGCTCGTCTTGGAACCGTCTGCGGCTGGGGCATCACCAACGATGCCAACCACATCACAGCCCCGGTCAGGGGCGGGGCCGGCCTTGCCCGCGCAGTCAACAAGGCCCTAACATCAGCCCGGAAAAAACCGGATGAGATTGCCGCTGTCTGTGCCCATGGCACCGGCACCGTATATAACGACCGGATGGAACTGGACGCCTTTAAGCAGGTGTTCCATAAGCGCCGGCTGCCAATTTTTTCGGTAAAAGGCGCCATCGGGCACACCCTGGGGGCGGCCGGCGGCATAGAAACCGCTCTCGGCCTGAAAGTGCTCGCCACCAACACGGCCCCACCGACCATCGGCTTTGTCAACCCCGAAGACGGCGCCCAGGGTCTGGTCAGCGCAGATCAACAAGCAATTGCGGGTGACTTTTTACTGACCACCAATTCCGGGTTTGGCGGTATCAACGCAGCCCTTGTGCTGGGTCGCTAGCGTAAAGGAGTGTACAGGGTGAAAGCCGACATAACCGGCATCGGGTGGATTACAGCGGCAGGCGTGGGACGCGGGCGGAACCACCACGGCTTTGCCCTGCCCGCGGGGCGCCTGCCCGACTACACCCCTGAAAAATTCTTCACGGAACCCTATCCCAACTTGAGGCGCATGGACGCCTACTCACGCTTGGGTGTTACCGCTATCGCCCTGACCCTTGAAGACGCGGGCCTGGACACGTGGACCGAAAAACGTGATATCGGCATGGTGGTTGCCACGGTTTATGGGTGCCTTGGCGCTGATGTGGATTTCTACAACACGGTGATTCCCAACCACGGCGCGCAAGCCAGGCCGGCTGTTTTTTCATACACGTCCGCCAACAGTTTCCTGGGAGAAGCCGCTATCCGCTTCGGGCTGACCGGTACCAATTATGCGGTTGCTGAGCAGCATCCCACTGGACTGGCCGGACTTTTGGCAGCGCTGGGGCATCTTGCTGCCGGGGATGACCAAAAAATCATAGGGGGGGTCTGTGATGTGGGCTGCCCCGAGATATTTGGATGGCCGGACAAATTTCCACCCGGTGCCGTATTTTTCATGCTCGAACCCGTCGGCACAAATCCGCGGCCCTCTTTTGGCACCCTTCATTCGACATCGCCGGGCCAACTTTTATTCGATGGCAGCCCACTGGATGACCTTGCCGTGCTGGTCGATCAATGCCTTAGCAATCAAGCCAGCTGACAGACCTATCAACGACTGGCCATGACCGGCATGCCAATTAGATCGTGCAGGGAAACAACCCGCATACCCCTTTTTTCGATACCGTCCACCACAGCCTCCACTTCCTTCAACCAGATGGCAATCTGCTCCTTACGGGGCGGTCTTCGATCGTGCAGCAAAACAATGTCGCCATCCTGGATGCGCTGCAGCACCCTCTTGGAAAGATGGTGAAGGCGGCGGTTGCCCATGTCCAGGGGACGGTTGCTGAAATTGACCAGGGTCAACCCTGTTTTTACAAGGGCCGGCTGGAGCCTGGGACTGACAATGCCCACCGGCGGACGGTAAACCAATGGTTCAACACCATGTTTTTTCAACACACGCTGGGTGGCTTCGATATCCTTGACCACGGCGGCCACCTTCTGAAAGAAAATGCGGGTGCTGTGCCTGAAGGAGTGGTTGCCCAACGGGTGCCCCTTCTGGATGATACGTTTAATCAATTCCGGGTAAGCGGCAGCCTTCTCGCCGATCACGAAAAAAGTGGCTTTGACCCCCCTTTTTTCCAGAAGGTCCAGCAAAAGCGGTGTGGTCAAAGGGTCGGGCCCATCATCGAAGGTAAGGGCCACGACCTTTTGGCCAATACCCCCCTTGTAGATGACCGGGGCAAAAAAACCGAAACGGGGAAAAAAGGGTGCTGCCAGGCAAGTCAGCAGAAAACCGGTCAGGGGAACGGCCGCCAGCCGCCCATCAATCATCATCAATCCAATTGCCAGACAAAAAGCCGTAACGCCCGTTTTCACGGCCATAGTTCCCTTTGATATGCCTGTGTCATTGGTTTTCATGGGTTCGCTTTAACGGCAATCAGCCAGCGAAGCTCTCCCTGGCTGCCGGAAACAGCGGTTTGCTCCACCTTGAAATCTGCTTCCGCCAGCATGGTCTCAAGGGTGTCCACTGTACGGTAAAAGGATGGCACACGGGTCAGCCAGAGCCTGATTTCTTCAACCCAGTATAAAACAGGGAAGCGTCTTTTAGGCGGAACCGTTACCCGGATGATCAGGCGCCCGTTGTTTTCCAGGCAATCGTAAAGGCGGTTCCACGTCCGTTGCAAGGCCCGGTCATCTAGATAATGGGCCATGTCGAGCATGACAGCAAGGTCTGCCGGGTCAGGCATAGCAGGTATGTCCGGCGCTGCCCCCACGCTAATCCTGGCTCTTTTGCCCGCCACTCGGGCGGCCACCTGAATTCGGTCGGCATCGGGGTCGATGGCCACCACCTCGGCCGCTGGAAAACGCTCCAGCATCCAGGCTGTCTGAATGCCGTATCCGCAACCAATGTCCAGGATGGTCTGGGCACCTTCGGAAGCACTCAGCAGTTCCTGGAGTTCCGCGAACATGGGGTCGAAACGTATTTTAAACCGAGCAAACAAACGCGGGTATGCCTCCAACATGCAATAGCGCTGCATCACCCGCTTCCGGATGCTCTTGGATATTGGTTTTTTCATACGCATGCGTTTCAGCGCCTTAAGAAGCGGCGGCAGAATAACAAAGGCACCGATCAGCGAATAGCCAATGCCCAGCAACAAGGACAGGCCGGCGCTTCTCAAAAGGGAGTGCCGGGCGGCACTCAACACCCCGAACCCGATGATGGTGGATGCCCCGGCCAGAAATACCGTCATGCGGATCAACCCGTGGTGGGGGTGTTCCGCATCATCGTAGCGCTGGTAGGCGCGCACAAAAAAAAGTGAATAATCAACCCCCATGCCGACGACGATGATGGCCAGCATCAGGGATGGTATATCCAGGGGCCGTCCCAACAGCTTCAGGCTCCCCAACGTGCATACCAGCGCAAACACCACCGGCAGAAGGGCGATCAGGGTCAGGAAAATGTCCACGAAATAAAACAGCAACAGGATGAAGACGCTCAAGCCGATAATGGCCAGCATCTTTGTGAATGTTGCAAACAGGAGCTTTCCGAGACGTTCTGAAAACAATTCAGGGTCGAAAAATGTTCCCAGGCTTCCATATTTATCAATAAACCCTTCGGCATGGTAGCCTTTACCAGTGGTCAACCCGCTGACCTGCCGCCAGGTTTTTGTTTCCACATCCTGACCGATGCCCAGGATGCGAAAATATTCCGGCGGGATGGCCATGGGGGTAGCCGGGGGCATTGCTGTTGTCAGCATTTTAAAAAACGGATCAAAGGCATCCGAAGCAAAACCCAGATCACCAGAGGCATTCTTAATGGTGTTTGCCAATGCCGTTCTCCGTTGATTGTTCCAGAATGCTTTCCAGGCGGCAAAATTGTCCTGCTGCCGCTGCCCACCCGGAAAAAGCATGGAGGGTACAAAACCGGCGGAAAGGCTGCCGGCCTGCTGTTCCCTGGTTATCATGGCTGCCACCCTATCCCCTTTATCCTGCAGCACCTTCAGGGTTTCACCCTCTGACATCAGATAGACCTTGTTGAATGCACTTCCCCAGACCCTGGATATCATCTTTTCTGCGGCCTTGGTTTCCGAACTGACCGTATTCATGCTGTCGAGACTGACATTGAAATCCGGTCTGATGAAAAAAAGCATGGCAATCCCAAATACCAGGGCAGCCACCAAGCCTTTGGTGCCTGTCCGGGAAAGCTTGTCCACCAGACCATGAAGCGGCATTCGCCTTGTCCGGGCTGCCTGCATTTCGGAAAAAATTCGTGGAAAAATAGTATGCACGAAAATAAACGAAAAGGCGACACCCAGGGCTGTGAACTGGCCTAGCTGTTCCAGAATGGGAAACCCGCTGACAACAAGAGCGGAAAAGGCGCCCATGGTGGTCAACGCCGCCACCAGTCCGACCGCCCGGACCTCCCGGGATGCCTCTTTGCCGAACGTTCGATAGGGGCGATCCAGAAACAAGAGGTAGGCGATCCCATGGTCCACAGATATGGAAATAATGGCGCCCCCAAACCCGAGCACCATCAGTGATATGGTCTCGTGAAGAAGTGAATATACACAAAAAGCCGCCGACGTTCCGGCTATCGCCGGCAGCAGGGACAGCACCCCGAGATAGGGCCTCGGAAAGGAAAAGACCAGCAGCAGCACAATGCCGAGGGTCGCCAGTATAATGGCGTTGCGCACATCTTTGCGGGCAATCAACTCATTGTCCAGCGCTATGCGATAGGCACCCATGGGAGTCAGGGTAATCTCGTGGCCTGACCCGCTGTAGGTTTTGTTCACGTCCGCCGCAATGGTCTTCATCAATCCGGCGACCTGGCGTGCAAAGGCCGTATCTGTACTCGATACGGATGACTCCGCCGTCACCAAAAGATGCCGCCCGTCTTGAGAAACAATCTGCTCCTTGTAAATCCTGGCTGACTGGGTGGGCGCCAGGTACCCCAGTCGTTCCAGAATGATGTCTTTCAAACCCAGCGGGTCCCTGGATATGAAGGCGGACTGGCCGATGCCCTCCAGATTGAGCAGAGATGTCTGCACAGCCGACAGTTTCCTTAGAACCGCTTGAGAATCGAGCAACGGCGCCACCCGATTACCCAAATCCTCGGCTGAAAACAGCACGGGCATTTGCTCGACAACATGAAAGGCCAGATCCGGTACCAGAGATTGGAATTCCTCGAGGCCCACCGCCTTGAACAGCTTGCTCCGCCGCAGGTGCTCTTCAACGCGCCGGCCGCACGCGACCAGGAGATCCGGGTTTTCCTCCTGCAGGCCGATATCGACAATCAATCGGTCCTGAATCGGATGATGCTGGAATACCAGGAGGGCATCGTCGACCACTGAGTCACCCCGGGGCAGAAAACCGACCACATCGGCTTCGATTGTAAGGCGCTGCCAACCCACGGCAAACAGCAGGCCGACAATTGTCAGCGCTACGATCAAGCGGCGCCAGTATACTGCGGGTGCGATCATGAAAATTGATTGCCTGTCATGTATGAATGAAGTATTACCTTAATCTTGCATAAAATTCGATGTGCTTTTTATAACCCTACGACGACAATGGATTAATTGGCAATATGAGTCTCATAGAGCGTATATCCCGGACCGCATACGTCCGATCCGCCATAGCCGATAAGGCGGACTTAAGCGCCTTCAAGGCTAATCCTTCTTTTCGCGTTAAATTGGGTATCGCAATAGTCTTTTTGAGCTATGCCATTGCCTGGCCTGCCATTGTCGTACTGGGTTATCTTGCCGTTGCCACCGACAGGGCTTGGCTGCTTGCCGTTGTCGCCCCCCTGCTCTATGTCTTTTCCCACCTGCTATTGCTGTTGGGCATGTATCTTGCCGGAGCCAACTATATTCGAGAACTGCTGCGTTGGGCCACCCGGGTCGTGGTGGAAAAGTGGTTGCCCGGACATCCGGATGAGGGCTGATTGCGTTTATGTTTGATAGTGGCATTACGACGCTGGCGGGGCGGGGCGACCGGATACACATCCGCCGTTGTTTTTTCTCTGTAACCGCATCACACCGCTGCACACCAGATCGTCTTGTATCTGAATGCGAAACGAAAAAGCATTTGCCTCTTTTTTCAGGGGAACCGCGATGACCTTCAGGCGCTCGGCCGGCTGAATGATGCGCTTAAACCTGACCCGGCTCACACTCAATACCCTCAGTTCACCTTCAGACGCTTCCCGGATAACATCGAACACCATGCTGATCTGGGCCAAACCCGGTAAAACAGGCTCGCCGGGAAAATGCCCGTCAAACCAGGGTGATGTTGCCGGCACCTGAATATCGGATCTGATTTCATTTTCTTCATTGCGCTCTATTTCAATCAATGAATACCACATATAAAAAATTCTATCTGAAATCCAGGAAGCGTTCACCCATGGCTAGCTCAACCGGATCAGGTAGTCCCACATGGGACCGGTGTGGCCGCGCTGGTACAGACGGCGAATGATGTTGGCTGAATCTTCCCCGCCGGATCCAGTAATCCAGTTGATGCGTCCTCGCGCTTTTTCATGCAGTTGTTTAACAATCTCCTCCGGACCGACCCTGGGTGAACGGTAAAAAACCGGCTCGAGTATATTATCATCCGATTGGACCTGCCCTTCTTCCAGGGCGATGCGGTACAGTTCCGTCCCTGGATATATGCGCATGCCGCAGAAAAAGAACAGGGCCGATTTTTCCAGCGTGTCGGCTTTGTCCAGGGTTTCTGCAAGCGTTCGTTTATTTTCGCCGACCCCACCGAGGAGAAAATAATGGGCCACATACAAGCCGGCATCTATGGCTGCGCGATGGACCTGAAACACCCGCTGGTCACGGAAAGGTTTACGATAGGATGCCAGAACCGAATTTGACAATGAATCCGTGCCGAATTCAACGTGGGTCAGGCCGGCCTCCGCCATTACCTTAAAATAATCCGCGGGCTGCTTAAGGGGCGTAAAAAATGCCCCCCAGGGTATGCTGACGCCATATTTTTTAAAGGCCCTTGCCACTTCCAGGCTGTGGTTGATATCGGCATTGAACACCGAATCGGTGATAAAAAAATACCGGGCACCTTTTTCCTGCAATTTGAGCGCCGCCTTGGCTGCTGCACCCGGGTCCGTCAGCCGCACGCGGTGGCCTTCAATACGGGGGTAAGTGCAGTAAATACATTTAAATTGGCAACCTCGCTTGGTCTGCAGGTTCAGCATGCCCCCGTGTTCCAGATAAAATTGCCGGCAAACCCGGTCCGGGGCAAGTCTTTGTGATATATCCCCATCCCAGGGTTCGGGAACACCCGTATGGCCGCCGGCAGTGATGACACCGGGCAAACTAGAGATATCCTGGTTGTTTTTAATCGCGCTCAACAACGGCGCCAGCCGTTCGCCCTCGCCCACAATGCCAAAATCAGCGCCCAGCGCCTGCATGGTTTCAGCCGGAAATATGGTAAACCCGCTGCCGCCCAGTACAAGGCGCGCGCGGCTCTGACTGCGAATGACGTTCACGAGAGCCCGGTATTGACCGATAAACCCCCTTGGGTCCGTGGTGTCGGTGTTGTCGATATTGCGCAGGGAGAGCCCGATGATGTCCGGTGAAAATAATTTTATATCAGCCTTCAACCCTTCATAGCCATCCCCGCCGTTCAGATCGGTTATGTGTACCTGGTGCTGCCCTGCAATGGCGCCGGCCACATAATCCAGACCCAGTGGGTAAACCGGGTAGGGCTCCATCAGTGTGTTGGTTGCCACAAGCAGTACTTTCATGGATTCATCACCTCGATTGCCGTCATATGATCCCCCATGCCCACCACCAGGGCCCCTTTGGAACCCAGCACTTCCACTATCCCATTGCCAAATGACGCGGGGATGCATCCCTTCATCAGAAGATCTACAGCCATGACAACCGCCACAGCCGACGCAGACGCAAACTCACCCGTATACTTCCGGTAATCGACAACTGCACCGTTGAAACCCGACACCTCCAGCAGTATTTGCAGCTGGTGCTCCGCCTTTTTGCGGCAGGACGCCGGGAGTCCAGCTAGAATAATCCCATAGCGCCCTTCAAACGGGGGCAGGGTATCGATGGCCGACCTTATAACAGACCGAACATCCGTATCCTTCCGGCAGCTTTCAAAAAACAGGGACTGGATACGCGGTGCACTGGCCCGCTCACTATTGTCGAGATACAAGGCACCACCGCCGTCTGCCGGGCAAGCCCTGGTTCTGGCAACCGAACCGTCAAATAGAGGGGACAGCCGCTCGTGATGCTCGTCAGCTCCGACAACCACAATACCGTCCCGGCACTCTCCGGCCATCAACTCGGCTGCCGCCACGGCTTGCTCAAAGGAATAATCCCCGCCCGTCATGGTCAGGTTGGCGCCCCTGGCCTTAAACTGCATGGCAATCTGTCCGGCCGCTGCATTATGGACCGAACCTACAAAGTCAGTGGGGCTGGGAAACTGTTCGCCGGTTTCAAACAAACGCTCCAGAAAATCAGAGGTTTCCGACAGTGCTCCCCAGCCGGTACCCATAAACACGGCTTCCGGTGGTTTGCCATCACCGGCGCTTTCGTAAGCATCCATGGCCAAAGCCAGCGCCAGGCGGGGAAAACGTTTGAGCCGTCTGACTTGGGCCGGGGAAAGCCGGGCCGCTATTTCTCCTGAAGCCAGAACCCCTGCGCACGCTTTTCCGCTGGCAATCGCAGCCATGGTAGCGCGGGTTCTGCCGGCACCCGTAACGCAGGCATGTCCCATCACACATAGGGTTCGTGTGCCTGCTTTCGTTTTCCGTACCTGCCGCCTGCCGGGCGAGCCAAGGATGAGGGATGCGTTGTTGCCGCCAAAGCCGAATGAGTTTGACAGTACCACATCCACCGGTTTTCGGACCGGTGCCAGTATCGGCTTCAGGTTGAGTGCCGGATCAGCCGTCCGGCAGCCGGTATTGGCCGGAATCACCCCCTCGGATATGCTGATGGCCGACATCACGGCTTCAATGGCTCCGGCAGCCGCCAGGCTGTGGCCGCTGGCCCCTTTTATAGAGGACAGCAGGGGCATTTCATTGCCAAAGAGAGTCGTCAGCGCCCTGGCTTCGGCCATGTCGTTGTCCCGTGTGCCGGTTCCGTGAAGATTGATATAATCGATATCGGCGGGTGTAAGCCCGGCGTCGTTAAGAGCGGCCTGCATGGCCGCCCGGGCACCCTCACCCTCGGGGTGGGGCGCTGCCGGGTGATAGGCGTCACAGGACAATCCCGCCCCCAGTATTTCGGCCAGAGCCCGATCCGGTTCGTTTGCCGCCAGCAACAGCAGCGCCGCACCTTCGCCCACCGACATCCCCCGGCGGTCGGCATCCAATGGACGTGCACCGTCTGGGTCGATCAACTGCAGGGCATTGAAGCCATGATAGGTCAGACGGCAAAGCGCGTCGGCCCCCCCGGCCAAAACCCTTTGGGCTTTGCCCGAACGCAGCATTTCCTGGGCAAGTTTCAGGGCGGCCGCCCCCGAGGAGCAGGCCGTTGAAACCGTCAGGACCGGACCGTGACAATCATAAACCCGGGCAATTTCTTCTGCCACTGATCCGGTGGCATGGCACCGGTACATCCCGGGGTCTGATATCTGCTTCCTGAGCAGTGCTTCAGTGGATGACAAACCGCCGGTAGTAACCCCCATGATCACTGCATCGGGCGCAGCCTTCACATTGGCCATGGCCTGTTCGGCCGCCAGGAGGGCAAGTCGATGGGTGCGGGGAAAATTATCTGCACCACCCGGGAGATTGATTTCCCCCACCGGTAGCGGATGATGGGAAACCGTCGGAAAAAGGGTTAACGGACGGATTCCGGATCTGTTTTCCAAGAGGGCGTCCCGGTTGGAGCGCAATCCGGAACCCAGGGCAGTGACGATACCCATGCCAATAATGTGTATCCTCAACACCATCGGTCCTTTAACGGCGAGAACAAGACTGCATCTCTATCATGCATCGTAATTGTAGGGGTCAGTTTGTCTGCCCGGAAACGTTTGAGTGAATATGCTCGGCCAGGGTCTTCAGGCTGGCGAACACCTTTACACCGAGTTCACGGCTATCGATTTTTACACCATAGTCTTTTTCTATCATGATCACCATCTCCAATACATCGATGGAATCAATCCCCAAGCGGCCCCCCACAAGCTGTTCTTCTGGTTTGATATCTTGCGGCTCGACATCGGGCAGGTTTAACACGTCTACGATTTTGGCCTGAAGTTCGTTGATCAATTTTTCCATGCGCGTTCCAATATCTTTGCTTTGTTGTTTGTGTATAAAATTAGGGTTTATTGTGCTATTTTTCTATGCTAAAAAATCAAATCTGAATGATTTATAACCTGAAGAGAGGAAAGTATAAAATCCTGTCATGCTTTTCAATGCTTTTTTATAAAGGATATTTTCCACCGTGGCTCTAGCAAATTACAGCATCGAGGATCTTCTACCCCACCGCAACAGCATGCTGTTGATCGAGGAAATTATAGAGGGGGATCCAAAGGCGGCGGTAAGCAGTGCCATCGTCAATAGAAACTGGCCTCTGTTTGACGGCCGTCGTGTTAACCCGCTGGTTTTGATCGAGGTGGCGGCCCAGACAGCCGGGATATGCGCCGGCCTGGCCATGATCAAGGAACGCGGACTGGATTCAGACAAAAAGAGCTGGCTGGTAGGTATCAAAAGTTCCCGGTTCTTTGTGGAATACCTGGCATTGAACGACAAAATCATCACCCGCGCGGAAAACAGCTATGAATATGAAGGCTACCGGCAGATAACGAGTACCTCCCGAATCGGTTCGAAAGTGGTCGGTGAAATTGCACTACAGGCCATCCAGGCCGATCCCGAACATCTGCCAACGTGAGACTGGCACACGACGCGCCCTTCACTAAAACAATTAAATCATGTTCCGCTTTGCATGTCTGAAGGTGTAACGGAATATAACCTACGCGGTATGGAAAGGCTGCCAATGAGCGACACCCTTAAAAACAACCTTGCCCTGGTCACCGGCGCCAGCAAGGGGATTGGCCGGGCCATCTGTGTCGAACTGGCCAACGCCGGATACCGGGTCATCATCAACTATCGATCGGATGAGGCCGGAGCCGCCGAAACCCTCGCCCTGGTTAAAAATTCCGGGTCAGACGGGCGGGTGGTTCAATTCGATGTTACGGATCATAACGCAACACAGGATGCAATCGAACAGATCATTAAAGCGGACGGCGCCATTGACACACTGATCAACAACGCCGGCATTACCGCCGACGGTCTGTTTATCATGATGCCCCGCAAAGACTGGGACAAGGTTATTGAAACCAGCCTGAACGGGTTCTACAACGTCACCAGACCTGTCTTGGAAAAAATGATCCGCCTCAAACGGGGTTCTATCATCTCCATTGCCTCCATTGCCGGTCTGGTCGGCAACCGGGGCCAGGCCAATTACGCCGCTGCCAAAGCCGGCCTGATAGCCGCCAGCCGGTCGGTGGCTACGGAAGTAGCCCGCCTGGGCATTCGGGTCAATGTTGTGGCACCGGGCCTGATCGATACGGAAATGATCAAAGACGCGCCCGTGGACAACATCAAAACCCTGATTCCCATGGCCCGTATCGGTCAACCGGCCGAGGTGGCCAGGGTTGTGCGTTTTCTCTGTTCGGACGACGCCTCCTATGTTACCGGTCAAGTGCTGTCGGTCAACGGCGGGATGTTTTAAGCCATGGACAGCCGCCTTTTCAAAGCACGCAATTGGCCCTTTTGCTTAATAGGCATCATCACGGCCCTGATGTGCCTGGGGTGGGCTGATTCCTGGCAGGGTTTAAGAGAAACCGCCGCAACAGTGTCCACCGTCAAAGCCGGATTTGTCCAGGAAAAACATATGAAAATCCTGGCCCGGCCGCTGATTTCCCATGGCAATTTTCTATTTCAGGCGCCGGATTCTTTGCAATGGGAATATACTCAGCCGGTCAAGAGTGTGCTCGTGCTTCACAAGGGCCAAACCCGGCGGTATGTTGATAAAGAGGGCGTGCTGGTGGAGGATGCGACCGCCGGGCTTCAATCCATGCAGATGGTAGTTCAGCAGATCACCCAGTGGCTCAACGGGCGCTTTGACGAAAACCCGGCTTTTTCCGCTGTTCTTGAACCCGGCCCCAAAATCGTCATGACCCCAACGGAAACGGCCCTGGCCCGATTGATCCAACGCATTGAAATTGAACTATCCAATCGACCGGCCGTCATAGAATCCGTAACCATTTATGAAAGTGAGGATTCATATACCCGGCTGGTTTTTCAGAATGTCACCCTCAACATGCCACTGGACGATACCGCGTTCAGCATAACCAAATGAAATCAATTAGTTTACTCCTGGTCGTGGCGGGACTGTTTCTGTCGTGCGCCAGTCTGCCGCCACTGCACCAGGCCCACAGGCCTATGTCAGTGGAATCAAACCAGACTTGTCAGGGGCTTTACCCGCTTGGTGAATGGCAACTATACCACACCATCGAAGCAAAACTGCCGGGCCGTCAAACAGGCTTTCTGACGGGGTTGACCGTGTTGTCGTCGCGGGAAAGGTCTGCACAATGCGTTATCATGACCCTCGAGGGGTTCGTGGTTTTCGATGCGCGGTATGACGGGCAGGTCACGATTAATAGAGCTGTAGCGCCCTTTGACAACCATGCTTTTGCCCAAGGGGTAATGGCGGACATTCAGTTGATTTTTTTCAAACCACTCGCAGATGAAATATCCATGGGGGTATTGAGTGACAATGTTCCCGTATGCCGCCACCTTCTCCCAGACGGCAATGTCATCGATCTTGTCAATCCGGAAAACAACCATTGGGAAACACGATTATATCGCTCCAACCACCGGGTGATGCGTATCGTACAAAGCATGATCAAAGATAAACTGCCGGGTAAAAATCTAACCGGAATTGCGGATAAAATTGAATTGACGGCCCTGGGGACCTCCGGATATACATTGATTTTAGACTTGGTGGAGGCCATACCAATAGGGCCCGAGGATTCAAGGATTCAAGGGGTCGAGTGATGCCAGGGGCCGGGAAAAAGATTCACCACGAAAACACGAAATCCTGAAAGCACGAAATGTAACTTGTTTTTCGTGGTTTCTTTCTTTCGTGCTTTCGTGATAAAATAATTTTTAATCGTGTGACAGGATAAATATTTACTATGAAATTCAAACTGATATACCCGAAATGGCCCAAACTTGACCGGCAATCCGAATTTCACCTGCCGCCGCATGGGCCGGTTGTGTTCGCTGCTTCGCTGCCGGACGATGTTGACGTGTCCTTCATTGATGAAAACCTTCAATCCATCAATTTTGACGATACGGTGGATGTGGTAGGCATATCCATGATGCTGACCGTACAGGTCAAGCGGGGGTGGGAAATTGCCGATATGTATCGCCGCAAGGGAATTCCGGTGATTTTCGGCGGCATCGCCACCATGCTCCACGCTGAAGAGACTGCCGAACATGCCGATGCCGTCTTTCTGGGTGAATCCGAAGGCCGGATGGAACAGGTGCTGGCGGATTTACGCAACAATTGCCTTAAAAAAGTGTACAATTACCTGGCAGATAGGCCGCCCATTGAATCCGTGGGAACAGCCCGCCGGGATATCCTCCAACGGGACCTTTACAATTATAAAGGCATCCAGATGGTAGATCTGGTGCATGCCTCCAGGGGGTGCCGGTTTAACTGTTATCCCTGCGCCGTGGCTTACCTGGGCGGCCAAAAATTCAGACCGCGACCCATCTACAAGGCCATTGAGGAGATAGGCGGCATCGACAACAACCGGCTGTTTATCGTGGACAACTCCCTGGCCCAGGACACCCAATGGGAAATGGACCTGTTTCGGGAAATGATACCCCTCAAAAAAAGCTGGTGCTGCCACCCCATCGAAGACAAACCAGCGGTTCTCGATCTGGCGGCCCAGGCAGGCGCCTGGTATGTCTACCAGGCGGTATTCGACACATCGGATTTAATTCGTGAGAGGATAAAGCGCTACCACGACCACGGCATCGGCGTGGAAGGCACCATTCTTCTGGGGCTGGATCATCACACCGAAGACTTTATCAAGCGCCTGATCGATTTTCTGCTGGAAATCGATCTCGACCTGGCCGAGTTTACCGTTCTGACCCCCTTTCCCCACACCAAGGCCTATGATGACCTGAAACGCCAGGACCGTATTTTCTCCTTTGAATGGAATGATTACTCGGCCGACAAGGTCGTGTATCACCCCAAACAGATGCCTGCCGACAAACTGCAGGGATTGCTGGATTATGCCTGGAATACGTTTTATCAGGATGAACCCCAGGAAATGAAGATGTTCAGGCTTTTGCAGCGGGTCGTGGAAAAGGAGATGGCCAACAACACCTATAAACCACGGAACCGGGATCTGGCATCACGCGCCTTTGGTCGGGATCTCTAATGCTCCAAAAGCGAGCGCACTCTATTCATGGTATCAGTAGTTGAATAGCTGCTGCTTTGATACTCCGGATCAACCATTGCTACCCGTTCGACTGTGATGGTGATAGGATTTAGCGCTTTGAATAAAAATTTGTCGGGGGCAAACACCTCTCCGGTACCAGTGATTTTCAATACCTGTATGGGCGCCTGACAGTACCGTGCAATTTTAAAGGCACCTTTGTTGAAAGGGCCCAGGGAACCGTCCCGGCTGCGGGTCCCTTCGGGAAAGACAAACAGGTTGCCGCCGGACGCCAGAAATCCGTCCAGGGCCTCGATACGCTCGAGCATCAATGCCGATAGCCTGCCCTGAGAAGCAGGGGGAATGAAACCGGAGTGTTTCAACAGCCACCCGAACACCGGCACTTTGAAAAAAGTACTTTTGACAATGGTCGTGTGTCTGGGAAACAACTCGATCATGAGTAGTGGGTCCAGGAAGGAACTATGGTTACACACAACCACCGAAGATTTTATCTTTTTTAGTTCATTGGGAATATTCCATTTCACCCGTGGAGCCAAGTGTTTCAGTAGAAAAAAAAACCCTTGGAAAAAATAGTGGTTCAGGCGCTGAAAAGCAAATTCACGGTTTTTCGAGAAAAGATATGCCCACAAATAGAACGGTGAAAAAAGCAACACAAACCCAACCGTAAAGTACAGCCACATCAAAAGTGTAACCAGCAGGTTGAAAACCGTTTTCAGGCACACATTAGAGACCTTCATGGCTTTTTCAAGAAAAGACAGGTGTTCACGCCGCCAAACGCGAAATTCTGGATTCCTGCAATGCGGATATCCGCTTCGATAATTTCCCGGACATGCTGGATCATGGCGCATTTTTCATCGACATTGTCCAGATTCAGGGTGGGAACGATAAAACCTTCCTGCATCATGTATAGGGTCATAATCGACTCGATGACCCCGCAGGATCCCATGGTGTGGCCGGTATAGCTTTTCAAGCCGGAAACCATGGGTGATTTGCCATACACGCTACCGGTGGCCTGGGCTTCTATGGCGTCGCCATGTTTGGTGGCGGTGGCGTGGGCACTGATGAAATCCACCGCGTCCGGGCTGACGGCCGCATCCTTCAATCCCAGCTTTATGGTCTGGGTAATGCCGTTCCGATTGGGCAGAACCAGGTCGCCGCCGTTGTTGTTGCAGGAAAATCCGATGACCTCGGCCAGGATGTCAGCGCCCCGTTTTCGGGCGGAGTCGTACGATTCCAGCAGTACGGCGCCAGCCCCTTCTCCCACCACCAGGCCGTCACGGTCCCGGTCAAATGGCCGGGGGGTCAGATGGGGTGTTTCGTTAAAATCGGTCGAACAGGCCATCAAATTGTCGAACACGGCCACCGTGCTCAAGTCATATTCGTCGGCACCGCCACAAAGCATGGCATCCTGCATGCCATATTTAATCATTTCGTACCCGAACCCGATGGACTGGCTGCTGGTGGTACAAGCCGTGGATGAGGAGATGACCCGGCCGGTTATTCCGAACATCTTGGTAATGTTGACCGCGGTGGTGTGAACCATGAATTTCAGGTAATCCACGGCTTTGATGGATGAGTATCCGGTGTAGGTATCATCGAACAGTGCCTGGTATAACTTCCTCTGTACCAGTGGGCTGCCGTGGGTGGACCCGAAAGCAACGCCCATTCTGCCGGAGGTGATGAAATCCTCTCCAGGATCGGCCATCTCCAGGACTTCCTTGGCAACCTGGCAGGCATAGTAAGACACCGGTCCCATGGTTTTGCGATCCCTGCGGCTGAAGTCATAGTCCACACTGTAATCCACGGTACCGAATACACCCGCATCTATATACTTGGAGTACAGGTCGTCATGTTTCAGTTTTCTAACCCCGGACACCCCCCTGGTGAGATGCGCCAGGATGTCATCCCTACCATGACCGACGGGTGTTATGGACGAGCACCCTGTGATTACGACTCTGCGTGTCATTTTTTATATCGTTGGCTGCGCTGTTTATGGCTTAATGCAAACATGGGTCAACTTCGGGTTTTGGCAAGCGATTCAATATAGTCGAGGATCTGGTCGATGGTCCGGATCTCCATGGCCGCTTTTTTTTCGGACCGGGTCAGCTCCGACTTGAGCAGGGACTCGATTTCACCCAGGAGTTCGATGGCATCGATGCTGTCAAACCCGTGCACGTCCCTCAAATCTTCGTCAGGCCCCGGGTTTTCGATTTCGAACTGCTCGCTGAAAATCCTGATAATTTCTGTTTGTATCTGTTCTCGTTCTATTGTGCTCATAATGTTCACGTTCAAAAAAAATAAAACCACTGATAACATTCAGCAGTCTGATTGCCACATCTTGGCGAAAAAACCAATAATATAAATTTCAGGTCAGTTCAATTGGAAATTTCAGGTTCGAGAAAGGGCCTGAAATGATACCATTGCAACGGATGCCGACGCAGGGCCTCCTCCAGTGCCTGGGCATACGCCTGTGCTGACTGACGAATGACCCCGCTTCGTTCCTGGCGGGAGGCGGCTTTCAGGTACATGGGCTCTGCCATGGTAAATTGGTAACTGTTATTGGCCGTGCGAAATGCAAAGAAAATGAAAATAGGTACGCCGGACAGCAACGCCAGCACGTGGGGGACCTCGGGCAGCAAAATGTCCCGCCCTAAAAATTG
Source organism: Desulfobacterales bacterium (assembly GCA_029940035.1). Lineage (GTDB taxonomy): Bacteria > Desulfobacterota > Desulfobacteria > Desulfobacterales > B30-G6 > JAJDNW01. The sequence goes on from JAOZRT010000009.1 coordinate 17,855, forward strand.
AACCGGAACCGTGCGCTGTTCCCTTTTCCACACGAGATCACCGGTCATTGAAACAAAACCTCCTGATTCAATGAACTTGATGCCTTCCACCAGGTCCATGGGGGAACCGCCGTCCTTTTCCACGGCAATAATGCGGACGCCGCTTTGCACGAGGGCTTCTTTCTGCAGGCGTTCGATCTGTTCCTTCTGTTTGATGCCCATATATAGCAGAAGGCGCAGGCCCGTCTGTTTGCGCTTGAGCAAATGGGCAGCCAACTCCCAGTTCCCCATGTGGGACATAAGCAAAATCCCCCCCCTGCCTTTTAAAACAGCTTCCTCGAGATGCTGCATGCCTTCGGACGTGTAGGTCAGCTTTTGCGAACTCTGCAGTACAAACCGGTCCTGGTACACATGGGTAAAATTATGAAATTGACGCCAGGCACACCATAAATGGAACAATCGATGCCGGTCCGGGAACAATGCCCGGTAAGTCCTTATGCTGTTGCCCACCCGGCCTGGAAAAAGCATAAAATAGCCGGTGGCTACAAACCAGGCGAACAGCCGGAACACCCACTGCCCCATTTTTCGGGATATAAAGGTGATAAGCCTGTAAAAAAAATTGAGCATATCAACAATCGTCTTTCACTTTTCTGGTCCAGCGTTGCCTGGGGGGTTCAGATTTTATTCTTTGCCATGCTGTTTATGCAGCCGTGGTATTAAAAATGGCCGTACCAACAGCCGGTAAGTTATCAAACGGGTGAAGGTGCGGGCGTTGCGCATGAAATCAACAAAGGGATGAAAGTGGGAGACCCTCGTTCCGGCCGGGGCATAGGTCACGCTGACCGGCGCTTCGATTATTGGAATGCCTGACCAGTGCGCCTTGACCAGAACCTCCAGTTCAAATTGATATCGCCCCGCCTTGACCTTCAAATCCATGGCTTCCGGCAGCGGGTATATCCTGAAACCGCTCTGGGTGTCGCTGACCGGAGGACCGCCCGACAGTCTAATCCAAAAATTGGAAAACTTACGCCCGAATGAACTGGTCCACGGTACATTCGCGCCGGACATACCGCGTCTGGCGCCGACCACTATGGGCCGGGCAGAATCCGGTATGGCCTGCATGAGGATCAGGGCATCGCCCGGATCATGCTGCCCGTCGGCATCCAGGGTAATGGCCCAGTCGGCAAATTCAGCGGCCCGTTCGAATCCGGCCAGAATGGCCGCCCCCTTGCCTCGATTGCGGTCATGGTGCAGCACTTCAACATTTTCAAAACAATGGATACGGTCAACACCACCATCCGTCGATCCATCATCAATGACAATCACCGGCAGGTGGAGTTCGAGGGCCTTTTCAACGACAGACACCACCGTGGAACCGTGGTTGTATACAGGGATAATAACAGCCGCACCCCTGAGCCACCTGCCAGGGATTCCATCCGCTGGGCTGGTGGGCATCACGACAGTATATAAGCCAGAGCCCACGCCCCGGGTCCCATGTGGACGGCGGATGTCAGGGAGAGGGGCTGCAGTCTTATTTCGGC
>JAOZRT010000009.1:19474-38209 GCA_029940035.1 Desulfobacterales bacterium
CGCGCAAAGGCAACAACCTCCTGGGGGTCATGGCTTTGGGCCGCATGCCTGGCGGTGACAATGGCAATCGAACCCAGGCGGCCGGAAGCTGCACCCGTGTCAATGATGGTCAGGCGGTCGTCGGGATCGTTCTGGACTTTCCAGTCGACGGCCACATCGTAATTGCCCGTGAAAGCAGACCCCACACAGAGGTAAAGCACATGGTCGTACTGATTTACGACCCGTTGATAATACTGATGGCGTTCAAACACGGAAGCCTGAGATGTGGAAACATGGGTACCTTGCAGCATGGTGTCATAAAGCTCTTCTGGAGAAAATAGGGTCTCGGGCAGTGATTTTTCGCCGGCAACAATGTAGCTGTCCAAAAGGGTGAGCCCCAGTTCCCGGGCATCCTCACGGGTCACCGCACCGGCCGCATCCGTCATGATATGAACAGCACCTCTTTGCTGTTGGCGCTTGAAAGCCTTTATCTGGGAGCCGATATTGTCATCTTCCCAGTGAATGACATCTCCCAAGGATTCGATTTGGGCCTTGGCCTCACGGGAGCTAGCGGTATGCAGATGGACCTTTAAAAAATCCTTGTGGGGAATGACCACGACGCTTTCGCCGTGCCGGGTCAGCATGTCGATGGTTGCCTGGCTTTTGTCGTCCCGCTGGATGACCGTATCGATGCAAAAGCCCTCCTCCTCTTCGGCCTGGTAGGATGGTTCTATTTCAAGCAACCCCTGAAATATGGTTGAAATTGACCGAAACCCGTTGTGCTGGCCGATGAGGCACCTGAAAAAACCCTCCAGGAAGATGTACAGTCCCAGAGCGCCGGAATCCACCACGCCGGCCTGTTTCAGCGTGGGCAACAGCTCGGGTGTTGTTCTCACGGACTCTTCCAGAACATCCATGACCTTGTCCACGTATTCGACACTACTTTCAAAATCATGGGTGTTTAAAAATTCAACCAGGTTGTCCAACACGGTCAGCATGGTACCTGCGACTGGCTGGCGAACAGCCTGCAGGGCTTTTTCCCTGCCGGATGCCACAGCTTGAGCCAGGCCGTCATAGGAGTCCGCGCCCAGGAGTCCTGAAAAAAACTGGGCGGCAATATTGCCGGAATTTCCCCTGGCGGACACCAGCAGGCTGTATATTGTATCTTCCTGGTTTTCTTCCAGATAACGCAATGGTGTCAGGCTGGCGATCAGATTGCGCCCTGTATCGCCGTCTGCTACAGGAAAAACATTGATGTCATCCAGAATATCCGACCAGGCGGCAACTCTTTCAACACCGGCAATAAGGGCTTTATTAAAATCAGACGTCATGGTTAAAATCCTAGTGCTTTACGGATATCGTTTGGAATTTCGAACAGTATTTCCGTTTCCGGATACTTTACAGCGACCTGCTCACTCCTCCCTTTTGCACACAAGGTTTCGTTATTGTTCAATCTTATTTCAAAGTCAACCACGATCTTGTAGCGCGCCTCCTGCACCACGGCCTTGCAGGTAAAATCATCGCGGTAGCGCAGGGATACGATGTGCTTGGTGGATGTCTTGATGATCGGGAAAAGTATATTGGTGCGTTTATAATACGTTACCGGGTCGAACCCTAAAGCAAAGCAGAGTTCCTCCCTGGTTGTGTCAAAATATTTAAGGTAATTACCGTGCCAAACCACCTGCATGGGATCCAGATCGTAAAACGGTACGGTGAACTGCTTTTCGTGACTTCTTACGTTCTGGTTCTTCATCTCAATTCATTACATTAAAAACAAGTGACTGTTAATATTTTTTTGTCTCAATTAGGTCTCATTCCCCGCGGCCTGCCGGGGGGAATGGTTTTATTACAGGGACGCACTCGACCCGCTTATTTCAGCTTTAATCGTCTGATACCCATCCGCTATAAAGGCGGCAGCCACTTTCTCCTGGGTCTCCTCATCGGGTACGAGGGCTGACATATAACCGCCCCGTCCCCCACCGGTTACCTTGGCGCCCAAAGCGCCCAGGGAAATCGCCCGGTCGCATAGGTCAACTATGATTTCATGGGAAAGATCCATGCCGATGAGGATCTTGTGGTTGGCCGTCATGATCTCCCCCACTTTATTAAGATCATAGGCTTCCAACGCTTTTTTCATCTCCGCCCCTTGGTCTATGATGGTGGCAAGACGTGATTTGAACTGTTTCGGGTCTCTTTCCAATTCCTTTTCTACAAAGATGTCCAGCTTGGAGGTGTCGGCCGTAATTCCGCTGTTCCCCAATACCAGCCGGATGGACTTTTCCACCTTGATCTGCTCGAAATGTTTTTGCTCGTCCTTTATCCAGTATTTAATCAAACCGCCATACGTTGAAGCCGTATTGTCTACACCGCTTGGAACGCCATGATAGGCGAATTCACCCTCCCAGCCCACGTGATTGATCTGTTCGATGGAATAGTTCAGATTGAATTCGTCGTTGAGGGCCCGGGCCAGCGAGACGCAGCTGGCCGCACTGGCACCCACGCCGCTGCCGGCAAGAAGATCTCCGCCATAGGTGATCTTGATGGGTGTTTTTTGTACGTCGAGCTCCATCACTTCCAGGATATGATTGATGGAATTCACCTGCTGACCGCTTTTTTTCTGCTTGTAACCCGGAACTTCCATGCGGTTGTCTTCCAGTGTCCACCCCTCGCCGTCTGTCCGCACCACCACGGCTTCCGTTACAAACGGCAGTGCTGCGACAATGGCCGGAACCTCACGTAGAACAAACTGGTCACCGATAAAAATTGTTTTCCCAAATGCTGTCCCCTTTCCCATGGCTGTCTCCTTTGTTCGATGAATTCCTAAGATCTTGAATTCATCGTGTTGTTTTGTTTTTTATGTTTGGTTACATATTAGCATTTACTGCCGAGGAACGCTTTCCACAAAACACCTGCTTAAACAGCTTCTCATTTTAGCGGTTGAGTATTTTTTCCATTTCCGCGATGAGTGCTTCCTCTTTGCCGATGGCCAGGGTCGTCGCGGCGGTGAGGCTGTGACAGGCATCGGAAAAACCCCCGAGATTGCCGGTTGCCTCGGGAAGGAACGTGTCCAGTCCCGGCATCCGCCCGGCCCGGATCTCTTCCTGCACAAAGACGGGCGCCCGCATGGAAATTTTTACTTCGTTAAAGGTGATGGGACCAAAACCGGGTATCTTGTTGGGGATAACCTGGAACCCGGCGATGTATTTGCGTGGATCAAATCCTTCGGTATCCTTATAAGCGTCACAGAATGCCCCGATCATCTTGACACCCATGGGGTCAAAGCGCTCCTGTACGTGAAACCACTGAATGTGCTCGGTGTGCTTGATCTTCCCTTGCCGGATTCTTTTGATCTGGTCCTTGAAAATTCCGGTTTGAATGTTGCGCAGCTTTTTCAGCATTTGATCCGATTCCGGTGTTATCCCTTCCAGGCAAACGTTTATTCCCATGTCCGGACCGTTCTGGTAGTAACCCGCAGCACCCAGCGTATCCAGGTAGAACCCCAGTTCGTCACAGGGAATCGGTCCTTTGGGGGTTAACAATATGTACGTCTCGCCTGCTTCATGCTCCCTAATCTCCAAAAGACCCTGCCGTTGGGTCTCCAGCGCCACTTCACGGTTCTGGGTGGCCAGGCGGCCGTCTAAAAAGAACTGATCGCCCACCGCCCCGATGGTAGCAATGTAGGCCAGGTCCCGGTTGGCATGATCCAGCGTGGTTGCAAAAAGGTAGCAGGTGGTGGATGCGGTAATGTCCAGATCACCTTTCAGACCGAAAAGTTCCGGGTCCAGGTTGTGTACCATTGGGTCGGTGGAGGGGCTGGCCTTGTGATGGTCCAGGATCAGGGTGAGGTTTTTCCCGCTGTTCAGATCCGAAATCAAAGGGGCGATGCGCCCCGCAAAATCGGTAAAAACAATCAGTTTTCCTTGCTGATCGAATACCCTTTTCAGTACAGCCGGGTAGGGTTTTTCCAGACAGTAGCGCTTGACTTCGAATCCTTTACGTTCAAATGCACGGGTCAGAATGGCGCCTGAGGTAAGACCATCCGAATCGTTGTGGTGGAACAATTGTACTGATTTTTCGGGCCAATTTTTTACCTTTTGGATCGCCTTTTCCATAGCCTCGAGTAATTGAACCGGCATTTGGCTTCTCCTCCTGCTTTCAGGTCTTTATCCCAATAAAATCTGGTAACGATTTTATGAAAACCAACCTTGTCGCTCCCCATTAACCAAACTCGTGTTTAAAGTCAATCCTTTCCTGATATCAGCAAACGAAAATAAAAACCCTATAACAAATTGATCTTTTTAGCATAAAAGTATGTCGCCTGGAATATTCTTGTTCTGAACCACCGAAGGGCTCTGGTTTTGTTCCTTGACAAGCCTGAATACGCCGTTGTAACCCAGCACAATATCTTGGCTTGCACGTTATTGTTTCTGTGGCTATGCTATTATCTCTTATTTGAGTCGTTATTAACTCCGTATAAATATAAAGTTAAATCTCATGAAACCATTTCGCCAATTTCCACAAAGCAGCAAATCAAATATCCGTTTCGTGTTAACCGACATCGACGACACCCTCACCGTCAGCGGTCGGCTGCCCGCAGTCGTGTTTACCGCCATGGAGGTCCTGCAGAACAAGGGTATTCGTGTCATTCCCATAACCGGCAGGCCCGCCGGTTGGTGCGACCACATCGCCCGCATGTGGCCGGTGGATGGTGTTGTCGGCGAAAACGGCGCGTTCTATTTCCGATACGATGAAGACCGAAAAAAACTGCTGCGCCGGTATTTCGTCCCGGAAAACCAACGGCATGAGGACCGCCAAAAACTTGAACAATTAAAACGGAATATCCTCAAGAACGTGCCCGGATCACATGTGTCTGCCGATCAGGTTTACCGGGAAGCGGACCTGGCCATCGATTTTTGTGAAGATGTCCCGCCTTTACCCCAAGATGCCATCGACAAAATTGTGCGCATTTTCACACAGGCCGGCGCCCAGGCCAAGGTAAGCTCCATCCATGTCAACGGCTGGTTTGGCAATTATGACAAGCTGACTATGACCAAGATTTTCTTTGAGGATATTTTTTCCCTGCCGCTGGAAACTAGTAAAGACCAGGTTATCTTCACCGGGGATTCGCCCAACGACTGCCCCATGTTTGCGTTTTTTCCCCATTCCGTTGGCGTTGCCAACATCCTCGACTTCAAGGACCGCCTTGCGCATGAACCCGCCTGGATAACCGATGAACCGGGCGGGCACGGATTTGCCGAAGTGGCTCGCATCCTTTTGTCCGGCTGAAAAGAACACTTGGGCGGCAATAACGAATCCGAATGTTGCGGCGGGTCGATGGTTGTTCCAAAGATGTGCTCGGTGTGGGTCGTCTATTTTTCCGTATCCACCAACCCCTTGACAAACCAGCGCTGCATCAGCAGCACCACCAGAATCGGCGGTAGCATCACGATCAACGCCCCGGCCAGGGCGACATTCCAGTAAGGCAGATCGTCGGCCTGGGGAATCAGGTTCTGCAGACCAATCACCGCCGTCATCATCTTGGGGTTGGTCGTGATCAACAGCGGCCATAGATACTGGTTCCAGCCATAAACAAACTCGATGACCACCAGGGCGGCGATATTAGTTTTCGAAAGCGGCAGCAGAATTTTTCTAAAAAAGATCATGGGGGAAGCGCCGTCCATCTTTGCCGCTTCACACAACTCTTCAGGAATGGTCAGAAAAAATTGCCTGAACAGAAAGGTGCAGGTCGCCGATGCCACCAAGGGCAAGATGAGCCCCTGGTAGCTGTCCAATAGACTGAAATCCAGCCTCATTTCAACGTCGTGGCCTGCTATCCAGCCGGCAAGACCGTCCAGATGGAGGGCCGACCACAAGGAATTAAACGGGCCGAACAGGTTGGCCGCCATCTCGTAGGTGGGGAGAATTCTGACTTCAACAGGCAGCATCAAGGTACAGAACACGGTCACAAAAGCAACTGTCCGGAACCGGTAGTCAAAGTAGACAATGGAAAAAGCACCCAGCATGGATACAATGATCTTGCCGATGGTAATGCCGGCGGCCATGATAAACGAATTGACGAGCTGGGTTCCCAGATCACCCTTTTCCCAGGCCGTCTGCATGTTGACGACAAACTGGTCCCCGGGAATAAGCGGCATGGGTACCCGGGATACATCTTCGATGGACAGTGTGGCTGCAATAATGGCGTAGATAATGGGAAAACCGACGATGAGAATGCCCAGCATCAGAAAAATATAGGTGAAGGTGTCCAATATGGGTGTTTTTTCTACCATGGCAACACTTCTTTAACTTCCAGTTCGATCACCGAACAACTGTTGGATCAGCCCGTGTACTGAACTTTTCTTTCCACGTATTTAAACTGCAGTACCGTTATCAGAATGATCAGGGACATCAAAACGATGGACTGGGCCGCCGAGGAGCCGAGATTCAGCCCGATAAACCCGTCCTGGTAAACCTTGTAAACCAGAGTATTGGTTGCCCCCCCGGGTCCGCCCTGGGTCACCGTGTGAATCACACCGAATGTTTCAAAAAATGCGTATATAATATTCATGACCGTCACAAAAAACAGCGTGGGTGACAGCAGCGGCATGGTAATGGCCCAAAACCGCCTGAACGGGCTGGCCCCGTCCATGGCAGCCGCTTCGATGAGCGATTTTGGAATCGACTGCATACCGGCCATGAAAAACACGAAATTGTAACTAATTTCCTTCCATGCACTGGCCATCACAACCATGACAAGGGCATCGCCCCCCCGGAGTACGGGGTTCCAGTCGATCCCGAACCAGCGCTTGATGGACAGCGCGACAACACCGTAGGAAGGGTGCAGCAGAAACAGCCACAGGATTCCCGAAATGGCCGGCGCAACCGCGTAGGGCCAGATCAGAAGGGTTCGGATCAGGGCTTTGGCTTTAAAGGCCCGGTTGGCCATGGTGGCGATAAAAAGCCCCATGGATATGGAAACAAACGCCGTTGCGGCACTGAATAAAAGCGTCGTTATCACAGAACGGAGATACAGCGGGTCCTTGAATAGCGCAATAAAGTTGTCAAACCAGACAAAGGTGTTGTGCAGCCCGAAGGGATCGCTGAGCAAGAAGGACTGCATCAGTCCCTGGGCGGCGGGCCAGTAAAAAAAGGCTACTGTGACCAATATCTGGGGAAATATCAACAGATATGGCAGAAGCCTTGATTTGAATATGGATCTCTTTATCATGCCGTCCTAAGTCAAACGCAGCGTTCCCGCTAAAAATTCTGAGAACGCTGCGCTTTTCACCAACATCGCGTTTTTCCGGTTTCTACTTGTAGGTTTTCTCGAACTCTCTCAATTTTATATTACTGCGCTTGACGGCATTGTCCAGCGCTTCCTGGGGTGTTTTGCTGTCATTCCAGACCAACTCGAGTTCCTCATTGATAATGTTGCGGATCTGAATGAAGTACCCCAGGCGCAGACCGCGTGATATCTTGGTCGGCTCCCGGCGCGTCATCTGCTTGATGCCGACTTCCTGAAACGGGTTGGCATCGAAGTAACCGACGTCTTTGAGGCTTTTGTAGGATGTCAATGTGATCGGGAAATATCCGGTTTGCATGTGCCAGAATCCCTGCATCCTGTTAGTGGCCAGGAAATCCAGGAAGGCCGCCACACCTTCATACTCTTCTTTGCTGTGTCCCTTGAGAACCCAGTTGGAGGCGCCGCCGATGATGGAGTTCTGGGGTGCTTTCATCCAGGACTCCACCGGCAGGGGGGCGACATCCCACTTGAAATCCTTGACCGCTTTTTTTAGCTTGGCAATGCCGCTGATGGAGTCGATGTAAAGCCCCGCGTTCTGGGCGAGGAATTCGGCTTTGGGCCCCTGGTATTTCTGCCCGCCGTAAAAAAACCGCCCGTCTGCCATCCAGGACTTCAACCTTGCAATATGATTTACCACCTTATCGTTGTTGATCGTCAGTTCGCAATCCAGTCCTTCGTAGCCGTTGGCCTTGGATGCAAACGGAATGTTGTGAATGGCACTGTAGTTTTCGATCTGCGTCCAGGACTGCCAGGCTGTCACCAGGCCGCCGGGTACGCCAGACTTCACCAGCTTGGCGGTAATTTCCGCCATGTCGTCCCATGTCACCGACTCTGACTTGGACAGCAGGGGAATTCCCGCTTTTTTGAAAAGATCCACGTTGTAATACATGACCGGGGTCGAGGAGTTAAACGGCATGGACATCAGGTTGCCGTCCGAATTCATATAGTAGGAAAGCACCGGCTGTAGGTAGTCCTTCCAGTTGACATTGTACCCCGCGTCCTTCATCAGTTCGTGGACGGGGTAGATGGCACCGGACAGCATCATGGTCTGGGTACCCACCTCGAATGACTGGAGAATGTGAGGATGCTTTTTTGCCCGGATGGCCGCCACGCCGGCATTAACGGTTTCATCGTAGTTGCCTTTGTTGGTTCCGACAACGACATACTTATCCTGGGATTCATTAAACTGTTTGATCATGTAGTTGCACACTTCTCCGCGTGCGCTTCGCATGGCATGCCACCATTGAATCGTCACCGGTTTTGCCATTACCTGGCCCGCGCAGAACACAACGAGCAGCACAAATGCCAATCCTGCAAAAAGTCCGCTTTTTTTCATCGTTCACGCCTCCTTTGGTTGATTGTTTTATGCATCCGGAATTCAAAATTCACTTGGGAGAATGGATAAGAAACCGTTTCAAACCAGAAAATTTCGAAATATTCACACCCGTTTAAACTATTTTCAAAAGTACCCTGAGTCAAGGTTTATTATCAGCCATGGGGCCCATCCTGATATCGAGAAAGTGACACGTCTTGTAAAAGCACAAAAGCTCGCCCCTTATACCAAAGAAACCTTGACTTTGCCGTATAAAACATGATCAATTTCAGACTTGTGCAAGGCATGGCGCCGAACCGATTCCCCGTCCCGGGCTTAAACAGCCGCCGGGGAATACTTACAGCGCACAGGCTTTTTTCAGCCGGAAAAATTTACCCATCAACAATGACAAGGACTATTGATGTCAACCGTGATTCTTGAAAAAGTTGTTAAAGCCTTTGGAAAAACCGAAGTGGTCCACGGTGTTGACCTTGAAATAAAGGATCGGGAATTTGCCGTCCTGGTAGGACCTTCCGGGTGCGGCAAATCCACCGTGCTGAGAATGATCGCGGGATTGGAGCAGATGACCAGCGGGACGATTCAGATTGGTGACCGGATGGTCAACGATGTCGCTCCCAAAGACCGCAGCGTGGCCATGGTGTTTCAGAATTATGCGCTCTATCCGCACATGAACGTGTTCAACAATATGTCTTTCGGTCTCAAACTGCGAAAAACACCCAAACCTGAAATCGAAAAACGCGTCAATGACGCTGCCGCCATACTCGGCCTGGAAAACCTTCTCCTGCGCAAGCCATTCGAACTTTCCGGAGGCCAAAGGCAACGGGTGGCCATGGGCCGGGCCATCGTTCGCAAACCCTCGGTTTTTCTGTTCGACGAGCCACTTTCAAACCTGGACGCCAAACTGCGCACCCAGATGCGCACCGAAATCAAACGACTCCACCAGAACGTGCAGTCCACCATCGTCTATGTCACCCACGACCAGGTGGAGGCCATGACCCTGGCAGATCGTATCGTTGTCATGAAAGACGGAAATATCGAGCAGGTCGGCAAACCGCTCGACTTGTTTGAAAAGCCCGAAAATACCTTTGTGGCAGGATTTATAGGAACCCCGCCCATGAATCTCGTTCCGGCCCGCGTTGTTTCCAGCGGTTCCGCATTGACCCTGCAGTTCAATACCGAAATTTCGCTTCCAATTCCCGAAAAACCGGGCCATTCGCTCCAGGACGGGATGGAGGTCATCGCGGGGCTTCGAACCGAAGACCTCACCATCAGCAACGGCATTCACTCCTATCCCGACACGTGGAAAATCAACGGGGTTGTGGAGGTTGTAGAGCCGCTCGGCGGGGAAACCATCATGCACATGAATTTCAGCGGCGTCAAATTTATCGCCAAAAGCGAGGGGCGTAGAATCATTCAGCCGGGCGAACAGATGAACATTGCCATGAACCTGGAGCACCTGCATATTTTCGATGGTGATTCATCTTTCTCAATATACTGATTTTTATATTGCCGCGACCCAAGACATCTTTTTTCTCTGACGCCATACCGGCCCGGCACCTATTTTGATAGTTGTGCTCCACCAACAACCACAAGGAGGATATGATGCAAATAACCGTGACCCAATCCCAGACATTGAAACCCAAACCGGATGAGACCAACCTCGGCTTTGGCACCATATTCACCGACCATATGTTCAACATGGACTACAGTGTTGAAAAGGGGTGGCACAATCCCAGAATCGAGCCCTATGCCTCCATTCCCATGGACCCCTCCACCATGGTGCTGCACTACGGGCAGGCCGTATTTGAAGGCCTGAAGGCCTACCGCACCGATGCAGGCAGCGTTCAGCTTTTCAGGCCCAAAGACAACTTCAAACGCTTGAATCGCTCTTCCCGGCTGCTCTGCATTGCCGCGCATGACGAGGCCTTTGCCCTGGATGCGCTCAAACAGCTTTTGACCGTTGAAAAGGACTGGGTGCCCAGCCAGCCGGGGACCAGCCTCTATATCCGGCCCACCATTGTGGCCACTGACCCCTTCCTGGGGGTGCGTGCATCTTTTACCTACCGGTTTTTTATCATTTTATCACCCGTGGGCGCCTATTACCCCGAGGGGTTCAACCCGGTTAAAATCCTGGTTTCCAAAGATCATGTACGGGCTGTCAGGGGCGGGGTCGGCGAAGCCAAAACAGCGGGTAATTACGCGGCCAGCCTGCTGGCCGGGGACAAGGCCCATGATGAAGGCTACACCCAGGTCCTCTGGCTGGACGGCGTGGAGCGAAAATATATCGAGGAAGTCGGTTCCATGAACATCTTTTTTGTTATCGATGACGAAATCGTCACCCCCATGCTGAGCGGAAGCATCCTGCCCGGGATCACCCGCAACTCGGTCATTCAGCTGGCCCAGCACTGGGGCATGACGGTCACCGAGAGAAAAATCAGTATCGATGAAATCATGCAGGCCCAGGCTTCGGGCAAGCTGTCCGAAATATTCGGGTCTGGAACGGCGGCCGTGGTCTCACCCGTGGGTGAACTCAAGTACGGCGACAAGGTTATCCCCATCGGCGACGGCAACGTCGGACCGGTTGCCCAGCGCCTGTTCGACGCCATCCAGGATATTCAGTACGGCAAAATCGAAGATCCCATGGGATGGATCGAGCCGGTTGTCTAAACATGATAATTAAAAAGAACTTTCATCACGAAATCACGAAAAACTATTATTTCATGCTTTTTGAGTTTCGTGTTTTCGTGATTCTTTTTTTCGCCGACCGGAGAAATGCCAATGCCTACCCGAAATAGTAAGCTGCCCGCTTTTATCGAAAAAATGGAAAAGGCCGGGCTGGCGCCCGCGGTCATCGAAACCTTTTCCCATTATTATCGTCAGGTCGTGGCTGGTGAGACCGGACTCATGCTGGAAAGCGACATCGTGCCAATGCCGCCCGAAGAGGTTCGGGCCGCTGACACCCTTGAAAAGTACAGGGAAGCAGGCCAAAAAGCCCTCAACCGGTCGGCGATCATTGTCCTCAACGGCGGGCTGGGAACCAGCATGGGCCTGAGCCGGGCCAAAGCCCTCCTTAAAGTGAAGGACGGGTTGTCGTTTCTTGAAATCAAGCTGCGCCAGGCTGAAAAAATGGGGGCCCGTCTGGTTTTCATGAATTCCTTCAACACCCATAAAGATACGCTACGGGCCCTTGCCGACAAACCCAGCCCAACAGAGCCGCTTTGTTTCGTTCAAAACAAGTTCCCTAAAATAGACCGGGGCGATTTCAGCCCGGCCTGCTGGCCGCAAAATCCGGAGCTGGAGTGGAACCCGCCCGGGCACGGCGATATATACATTGCCTTATATGCTTCGGGCCTGCTTGAAAAACTGATGGAACACGGCATTGAGTACGCGTTTATTTCCAATTCAGACAACCTCGGTGCAACCCTGGATGCTTCCCTTTTGGGATACTTTTCCTCCCAGGGGTTTCCCTTTATGATGGAGGTCGCCCGGCGCACGCCTGCCGATTGCAAGGGGGGGCACATCGCCCGTCACAAAGACGGCAGCATCATCTTAAGGGAAATCGCCCAGTGTCAAGAGAATGAGCTCAAGGCTTTTCAGGACATCCGGCGCTACAGATACTTCAACACCAACAATATTTGGGTGAACCTGCCCCGTTTGTTTTCACTCATCCGAAAACAGGGCGCCCTGCGCCTGCCCATCATCATGAACCCTAAAACCGTCGATCCCCGCGATGAAAGCAGCCCGCAGGTGTATCAGATTGAAACGGCCATGGGGTCGGCCATTTCTCTTTTCCAGGATGCCGCCGTGACCCGGATATCGGACGAACGGTTTTATCCGGTAAAAAAATGTAACGACCTTCTGGCTATACAGTCCGACTGCTATCAAATGGCCCCTGATTTCAGCGTCGTGAAAAACCCCGCCAGAGACCTGGGCCGCATTCAGATCACCCTCGATCCGGACTTTTTCGGAAAAATCGACATGTACAACGCGCGTTTCAAACACGGGGTTCCCAGCCTGGTGGAATGTGAATCCCTTGAGATCAAAGGGGATGTCTTTTTTAAGGACCGTGTGGTAATAAAGGGAAGGGTGGCCATCCGCAATGCAACCGATGCGCCCGTGGTCATCAAACAGGGGTCCGTCATCGAGGAAGATGTCTGCTTCTAAACCGCCCAACCCGACGCCGGCCTGGACAAATTGAGTAAAAATGGTTATGCTATAGTAACAGTGGAAATTGAATCGATCCTGGTTCTTGCTCAACACATTTCCTTTCTGACGCAGATTGGCATTATAGCGTTTGGCATAAAAACGTTCCGGTTCCCCCCCTGAAGTTTAACCGGAACATAATTATGACAACCGGTCTAAAAGCAACTGCCGGTTTCTAATGCAGGAGGTGTCATGATGAAGGTCAGTTTTAGAAACATTCTCTGCACCACGGACCTGTCCGACCATTCCAACACAGCCATCACGTATGGCGTATCCCTGGCCAAGGAGTTCAATGCCAGGTTATTCGTGTGCCACATTGTCGATCTGACCGCCAGCGTGGCCTACGGTGAGGTGCTGTACGTACCCATCGAGATTCAAGAGAAAACCGTTGCCTTCGCCAGGGAACAGATCGAGCGCAACATGCGGACGGCCCCCGTTGAATGGGAAACGCTGATTTCCGTCGGCCACCCGGCTGATGAAATTGCCAACATGGTCACCGAACACGCCATCGACCTGGTGGTGTCTGCCACCCAAGGGCGCTCCGGCCTGAAGCGGATCATCCTCGGGTCGGTTACCGGAAGACTCATGCGGTCGCTCGACTGCCCCTTCTTAATCGTCCGCGATCTCGAAAACAACCGGGTTTCCAGATTCAAACGGATATTGGTGGGATGTGACTTTTCCGAGGATTCCAACCTGGCTTTTCAATACGGGCTCAGCCTGGCCCAGGAATTCGAATCTGAACTCCATCTGGTGCATGTCATGGAAACCGCTGATTACAGGGACTTGATCAAAGGCGAAAACGGAATGGATGTTGAAAATCCGGAACACGAAGAAAAGCGGGAACAATTGCGGGCAATGCTGCCCGAAGAGTCCTACAACTGGTGCCATCCCAAACTGGTTCTCTTGGCCGGCCAGCCTTTTGAGGAAATTACCAAATACGCCCTGTTCAATCACATGGATCTTATCGTGCTGGGTATTCGGGGCCACAACCTCATCGAGACCCTTTTGGCCGGTTCCACCACAGACAGGGTATCCCGCCAATCACCATGTCCGGTTCTGTCGGTCTGCCCCATGTGAAACAATTCGCACGTTTCGCTGCCTGGTTTCAAAGCACTGCAAAACTGTTAAAAGGCCTTATGGTTATTGACAATGCGTTGAATCCGACATTATACCGGTTGCCATAAACATGTTCCCCTTCAATATCCGGACTGCCATTGGGAACGTTTTTCTGCCAAACGCTATGCAAATCAGGCCTTATGAACCTTGAACCCCATCTCACCCAGACACCAACACCCGGAATCCACATCTGTAAAGTTCAGGGAGATACGCTGGAAATTATCCTGCAAACCGAACCGAACCCGGCAGATAACGGCCAGGCCTGGGTTCGAACCAACATCGGCCATGCCGCGATTGCACGTACAGAACGCATCCAACATGTGGATGACAACACGCCGATGCTGGGCCGGGACTGGTTCGATTTTCCCATGCAAAAGGACGCTCCCGGTTGTTTTTCAATCCTGCTGGGGCTGGCCGAAGTCGGTCAATTTGAAGCCAAATGCTTTTTTCTGCCGGAAAATGCCGAAGAACCCCTGTGGCCATCCGGTGGAAACCTGACCATCAACGTCGAGCCCGCCGAAACCTGCTGCGGCAACACCATTTACAACGCCTTTGTCCGCCAATTCGGGCCCAACAAGTCCGGCCATCCCTCTGTTGACCGCCTGCATGCAGACAGCATGGAGGCAATGGATAATGCCGGTTATACCATCATTCCGCCCTCGGGAACCTTCAGAAACCTGATTGCAGACCTGGATTTTATCATCGGAACCCTCGGGTGCCGGATTTTACAGCTCCTTCCCATTCATCCGACGCCAACAATCTATGCCCGCATGGGTCGTTTCGGAAGCCCGTATGCCGCGCTGAGTTTTATCGCCGTCGATCCCGCACTGGCCGAATTCGACCCCAGGGCAACACCTCTGGAACAGTTCCTCGAGTTGGTGGACGCCGTGCATGCGCGCAACGCCAAAATTTTCCTTGATATCGCCATCAACCACACCGGATGGGCCGCCAGCCTCCACGCCACGCACCCACAATGGTTGGCCCGCAGCCCGGAAGGAGCAATCGAAGTCCCGGGGGCCTGGGGGGTTACCTGGGCCGATCTAACCCGGCTCGACTACACCCATAAAGAACTCTGGCAGTACATGGCTGATATGTTTTTAACCTGGTGCAACCGGGGGGTAGATGGGTTTCGATGTGATGCGGGATATATGATCCCCATACCTGCCTGGCAATACATCATCGCCCGTGTCCGCAACCAGTTTCCCGATACGGTATTTTTACTGGAAGGCCTGGGTGGAAAAATCAGCGTCACCCGGGAGTTGCTCGGCAAGGCAAACTTCAACTGGGCCTATTCCGAACTGTTTCAAAACTACTCCCGCAAACAGATTGAAACCTATCTAGCGGAAGCCACAGACATTTCTCTTAGCGAGGGACCGACCGTTCATTTTGCCGAAACCCATGACAACAACCGGCTGGCGGCAACCTCCATGACGTATGCGCGCATGCGCACCTCGCTCTGTGCCCTGCTCTCCTTCCAGGGCGGTTTCGGGTTTGCCAACGGTGTTGAATGGTTTGCCTCAGAGAAAATTAATGTTCACGATGCCCCGTCCCTTAACTGGGGGGCCCCCGACAACCAGGTGGAGCACATAGCCCGGTTGACCCGGCTTCTGAAAAACCATCCGGCATTCTTTCAGAACGCCCGTCTGAAATTGCTGCAGACGCACGACGGAAACGGCATCGGCCTGCGTCGTGTGGATTCAGATACAGGGAAAAAACTACTCGTGCTGATAAATCTGGAGACTGAAACCCCTACCCTAATCCGCTGGGATGACGACCCTGGCGATTGGCCGGAATATACTTACGATCTTTTGAGCGGGCATAAAAAAAGGCTCCAGAGATCGGCTTCCGGGTTAGGCATCGATCTGGCTCCCGGAGAGGCCCTTTGCCTGACGAAGGATCCTCAAGACCTGCAGCTGCTGGTAGATGAAGCGCAAGATCGCTTTCAAGAGCCCCCACAGGTCACCCATCAAAGGCTGCGCACAAAACTCCTGGAAATATACAAGGTATACCGGGGAACCGCGAACCTCAAGGGTGTGGATCTCGATCTCCAGGCAATCCAGCTCAGGAACGATCCACTGGTGTTTTGTCGAAACATGAATCCCCATAGCGATGAATCCAGGGCCATTGTCTGGCAGTGGCCCCAGGACATTCGCCGGGAAGTCATGGTGCCGCCAAAGTATTTTTTGCTGGTCAGGGCGCCCTTTCCCTTCCATTGTGTGATACGCCTCCAGGACGATGTCATAGCCGCGGAAAAAAGTGTCCAGGGCTCGTCCGACTTGTATTTTGCCCTGGTTGCCCCCATGAACACACCCCGGCACCCTAGTCGACACCGGTTTTCTCTTGCCCTTTACGGCCCGGACGGCTGCGAGCACCGGGAGGCTTCGCTCCTGTACCTCGCAAAGCCTGAAAACGCGCGTGTAAAAACAGCCTTCCAACCAAAAAACGGTATGGAAAAAACAATGCTTATGCTCGGGACAAATGGACAAGGGTCCATGATGCGGTCGAACGTGGCCTGGGGCAATCTGAACAGCCGGTATGATGCTTTTCTGGCAGCCAACCTAAACGCGCACTATCCGGAAGACCGCCGGGTTCTGCTGACGCGGTGCAGGGGTTGGACCGTTTTTCAAGGATATTCACAGGAAATCGGGCCGGAAACCCTTGAATGTTTCGGCTTTGATTATTCCTCCATGGGTTGCTGGGAGCACAAAATTCCCACCGGCCACGGCGAACACATCCGGCTTACCCTGTGCCTTGAAATGGAGGCCGGTAAAAACCTGACCCGCCTGAAACTCTACCGGCACCCGGCGGGCAATCACAACGGGCGGCTTTCCGATCACAAGCCCGTCACCCTGATCCTGCGTCCGGACATTGAAGACAGAAATTTTCACGATACCACCAAGGCTTTTACCGGGCCGGAATATCATTGGAAAAACAGTGTGTCCCCATCCAAAAACGGGTTTTTATTTCATCCCGGCCCTGGATACGCATTGCATGTTTTTGCGTCAAAAGGAGGCTTTGTCTCTCAGCCGGAATGGCAGTACATGGTGCATCGCCCGCTCGAGGCCGAGCGCGGACTGGATCCTGATTCAGATCTTTTCAGCCCCGGTTTCTTTACCGCCGGGCTGCTGGGCGGTGAAACCCAGGTGATGAGCGCCTGGGTTCCCGGCTCCCGGGAAGAAAATGGCGGCACAGATCCAGACCCTCTTGTGGACAACAATACAGGGCGCTTTGTCAACAAACGGGCGCACAAAACCATTCCAGAAGCCATGCGCCTCGCTCTGGATCAATATATCGTAAAAAGAGACGGCCTGCGTACGGTTATAGCGGGGTACCCCTGGTTTCTCGATTGGGGGCGGGATACGTTGATCGTCACCAGGGGCCTGGTCGCCGCCGGTAAAACAGACGATGCACGGTCCATGGTCAAACAGTTCGCCAGGTTTGAAAAAGACGGCACCATCCCCAATATGATCCACGGAGCGGACATTGGTAATCGCGACACATCGGATGCGCCATTGTGGCTATACACGGTCTGCGCGGATCTCGCCCGAACCGAAAAAAGCGATGCGCTTTTTGATATGGACTGCGGGGGGCGGACCTTGCGTGACATACTTATCTCCATGGCCCGGTCGTTGATGGCCGGAACACCCAACCATATCCGGATGGATCCGCAATCATGCCTGATTTTCAGTCCGGCCCACTTCACCTGGATGGACACCAACCATCCGGCGGGAACACCGCGTCAAGGCTATCCCATCGAGATTCAGGCCCTCTGGCACGCAGCCCTTGAACTGCTGTCGCGAATCGACAACCGCGGGGGTTCTGCCGAGTGGCATCACCTTGCCGAACGGGTTGAGCAGGCTATTTCAAGCCGCTTCTACCTGCCGGATGGTGATTACCTCTCCGATTGCCTCCACGCGTCGCCCGGAATTTCTGCAGAGCAGGCGATTCCCGACAACGCTCTCAGACCCAACCAACTGTTGACCATTACCCTGAATACCCTCCCTGATCGGGGTCTCCAAAAAAGCATACTCAACGCCTGTGAACGCTTACTCGTCCCGGGCGCCATCCGCAGCCTTGACGATCAAAAAATGGAACCGCCGCTGGAAATCGTTCACAACGGACAGTTGGTCAATACGCCGGAAGCACCCTATCGGGGACGGTATGAAGGCGACGAAGATTCAAGCAGAAAACCCGCTTATCACAACGGTACGGCCTGGACCTGGTTGTTTCCTTCCTATTGTGAGGCCTGGTTCAGGGTTTATGGACAAGCATCCCGGGAAACAGCCCTTGCCTGGCTGGCCAGCAGCACCCTCCTGATCAACAATGGTTGTGTGGGACATGTGCCGGAAATCCTGGATGGCGATGCACCCCACAAACAACGGGGTTGTGATGCCCAGGCCTGGGGCGTCAGTGAACTTCTTAGGGTGTGGGCAATCCTTGACCGTTGAGTAAATCGTTTTATACCGGTCGTCATGATTGAACTTCAGGTCAATATGCGGTATCGATCATTTTTTTAAATCGCCATATTGCTAAGAATATGCGCAGCTGGTGCGGTGCCGAATCTATGCAGAGGCTTTCAATTCGTTTATTTTTTTGCAATTTTTAAAACTGCAGTATAAAATAGGGCTGTTTTCCCCATGTGATGCCAACAACACAGGACAATTTTTTATGAACGGTTTGCAAACGTATCAAGTCTTTCCGGCCATACCGGAACCGCTCAAGTTTCTAGATACCCTGGCCAGAAATTTGTGGTGGTGCTGGCACATCGACGCCATCGAACTTTTCCGGCGTATCAACCCGG
>JAOZRT010000105.1 GCA_029940035.1 Desulfobacterales bacterium
CATGCGGTGCTTAACCGGTTTGAGGCACTGGCCCTCCCCACCGTGGCAGCGATAGATGGACATGCCCTTGGCGGCGGCTTAGAACTCGCCCTGACATGCGACTTTCGTTTCATGGGTGAAGATTGCGGCCGCATCGGGCTTCCGGAAGTACGACTGGGCATGATACCTGCTTTTGGCGGAACCCAACGTTTGCCCCTTGTGGTGGGGAAAACAAAAGCCATTGAAATGATGTTCAAAGGCCTCCAGATCACGACGGATGAAGCCCTTGAAATCGGTCTTGTCAACGCTGTTTATGAACGGTCGCAGCTTTATGAAAAATCCTTTGACTATGCCCGGAGACTTGCCCTCCAGGCAACCGGGGCCATCGGATGGATTAAAAAATGTGTTCATGAAGGGTTGTACAGCGGGTTCGACAAAGGACTCGCTCTGGAGCAGGAAGCTTTCGGGAAAAATATCGTCACATTTGATGCCAGGGAGGGAGTCGATGCATTCTTATCAGGACGCAAACCGGAATTCAAAGGTTAAAACAGCATTCGTCACCGGCGGAGCAGGTTTTCTGGGTATCAATCTCATTGAGGAGCTTATTTCCGGCAGTTGGGATGTAACCGTGTTTGACCTGCAAACCGCAAACCTGAGCCGTTTTACATCCCGGAATGTTAAATTGGTGCAAGGGGATATCACAAACGCCGCTGCGTGTGTAAAGGCCATGCCGGAAAATGTGGATGCCGTATTTCATCTTGCCGGCAATACCAACCACTGGCGCCTCGGAGACAGGCTACAGACCAGGGTTAACGTCGGAGGAACGGGAAACATTGTGGCTGCCGCATTAAAACGCAACGCCCGCTGCCTTGTGCATACATCCAGCATCGCCGCCTACGGCTTCCAGCCTGAACGGATTACAGAGGATACCCGGTCCACGGCCGCAGGCGCTTCAATAAACTATTTTCGAACCAAGCGACTGTCTGAGATTGAAGTGCACAAGGGGATTAAAAAAGGGCTCAAGGCGGTCATTCTCAACCCGGCTAATATAATAGGTCCCTTCGACACCTCCGGATGGTCACGAATTTTTTTGCTGGTTGAAAAGGGACGCCTGCCGGGAGCGCCCCCGGGCAAAGCCTCTTTTTGCCATTCCCGCGAAGTGGCGCGCGCGCATATCCTGGCAGCAGAAAAAGGAACCAGCGGTGCCAATTATCTTTTAGGCGGCGCTGACGCCACTTTTTTTGAAATGGTGCAGCAGATCGGCAAGCTGATGAATCGCAAAGTCCCGGGCCGGCCGACACCCGCGTTTTTAATGAAACTGGTCGGCCGCCTCTCCTACTGGGGGTCTTGTTTTACACGCAAGGAACCGGATTTGACACCTGAAACGGCCTGTCTGACATCCAGTGAACTGCTGTGCAGTTCTCAGAAAGCAGTCAAAGAGTTGGGGTATCGCACTGTTTCTCTCGAAGATATGCTGGCAGACTGTCACGCCTGGATGATAGAAGCAGGTCTTCTGGAAGCGCCGTAAAATCACTATGGGCCCAAAGATGCCGATTGGGGGAGGATAACAACTACCCATTCCGGATGAACCGGAATGGAATTTCCAATAATCAATATCCAACGCCCAATTATCAAGTGCGCGCAGGGCTGAAGCCCTGAACTACATGGCATAAAGCCAATGGCTCTGTAGCGCAGGGATTTATCCCTGCTAAAACGTGCGCTTAATACCAAAATCATGCACAAACATGATGTGATTTTAACAAACAGATACTTAAAAACCTGCAGACAGGGAGCTTGATATGCAAGGCAGTATTAAAAGAGTAGCTATTATTTACGGGTGCCGAACCCCGTTTTTAAAATCCGGAACAGGATTTCGTGACACCATGGCCTGGGAACCCATGCAAACTTGGGCATAATGATTGGTGCTACCCCAGTCAGAAGACCTACGTAGGGTTTAGGCAGCAAAATTTCGGAGTTTACGGAGGAATAGATGGTTTGCATCTCAGAGAGTAACACGCACATCATTGCCTGTGCAACTGTAGCCGAAGAACTCATCCACCTGGGTATTCCTAAAAATCAAATCACAGAGCTTGAATTCGGGTTACATAATCTTCCCCAAAAATTGAGGACCACTCTTCAGGCGAAGATTGATAAAGTCAATGGGGTCGAAAATATTCTTTTAGGCTACGGTCTCTGTTCAAATTCCGTTATCGGGCTTTCCTCAAAAACCTGCCGACTGGTCATCCCCAAGGTGGATGATTGTATCTCTCTTTTCCTGGGCTCCAATGAAGAACGTCTCCAAAGACTTTTCAAGGATCCGGGGACATTCTATCTAACCAAAGGGTGGATCAAGGCGGGAAAGGAGGAACTTACGATTCTTGAAGAGCGTTATGGGGGAAAAAGGGCGATAGAGATCAGAAATATGATGTTTAAAAACTATACACATGTAACGCTGATAAATACCGGAAATTACAAAATGGACGAGTATCGCGCTCTTGCCGGCCAAGAGGCCGAAAGTGCCGAGCTAAAATTTAGAGAAGTACCCGGTTCAAATCGACTAATTAAAAAGATGATTAATGGTGAATGGGATTCTGAGTTCATGGTTGCTGAACCGGGAGAGGAAATATTTTTTCAGACTTATTAAAATTGATCATCGATATTAATGGATAAGGAGGCTTGGATATGTTGGAAGATTTATCCGCAGGTTTTGTAGAACTAAAAAAGGATGAGATTGTTGAGACGATTAGCACAAGGATCACACAGGGCGATGATGCAACAAAATTGCTTGAGGATGCACGCCTTGCCATGACTGTTGTTGGCGATCGGTTCCAGGATGGTTCCCTGTTTTTAGCCGAAATGATGCTATCAGCAGAAATATTTAAAGAAGTGATAGGCATGCTGAAACCACACCTGGATAAGGTCCGGCCCCCTGAGCCCATTGGCACAATCGTGCTGGCCACGCCAAGGGGCGATATCCATGATCTGGGCAAGGACATCTTTGCAACGCTTTTGGAAGGTCAGGGTTTTGAGGTTCATAACCTGGGCGTGGATGTTGAGCCCTCTTTAGTTGTCGAGAAGGTCAAAGAAGTAACGCCCGATCTGGTCGGTTTCTCAGCCCTGATTACCACGGCATTTGCCAGCATGAAGGAGACAACGGATATACTGGAAGATGAAAACATGCGCGATTCCTTCAAACTAATGGTGGGTGGTGGCGTGACGACCACCATGCTTAAAGAGCACATCGGTGCTGACTTTCAAACCATCGATGCCATGGAGGGCGTGTCTTACTGCCTTAAAACAATGCATGCAAAGAATCCTGCAAGGTCTTCATGAAACTTTTGATCATGGCTGGCTTTCTCGGCTCAGGCAAGACCACGCTGCTGCTGCAGATTGCAAAGCGGTTGAGTGCAGCCTCCCTGAAGATAGCCATTATTGAAAATGAGATAGGTGAAATAGGGGTTGACGGGGACTATCTCAACCGTGAAGAGCTGCATGTGCAGGAACTGTTCGGTGGCTGTATATGTTGTACCCTTTCCACCGGGCTCATTGAAACATTGGAAAAAATTGAACTGCACTATCAACCCGATCTTGTTATCCTCGAGGCCACCGGCGTTGCCCGGCCGGGCGATATCCTGACCAATGTGAACAAGTATCAACCGAAGGTTGAGAGCATTAAAATACTTACCCTTGTGGATGCATTCCGCTTTGAGATGTTGATGGAAGTGATAGAGCCCCTGTTAACCGCCCAGATTGAAGCCGCCCATACTGTGGTCGTGAACAAGATCGACCAGGTGCAGGAAAAAACCCTGGAACATGTCACCCACAGTATCGAATGCCTGAACCCGGAGGCCAAAATCAGCACGGTATCTGCAGAAGTGGGGACAAACCTGAATTCTTTTCTGGATGATTTATCATGACCAACAACTGTAATCATAGTGACCCCACAGTATTTGCCGATAAAGAGCACCTGACCTTCAGCAGTCCCATTTCCGCAATAAAACTTCAGGCGAGACTGGATACATTCCTGGACGACCTGACAAAATCGTTAAAGCGCAATGGATGCCTGCTGATCGGTCACATAAAAGGACTTGTAAGCACCCGGGATAAAGGCCATCTCATGTTCAGCGTTACATCCTTTACGACCGATGCGCATTTTAAGGGGACGATGGCCGGCAGCCTTAAACAAGCGGAATTAACCATTAATGTCATCGTGTATGGAGTTGACAATAATACCATTCAGAATTTGTATCGAGAGGCCTTTGCAGCCAGCTTAAAATGCTAAACCAAGGTTGCTCAAAAGGAAACTAACATTTCAGATTATGGAGGAACGACCATGCGCAAAGAAACCATGAACTCAATAGAAAGAGTAGAATGCGCCATCAACCTTGAAAAACCCGACCGCGTGCCAATCTGGCCGGATGTCACCACTTCGGCAGCTGCCGCGCTTACCGATGAGAAAATCTGGGAAGTCGTGCATCAGGGTTTTGATGCCGAGCAGGACGTGGAACTCAAGCTCTTTGATGAGTATGGCGGATGGGATCTGGTGAACCCTGCCTTGACCACCGATACGTTCATGCTCGGAGGGAACAAGGTGGTCAAACCTACTGAAAGGTCACCGGAAACCCAGTTCCTCGAAGGCGAGTGGACCCAATATGAAGATTATGAAATCATCGCTGAAATCGGCTGGATGAATTTTGTAGCCGAGCATCTCATCTATAGAGTATCAAACATCAAAACCAGGGAAGAATACGATACAGTCTACGGTGAGGTGATAAACGGTACATTGCGGGGCATTGCCGAGTATCAGAAAAGAGGTGCTTTTGTGTTCTACGCGCAACCCAACAACCATCCGTTTTTCACCTTGTCCCTGGCCCGCTCCATGGTAAAATTTACCGAAGACCTGTTTTATCGGCCCGAGATGGTGGAAAAAGCACTTAGAAAAATGACTGAGGAGTTCATCGAGTTCGGTCTTACGCTTTGCGAAATGGCCGACCTTAAGATCACCAAGGTGATCGAAGAAAGAGCCGGCGGGGCTATCTACCCCTTGAGAATTTTTGAAAAATTTTGGTGGCCCTATACCCGGCAGATTGTAGATGCGTTCCATTCCAAAGGAATCATGTGTACCTTCCACCTGGATACGTGCTGGGATAAAAATATACATTATTTCAAACAATTGCCCCGAAAATCGGCTATGATCGAACTGGACGGCACCACCGACATCTTTGCAGCAAAAGAACAGCTACGCGACCACATGTGCATTGCAAGCGATATTCATCCCGCGCTTATGTCCCTTGGAAAACCCGAGGAAGTGGCCACCTATTGCAAAAAACTCATCGATGAAATCGGTGGAGACGGCGGCCACATCCTTTCCACAGCCTGCGGTCTTCCGGCAGCGGCTAAAAAAGAGAATTTCAGGGCAATGCTGGAGACAGGCAAGACCTACGAATTATCCAAATAGGTAACAAATAATGGCGCAGAATAAGGAAATATACAGAGAAAAAGAAAGACTGAAAAAAGGTTAATGAGGCTTGAGGAAAAACTGAAAATATAATTTCAATTGGCTCCCGACGCCTACTATATAAATAACCTGGACAGTTTTTTTGCCGATGGCAACGAAGCCGCTGAAAAAATGCTGGGATAGCCCGCGTTTCCCAGGACTGTCCTCGATATTGTAAAAAAAATGTAAAGCACAAGAAAAGTATTGCACCTCGAAACGGCTATGCATAAATACCGAACGTCGATTTTATTCAGAAGGAAGGGGATTAAGGAAATAGCACACATGGAAACAAGTTTAAATTATTATAGCCTCGGCGAGGAGATCGCGAATAGCATCACACACGGGATCGGTATCATACTGGCGATCGCCGCATTGGGAATTCTAACTACATTTGCAGGCGTCTACGGTAATGCCTGGCATATCGTCAGCGTCACTATTTACGGTACGACAATGATCCTTCTATACACAGCATCAACACTTTACCACAGCATTCAATATCCTCGTGCAAAAAGAATTTTACAGGTCTTGGATCATTCTGCCATATACCTTTTCATTGCAGGAACGTATACACCATTTACACTGGTGAGCCTTCGCGGCGGTCCATTAGGCTGGTGGCTCTTTGGGGTGATTTGGGGCTTTGCTCTTCTCGGAGTGGTGTTTCAGTTGTCTTTTATGAAACGATGGCGAGCAGTGTCTCTGGGTTTGTATATCGGCATGGGCTGGGCTATCATGGTGGCGATTAAGCCACTGATCGTATCCCTTGCTACCGGCGGCATTGTTTTTCTCATTTTAGGCGGACTGGCTTACACGATAGGCATTCTAATCTACGGCTGGAATAAATTAAAGTTCCACCATGCGATATGGCACCTTTTTGTGCTGACCGGAAGTATTCTTCACTTCTTCGCCGTTCTGTTTTACGTCATTCCAATTCAAAGCTGAACCTATATCCCAATCCTAAAGATTGCATACGCAAAAATAAATATTACTATGGTCAACACCGGTAAAGAGTACATCAAATTCAGAACATGAGCCCAAGTTTGGACTTTATGAAGGTAGACTCTTGTAATAAAAAGAGATAAATCTACATATTGTGGTGTGGTAATTTTCAATTTGAGATGTTTTAATGGATGGAAGTGCCCAACCCTATCGCCACTCTCTTAACCAGCCAGTAAACAGCGTAAGACCATTAACCCATCGAACGTTCCAGACGGATGTAAATATACCCGCCCCCGGTGTAGCCGAAGGGGCGCAGAATATGATGGTAGTTGCTGGCCAGGCCACGGTAGAAGGTATCGAAGTCGATGCGGTAGGGATTGGCCACTTCGGCGTCCACGTCCAGCACGGTGACCTGTCCGCCGTGCGGATCGAAGGCGCCCACCGGTGAGATGTGGGGGATGTTGAGTGTAGGCAGGAAGACCCCCTGGTCGAAGTGGGCGATGATCAGCCCGCTGCCGGCGGTCTGAAAGCCGTGCAAACGCTGGCACAGACGCCGGCGTACGCTTTGGGCCGGCCCGGGCCGGCGTGGGGCTGCAACCGTCTCCACCCCGGCGGTCCGAATGTTGTAGGCCGCAAGAGCGCAGCGCACCACTTCGCCCAACAGCGCCAGTGGTAGGCCGCGGCGCCCGTTGTGCCCCCCGGGACCCATACGCGCCTTCCAGTGGCCGGCGGTCACCCGGTCCAGGATTTCGGTCTGCCGCACGGGCCGCGAGCCGCTGCCGCCCACGGACCGCAGGGCGTTAATCACCGTGGCCACCGTGGCCACCGAGCAGGCGGCCTCGTTGAACTGCTCGACGTAGTGGCGCCAGAGGGCCTGCTGCAGGGTGCCGGCGATGATCCCCGGCGGGTTTTCGGTTACCGGCACGGCCCGCCGCGGCCCGAAGGACCCACTGCCCGTGAGCCGACGAAGGCCGTAATCCACATACAGACAAGCCCGCAGCAGCTTGCGACGCAGTTCCATCAGGCCCCCCCCAATACCCGGGCCACCCTACAGATCAATTGCCACCCAACGTGGATACATCATCAACAGTGTAGGGAGATTCCTCGCGGTAAACCGCGAGGAATCTTCGACCGAAAGGTATTCTATCTATTTAGATGCGCTCGCTATTGTGGTCCAGAAAGCACGAAGGCGTGTCGCCTGTTTCGTGGTTTCATCCTTTCGTAATTTCGTGATTAAAGGTTTTTCATTTTAACGGTTTTGGTTTAACCTTCGGTCTGCTTTTCGAGCTCGTCCAGCTTGTCGGGATCTGAGACGGCAATATCCACGAGGGCCTTCGGTATGGCGCTCTGCTCACACATCGTCCTGATTTCCTTCTCCACATCGCTGAATTCCATGATTTCGCGAACCGATTCAATGAGATCGAGCAGATCGTCCGCCGGGATATCTTCCAGGGAGGGCCCTTCGGCCTCAGCTTTCTTGCGGGCAGCCTCCTCTTCGGCCAACCGCTGTTTCTCATTGAGCTCCTCTTCCATGGCCTTCTTGACGGCATCGATCACACCCTGGTCGACCTCGGCCATCTCGGTGATCAGTGCTTCGGTGACATTATTGTCAAAAAGGTACTTGACCTGTTCTTCCTTGGACTTATCGGCCACCTTCTCGAGCAGCCCGGCCACCCTATCCCTTTCGGCTTTTTCCGCGGCGATGGCAGCATGCACCTCTGCCAGTTGCTCATCGGTGAGCTCCAGGGCCTCGACAATCACCTCGTCAACCACTTTCTCCCTGATGAGGTACCGGATGCCTTCGTCACCGGACAGCTCTTTGGCCTTGGCAATCAAGAGATCCAGTCGCGCCTGCTCGACCATCTGAATCACATCTGTTCTGCATTCAGCGCTTTTGAGTTTGGGCCAGGTGTCCCCGAGATTGCTCAAAATCTTCGTGGTTGCCGCATATGCATCAGATGCGTCCTCCAGGGTCAGCGCGGAGATGGCGGCATTGACATCCTTCAGAAGGGGTTTGCCGGCTTTAGCGGCATCATCGACGGCCCACCGCAGCTTCAGCAGGTTACCCCCGTAACCCGAGACCTTGTGGCCTGAATCGTCCAGCTCGCTTGCCATGCGTTTAATCGAGGCTTCCAGGTTGCCTCCGGTTAGATCCTGTGCGTCAGCCGCAAGGATCTGCTGCTCGATCAACAGCCAGAGAGGTTTTTTCTCCGTTGCTTCGCTTGTCGTCATTTTTTCAATCTCCTTTGTGATAATTTATATTGACCTTTATTTTAGGGGAAAGACTATAGAGAAGCACCCCTTGGAGTCAAGTAAAAAACAGCAGCCTGGACAGGGCAGGAAGCTTGTCGAATGCTGCCAGCTTGTACCTTTCGGCAGAGTGAACCCCATAGTTGCATAAACAACCTGGCAAATTAATATAACGAAAGGATGGCGTCTATTTTGCCATGTTGTTTACCCTGCGGGAACACCGGAGAACTTCAGATTCTTTCTGGAACAATATGTAATAAACATATCAGCAAATACCATGACAATCCCGCATCTAAAATTGAAACAGCCCAGGGAACGCATCTAAGGACTTGATACGGTCGATCACATTGCGTTATAGCATCTGTAGGCTGGTCGTCTCTAATGAACCGGAGGTTCCTGCATGCTGCGTGTTTTTCAAACCGATCTTCTTGACCCGGAACAATTTGTCGTCACCCTGGAGCTGGTGCCCGGAAGGGAATCCACCGGCAGATCGGTGGACACCGTCATCGGCATTGCCAAAGACGCTTTCAGCGACGGCCGCATCTCCGCGGTTTCCATTACCGACAATCCCGGCGGTAATCCTTCATTGAGCCCTGATGCCATCGGCTACCGGATTTTTTCCATAGGTATGGATGTCATTGTTCACTTCACCTGCCGGGACACGAATCGCGTGGGCATGGAAAGCCGGGCGCTGCAACTCGCCATGATCGGCATGAAAAACATTCTGGCCCTTACCGGCGATTATTCCGGCCAGGGCTTCGGCGGCCAGGGCGCCCCGGTGTTCGACCTGGACTCCGTCAACCTGCAGATCCTTTTCACACTGATCAGCAAACGCATCCGCGCTGCCGGCGATCCAGACGGCTTTTTTTCCGGCTGCGCGGTCTCGCCCTTTAAAGCCACAGAAGGGGAGTGTGTTGCCCAGTACGCCAAAATGAGCCGGAAAGTGGCAGCCGGCGCCCGGTTCGTCATCACCCAACTGGGTTACGACGCCGCCAAATTCCACGAGTTGATTCATGTTCAACAGCACATGGGGATCGATATTCCCACCTTGGGTTCCGTGTATGTGCTCTCTCCCGGGGCGGCGGCCATCATGAACAAAGGGCGCGTGCCGGGCGCGGTGGTGACCGACGAACTGCTGCAGACCGTGCAGCAAGAGTGGCAGGACAAGCCGTCCGGCCAAAAGGCGGCCATCGAACGGGCAGCCCGCCTGGGTGCAGTTTTGAGGGGGCTGGGCTACCGGGGAGTTCATATCGGCGGCATTCACCGTGATTTCGAACCTGTGGGGCTAATCCTGGAACGCATGGAAGAGATCAAGGACGACTGGGAAGCCTTCCTCCCTGAATTCAACTATCCGCAGCCCGGCGGGTTTTACGCATTTAAGGACCCGGCGCCCCACCCGGCCAATTCGCCTGTATTCGGCCTGAACACCAAACAGCTGAATCTATTTGAAAAAATACACTACGCCATTCTGCAGCAGGCCCACAATTTGTTCTTCAACGCCGATGCCCGCCTGGCACCAACTTATCGTTCCATCTGCAAGGCTCTGGACCGCAGCAAAACCGGCCAGGGGCTCATGCACCTGGCCGAACAGCCCGTAAAAAGCCTTTTGCTCGGGTGCCAGCAGTGCGGGGACTGCGCCATCCAGCACGTGGGGTTCCTGTGCCCTGAATCCGGCTGCCCCAAACACACCCGCAACGGCGCCTGCGGCGGCAGCCACAAAGGGATGTGCGAAGTGAACCCGGACCGCCCCTGCGTCTGGTTCCGTGCCCACAGCCGCCTGGCATCTAAAAAACGGACCGGCCAAATGTGCAGCGGGTGCGTGCCACCCCGCATGTGGGAATTGAACAAAACCTCCTCCTGGCTCAACTTCCACCTGCAAAAGGATCACCAGAACGACGGCACGGAAATCGCCGCCTGCTGCCGACAGACGACCTGCCGCCTGCTGCCGTAGTACCTTGCATGAAATTTGATGAGCCTTTTTACAAACCTGTGAAAGGGAGAACAGCGAATCGTTTTTTCCTGGGCCCTTTTTTCATTTGCCCTAGCCTGTAATCATGATCCGGCTGTAGGGGCAGGCCTTGTGTCTGCCCTTTTAGGCGAATCGCCTACCGTCTTTCGGGTACCCACAAGGGGTACCCCTACAATGGTGATGATACCGTGAATGTGGTTTGGCTTCAATATCTGTCGCAGGGTAGGGAGTTCACGCGGTCCCTTGAATCCTCGAATACTTCAGGAAAATGAATCCGTATTTTTCAAAGCACTTTATCAAGTCAAAGCACACATTCGAATCCCTTATTGATCTTTTACATAAATACTCTGCCGTCATTTGAACTATTTATTAATTTTTATAAAGATTATTGACTTTTTCGTCAGTTCTTTATAGCCTGCTTTGAATGTTGTCATTGGAAAAGAAAATTCGGTTGCGGAGCTGTTCATGAAAATCGATCAATCCGTCATAGACCTGATCAAACACCTGCGGGACGGGCGTAAATCGCTGAAAAAAATCGCCGTCGACCTCGGATTGTCAGAAAACACCGTCCGCACCCGGGTCAACCAGCTCAAACAGGAAGGTATCCTGGACATTGCCGGCGTCATCAGCCCGGAAGCCCTGCCCGGCCATCGTCTGGTAATGGTGGGCGTCAAGCTCTCCACCATGAACCTGGTCGACAAAGGTGAGGAGTTCAGCCGGCTGAAAGGCGTGGTATCGGTCAGCGTGGTGACCGGCCGCTTTGACCTCATCCTGGTGGTGATGCTGAAAGAGGGCTTCGGCCTGTTGGAGTTCTACACCGACGAGGTGGCAGGCCTGCAGGATGTGCAGTCCGTGGAAACGTTCGTGGTTTACAAAAGCTACAATCTCAAGGTACCCTACATACTCTAACCCTTGCATGAAAATTGATGAGATTATTTATAATCGATAGTATGATAAGATATTCACCTTTTTTCTCATCAATTTTCACCCAAAGGGCGGACCGGAGGCTTCCATAGGCAAGGCATCTAAGGGTGAAGTCGTGGTGGTTTTACTTCGAATCCTTAGTAACGCCGCATATGGGAGCCTCCGACCCGTGCAAGGTCTAATAATACTGTTCACTGAAATGAAACCTCATCAAGGGGGAAAGTCAGCCATGGAAGCTTTACCCAGAACCATTTTTTTTGACCGCCATGTGGCGCTCGGCGCCAAGATCGTTGAATTCGGGGGATGGGAAATGCCGGTGCAATACGAGCCCGGCATTGTACAGGAACACCTGGCCACCCGCAAACAGGCCGGCCTTTTCGATGTATCGCACATGGGGCGCTTTATTGTGCGTGGGGCGGACAGTCTGCCTTTCCTCCAGCACGCCCTTTCCAACAATGCCGATGCACTGAATGTGGGCGAAAGCCAGTATACCCTCATTCCCAAAGAGAACGGCGGTGCCCTGGATGATGCCTACCTCTACCGGTTTGTCGAGGACGAGTATCTCCTGGTGGTCAATGCCTCCAACCGGGAAAAGGACTGGGACCATTTGCAGAGCCATGCCCGGCAGATGGGCGACGTGGAATTGATTGACCGGACCCTTGAAACAGCCATGCTGAGCCTGCAGGGGCCGCTGTCCAAAGACATACTTTCCATGCTCATCGACTCTGGATCCCTCCCCGATCCCCAGAGGAACAAGCTGAGCCTGGCTACGCTCGCCGGCACCGGCATTCTCCTGGCCCGTACGGGCTACACCGGGGAACCCATCTGCTTTGAGCTTTTTATGGAAAATGCGGATGCGTTGAACGTGTGGGACCTTTTGATTGAAAAAGGTGCCGTTCCCATCGGATTGGGCGCCCGTGACACCCTGAGGCTGGAGGCTGCCCTGCCGCTCTACGGCCATGAACTGGGTGAAGATCCGGAACAAAAGGAAATACCGGTTTTTGCCTCGCCCCTTGCCAGGTTTGCGGTCAGCATCTCACCCCTCAAAGGTGATTTCATCGGCCGGGCCGCCCTTGAAAAGCAGTTTGCCGCCCTGAAAAAGATATTCAACCACGATTTTTCCTCTATTGCGGATCTGCCCCGGCGGATCATGCCGGTGGCGCTCAAAGCCAAGGGTGTAGCCCGCGCGGGATACAAAATATTTCAAGAGGACAGGCCTGCGGGCTATATCACCAGCGGCACCATGGTGCCCTACTGGCACACCCGGGGTGAGGGCATTGCGTCCGCACTCACAGACGACCACAGTCTCCGGGGGATATGCCTGGCGCTCCTGAACAGTGATATATTTGAAGGTGACACCCTGGAAATTGAAATGAGGGGCCGGCGCATACCTGCGGTGGTCGTACCCTTTCACATGCGGAGTGAAGCACCGCCCTATGCCCGGGCCATCCCCTGGGACCAGATTCATTCGGAAAAACAAACGCCCGTTGAAGCAACATGTGTAACCAAAGCCCGTTCCCTGCTGGACCAGGCGCTTGATAACACCCGCTGGCGGCAAAAGGAGTGCATCAATCTCATCCCTTCGGAACAGACCCAGTCCGCCATCACCCGGCTGCTCTCGGTTATGGACCCCTGCGGCCGGTATGCCGAGCACAAACAAGTCCCGGCTTTCAGTGAAGCCGAGGTTTTCTATTACCAGGCCACGGACTTCATCGAAAAAGTGGAAAAGCTGCTGGAGGAGGAGCTGCGCGATTACCTGGGGTGCCCGGAAGTCGAAACCAGGCTTATATCCGGCCAGA
>JAOZRT010000427.1 GCA_029940035.1 Desulfobacterales bacterium
TCTGTCCTCCGTCCTCTGGCACTTTAACAATTTTGTAATATTATGCAAGTTCTCATTCAAATTTGTAGCATCCTGGTTGTTTGCGCTATGCCCGATAATGAGATATGCTGACCGCATGATTCTGCATATCGACATGGATGCTTTCTACGCCTCCATTGAACAGCGGGACAACCCTGAGCTGAAGGGAAAAAGCGTCATCGTAGGGGGAACCTCCGGGAGGGGCGTGGTTTCGGCAGCCAGCTACGAAGCCCGCAAATACGGCGTTCATTCGGCCATGCCCATATTTCAGGCCCGTGAAAAATGCCCGGAGGGTGTTTACATCCACCCGCGCATGGCACGCTACCGCCACATCTCCGGCAAGGTCATGACCATCCTGCAAGCCTTTTCCCCGCTGGTGGAGCCGGTATCCATCGACGAAGCTTTCATGGACATCACCGGGTGTGAACGCCTGCAGGGTTCTCCGGAGGATATCGCCCGCGCCATCAAGTCTGAAATCAGAAGCCGGCTGGAGCTAACCTGCTCTGTGGGGGGGGCGCCGGTGCGTTTCCTGGCAAAGATCGCCTCCGACATAAACAAACCCGACGGGCTGACCATCATCCCGCTGCAGGCCGTCCCTGGTTTTATCAAGTCGCTTCCCATTGAAAAGGTACCAGGCGTCGGGAAGAATGCCCGGCAACGCCTGGACATGCTGGGCATACGCTACCTGGCTGATGTCAACAGCCTTGCCCCGGGGATGCTTGAAAAAAGGCTCGGCAAGTTCGGCCGGCGGCTGACTGAACTGGCCTCGGGCGTGGACAAGACACCGGTTTCGCCTGACAGCGAGCGTAAATCCATCAGCTCTGAAATTACCCTGAACCAAGACACCCGCGACAGGGAGCAGTTGGAAAAAATCCTCCTGCAGCAGTCCCAGGTCGTGGCTAGGAGCCTCCGAAAACACGGCTTCCGGGCCAGGACCATCACCTTGAAAATCAAGCAATCCGACTTCAAGCAGTTTACCCGCAACAAAACCATCACCACCCCTACCCAGTCTTCCGAGACCATCTACAAGGCTGCCGTGGCCCTTTTCGAACGCTGCCGGCTTAAACAGAATATCCGTCTCATCGGCGTTGGCGCCTCAGGCCTTGTCAACGATGCCGTACCCATACAGATGGACATGTTCGCCTCCCCCACAGACCCCGGAGAAAACACGTGGGAAAAGGTTGATCAGACCCTCGATCGAATATCCCGAAAATTTGGTAACCATGCGGTCCGGCGGGCCAGCCTGGCTGATAACCCGCGGGGTCACAAACGCTGACAAATTAGTGCTGCCATACCCCGCGGCATGCGAAATGGGGTCCATTCACTAAATGGTGCTCACTTTATATCTTGACACTTTTAGCTGAATTTTTTATATCATAGGGCATCTGTATGCATTTTCCTTCTGCAATCCAAGGAAAAAAATTGATCACTCTTTTGAAGATCCATTAGCTGAAAATCAACCTTAAAAAAGAAGGTCAGCATGAAAGGCATTGTATCTCTAGTAGTCAAGCGTCTCGCACTCGGTCTTGTCACTATCATCGTCATCTCGCTATTGATTTTCGTGGGCGTCGAAGCGCTGCCCGGCGACCTGGCCGAAGCCATCCTGGGTCAGGAGGCCACCCCTGAAACCGTGGCGGCATTTCGCAAGGAACTCAAGCTGGACTTGCCCCCCCACGTGCGCTACTTTGCCTGGCTGGGAGGATTTATGAAAGGTGACCTGGGCAACTCCCTGGCCAATGGCCGGCCCATTGCCGACTTGATCGGCTGGCGTTTCGCCAACACCATGTTCCTGGCTTCTGTGGCCGCCGTGATATCGGTTCCCATCGCCGTGATACTAGGAATACTGGCCGCCCTTTACCGCAACACCCTGTTCGACAAGATCATATCCACGATCACCCTCAGTACCATCTCCTTTCCCGAGTTTTTTGTAGCGTATATCCTCATCGCTCTTTTTTCGGTGCAGATCGTGCTTTTCCCCAGCATATCCAACATAAACGACCAGATGCCGTTCTGGGAAAAGATTTACGCCATTATACTGCCCTGCCTGACCCTGGCCCTGGTGGTGATTGCGCACATGATGCGCCAGACCCGGGCCGCCATCATCAACATTCTGGCCAGCCCTTTTATCGAAATGGCCAGGCTTAAAGGCCTCAAAAACATGCGGGTCATTGTTTTGCACGCCTTTCCCAACGCGCTGTCACCGGTCATCAATGTTATCGCCCTCAACCTGGCCTACCTGGTTGTGGGCGTGGTCATCGTCGAGGTGGTTTTCGTTTACCCCGGCCTGGGCCAGCTTTTGGTGGACTCCGTTTCCAAACGGGATATTCCGGTTGTCCAGGCCAGCGGCCTGATATTCGCGGCCACCTATGTGAGCCTCAACCTTTTGGCCGACGTGTTATCGATTATCAGTAACCCCAGACTGAGAAACCCCAGGTAAGGAGCCCCGGGCCATGAATTTTTTCAAACTGTTGAGACAATCTCCCTTGAGCGCGCGCATCGGCATCTTTATGGTGCTCATCAATGTCCTTGCCGCCATTCTGGCACCGGTGATCTGCCCCTACTCCGAAACCGAGGTGGTCGCCGATGTCTGGGTGATGCCCAATGCCGACAACTGGCTGGGCACGGACCACCTGGGCCGGGATATGTTCACCCGCCTGGTTTACGGCGCACGCAACACCATTGCCATCGCTTTCGTGACCACCATCCTGTCATTTGTCGTGGGCTCCATTCTGGGTTTTTTCGCCGCCACCCTGGGCGGGTGGACGGATTTGGGTATCAGCCGGGTGGTCGATATTCTGATGGCCTTTCCCACGTTGATCTTTGCCCTGATGGTGCTTTCGGTGGTGGGCACCGGAACGATGTCCCTGATCGTCGTGATCGCCCTTCTGGACTCCACGCGCGTTTTTCGCTTGTCCAGGGCCGTGGCCATGGATATTACCGTTATGGAATTCGTAGAAGCGGCCCGTTTGCGGGGTGAACGCATCTGGTGGCTCATGCGGCACGAAATCCTGCCCAATGCCCTGCCGCCTCTGGTGGCTGAATTCGGCTTGCGCTTCTGCTTCGTTTTTCTGTTCATTGCCTCCTTGAGCTTTTTGGGGCTGGGCATTCAGCCGCCCACGGCCGACTGGGGGGGCATGGTGCGTGAAAATGCGGGGGCCATCACCTTTGGCATCATGACCCCGCTGTTTCCGGCAGCGTGCATTGCTTTTTTGACCGTGGGTGTCAACCTAATCGTAGACTGGTTTCTGCATCTTGCCAGCGGGCTGAAGGACTGATCTGCCCTTCGGGCGTCATTAGGCCTGCGGCCGATATATGTGCTTCGCACGTAATTTATCCTGCGGATGTCATTTACCTTCTGCGTTATTGACGGTTCTTTGCCACAATAAATGACACGAAGTAAATGACAGCGAAGCGTAATGACCATATGATATGAATTATTTTGCTGTTCGGAACTGAATAAGACCGCTCACAAGACTACAGACATCAGAGGACTAAGTATGGCACCATTGCTGAAAATGCGCAAAATCTACATCGAAGGGATGAGCGACGAA
>JAOZRT010000428.1 GCA_029940035.1 Desulfobacterales bacterium
GTTTTTTTCGATGATGCGGGTCAGGTGGTCATCGATGCGGTAGGTATACCATACCAGTATTATCCCGCCTGCCGAAGTGATCAGCACAAGAGAACATAATAGAATGTAAATCCTTTTGCTTAGGTTGATTTTATTCCAAACCCTCATAAAGTGAACCTTCTTAGGATTTCGTCACCGCCCCGATTTTGACAATTGACTTTCAATGCCAGCCGTCTGAGCTACAGCCAGCACAAAGGCGATTCCTGTGCCTGGTTTGTCAAACCGTCCTGCTTCTTTTATAGCGGACAGGACCGGCTCGACAATTTCATTATCCACCAGAAAAAGAACCACATCCGTGCGAATATCAAGGCTCAAACCGAAAAATGTTTTCGCTTCATTAGCGCCAGTGCCTGACCCTGCGATGACTGTCGCTCCTGTAGCACCTACCTGTTTTGCCGAATTGACGACCCTATCGGTCAAGTCCGGCTTAACCATTGCAACGATGAATTTATATGCCATTGTGCACCCTCACTTTTCGCCCGACGCCTTCCATATTGGCTATGCACTTGTGACCGGGCTATTTTATTTTTTACGGCTTCGCCGATTCACTACCCACTGCGTCAATTGGGCGTAGCCCAAAACACTGATGATTGGAAACAGACTGGCAAACGCGATGAGCCCAAATCCATCTATAACCGGGCTTCGGCCCGGAACATTGGATGCCAGCCCTAAGCCAAGCGCTGCAACCAATGGGACGGTGACCGTAGATGTCGTCACGCCTCCGGAATCATAAGCCAGGGGAATAATCATCCGGGGCGCGAATATGGTTTGAATGACCACCACAACATATCCGGCCATAATAGATAGATAAAGCGGTGTCCCTGTGACAATTCGAAAAGTGCCCAATGTTATACCAATAGCAACCCCGATGGCAACCGCGATACGCAGCCCCCAGGATGAAACCGCTTTACGAGAGGCTTCGTGGGCTTTATGGGCCACAGCGATGAGGGAAGGCTCTGCTATTGTGGTGGAAAAACCCACCAAAAAGGCAAAAAGATAAACCCACCCATAGGCTGCCCAGGATACCTTACCACCGCTCTGAGCACTCTCAACCAGCTGAAGCGCCATGGATCTGCCAACCGGAAAAATAGCCAAATCCAAACCTCCAAGAAAGCAGGTCATGCCTACCAGGACTGCGCCAAAACCAAAAACAATTCTGCCAGGCCGCGGGATGGGTCTTTTTAGCACAACGGTTTGAAATAATACCAGCAACCCGAGAACCGGCAGCACGTCTTTGGCTGTGGCCAGCAGAAGCAGCATAGGGTTAAAAAGGATTTCCATATTTCACCTAAATTACGATTAGTCCGAATAGCATAACGAAAATCATGGGGGTAAGTGACGCCAGAGCGATAAGGCCAAAACCATCCGTCAAAGGGTCTCTGCCGCGTATAGTACGGGCTAGTCCCACACCCAAAGCCGTAACAAGCGGCACTGTGACGGTTGAGGTGGTGACTCCGCCCAAATCATAAGCTAACCCTACGATCTCCTTTGGTGCAAACAAGGTCATGAGCATAACCAGCACGTAACCGCCGACAATTAATATCGACAGGGACCAACCACGTAGGATTCGCAATACCCCAAGACCAATTGCAGCCCCAACGGACAATGCCACGGTCAAGCGGACACCAAGAGCAAAATTGTCTATTGAGGCAGAGATATTTTCAATAAGCCCCGCTTCTGCTACGGCTTTTGCTCCCTCGCGCGTTACAGCAATTAGGGCTGGTTCGGCAACAGTTGTCCCCGTTCCTAAAGCAAAAGAGAAAAACAGAAGCCAAAAGAGACTGCCTTTACGTGCAAATTCTTCTGCCAGGGTTTCACCCAGGGGGAATAGACCGATGTCCAAACCGACGACAAAAAGGGCCAAGCCAACAATAACCAACCCCAATCCGAATAAAATGGATAATAGCTCTGGAAAAGGTTGCCGCAGGACTATAATCTGAAACAGGGCGATAACCGTGATGATAGGGGCCAAGTCACGAAAAGCCCTAAGAAGAGCTATCCCTAAAACTGTGCTGAATTTGGTCAGGCTTGTTAACGGCATCAGTAGTTATTGTATCCAAATTGCATTGAAGATACCCCTTTTCATCAGGGTGCTATTACCATGCAGGCCAAACAGACAATAGAAGAACCCCATCGGGCAATAGTTCCTGCCGTACCCCGGGTGCAACGGATTTTTTCCGATTGGATCTGCACAACAGGATCATGCGTCTTGGTTCACATTGCCAGAGAATCCCGACAGCGATTGAAATACCGCTGAAAAGACATCCGTCAACCGGAGAATGCCGACGATCTCCTTGTTGCGGATTACCAGCAGGGATTGCTGATGGCCCATAATCAATGTGTGGATGGCCTCATCCAGGGTGGCATTTTCCGCCAGGCATTCGTCCGCCGAGAGTGCATGCATAAATTCACTGACGTGTATCATGGCGGCTTTTTTTCTCAGATCGTCCAGAGAGCCGTCAAAAAGACCGTGATGCTCAAGCATCGAATTCAGAAACATTCGACTGAAATGACGAAAAGTGCCTTTGGTATCTTTACCCTGGATCTCTTTATATTTCGGCTCCAGCGCTTTGAGGGCGTCTATCTGGCTGATTTTGCCAACAGGCTGACCGGCTGCATCGAGCACCAGGATGGCCCGG
Organism: Desulfobacterales bacterium; assembly: GCA_029940035.1. Taxonomy (GTDB): domain Bacteria; phylum Desulfobacterota; class Desulfobacteria; order Desulfobacterales; family B30-G6; genus JAJDNW01. The sequence goes on from JAOZRT010000428.1 coordinate 2,679, forward strand.
TGGCGGTATTTGGTATGGTCGAAAGCCTGCTGGGCACGCTCCAGCGCCTGGATGGCTTCGGCAAGGGTCGCATCCAGGGGAACCGATGCATATTCATCCAGCGGGACCATCAAATCTTTGACGATGATTTCTTTCATCAATCACTCCTTAATAGAAATTAAGAAAAGGCTATCCTGAATATTTCACAAACATGATCGGCGCTGGCATGAGGCATTTCAGCCTGAAGCTAAAATAAAACGATTATCACAACATTTCATGGAACGCCTGGGCTAAATATTACCCCCCCTGCGCAGCAGTTGTCGGACTTCGGCCTGCCGGATGCGTTCGTCCTGTTCCTCTTTTTTTTTCATTGCGCCTGCCAGTTTATCTTTTAGATCATCAAAGTCGGCTGGTTTCAAAAGATAGTCAAAGGCGCCCAGCTTCATTCCCTCAATGGCGGTTTCCGTGCTCCCGTGCCCTGTAAGCAAAATCACTTCGACCAGCGGATGCATTATTTTAATCTTATGTAAGGTATTGATCCCATCCATGCCGGGCATCTTGATATCGAGGATGACCACATCAATGGGTTCCTTTTCAAGAATATCCAGACACATCTGTCCGTCATAGGCAGGTGTTACTTTTTCACCTGCATCTTCGAGCCGCATGGCAAGTAATTCCACAAAATCCTTTTCATCATCCACCAGTAATATGTTAGTGGGTATTTTTATCATTTTTCATCTCCTCTGGCCAACCGTCCTGCCCCAAAAGTTAGTGAAAAGATTTTAAAGATCATCCGTTTTCCATATTCTCTGCCCGGCCTTGATCCGGGATATGTATCGTGAACTGTGTTCCCTGCCCAACCCGGCTCACGACCTCCACGGTCCCACCGAGTTTTTCGACAATTTCCCTG
>JAOZRT010000429.1 GCA_029940035.1 Desulfobacterales bacterium
CGGGTTGTAAATATCTGACAGGATTAACAGGATTTACATGATATAAATGGGCATAAGGCAAACGGTATAAGGTATAAGACCTACACGCTAATAGCGGACAGCACGGTTTTTTATTGTAATCCTGAAAATCCTGTTAATCCTGTCTAAATTTTTCGTCCTCTGACCTCCGTCTTCCGGCCTCTGTGGTTCTGGAAGTGCTTCAGTGCAGCCGTGTTTCAACGATTTCATCCACAGTGATACCCAGCCCGGCAGCCTCCTTCAGGTAGTATTCTCTGGCATCTGCATCCAGCACTTCAGGCGGAAACACCCCCTTGTCACTGATTTTGTCATTGATGAACAGTTTCGTGAACAGAAAAGCTGATTGTCCCGTAAGAAAGGATTCGTGGGTAATGCCGTGCTTCTCGAATGATTCGGTCAACCCGGGTCCGTTGATATAGTTGTCCAGGCAGATTGATTTTCCGTTTTTCTGCCCCTGGACGCGTATCAGGCTGGCGCCCTCTTCAAGGGCCATGCCTTCGGACAACGCTGCCTTGATGGTTTCCGGATCGGATGGCGCCGCCGGCGTCAACTGGCACACCAGGTCAAGGGGGACAATTTTAGTCCCCTTGACATCCACCGGTTCGGTTCCCAGCAACCCCATTTTGTAAAAGGATTCAGCCAGGTCACATGCGGGTCCGCCATATTTGAAATTGGCGCGTTTCAGCCCTTTGAAAAACAGTCCAAAGGTCACCGGCTCCTCATGCTCGTGGTCCACCATACGGCGGGGGCCCAGCCCTTTGAAATCGATCATTTCCGGGTTGTTAAAGGGCGGAACCTGGCTGTACTCACCATTTTCAAACCTGATCGGTTCGGCCGCCATATCGCCAAATGCGGTTTCCGGGGACCACCAGAAAGGGATAAACCGGTTGGTCCAGATGCCGTCATAGATATAGATATCGATGCTTTCAAGATCATCCAGCTTGTCCGCTGCATTTCGGGCAATGACATTCACCAACCCGGGAGCCGAACCCGTATTGATCAGGGCACTCAATCCGGCTGACTTGAACTTTTCGTCCAGGGCCAGTTGGCGTTTTACGGCGCCTACAAAATCGATGTCCGCCACAGGACCCGAAGCCATGTCCTGGTAATGCATGTTGTTTGTCAATGCGGCTTCCATGACAATCGGGTTGAAGTGTGGCGGCAGACCGTTCACGATGAGCGCGGCACCCTTGGATGCGGCCACGACCTCATCCAAGTTGCGGGCATCGACCTTGACGGCCACGGCCTTGTCCAGCATCTCTTCATAACGCTTTGCCACACCCAGATCATAATCCGCGCAGATGATTTTTTCGACATTCGGTTCTTCGTTCAGACGCATGGCGATGGTGCCGCCCTGCGCGCCGGTTCCCATAACGATTACAGTTTTTTTCATAACTATTACCTTTCAAATATATTCATTACATAAGCCGATTAGAGACCTTTCGCGATAGCACGGAAAGCCTCCATGCTCTCGAATTCCATTTCATCGCCGGTGTTATTGTAATCCACATAGGCGGATGATTTGGCGATAACGACATTATAGGTTGGATGGACATAAATGAACTGCCCGTAGATGCCGATGGCCGAGAAATCCCCTTCCGGATTTTCCGGTATCCACCATTGGTACCCATACCCCATGGGCCAATCCGAGCCCGGGTTGTTTTTACCGGGCATGAGATGCGGTGCACCCGGCGTCACCGATGCCCTGACCCATTTAGCCGGCACCAGCTGTTCGCCTTTGTAATTCCGACCTTCATTGAGATATAAAAGTCCAAACCGCGCATAGTCCCGTAACGCCGCATTGAGACCACCAAAGGACATCTCCATGCCTTGGGTGTCAGTCAGCCAGAAGGCGTCAAATTCAGTGCCCAGCCGTGACCACAGCTTTTCCTGACAGTACGCTGATAAGCTTTTTCCTCCCAGGTATAGGATTCAGGGAGTTCTCGATGTTTGACCGGCATGTTGAATACAGATTCGGCGTGCTGCATGATCTTGCTGGGATACTGTTTGTACAATGATCGGAAATTGTCGTTGATGTGCTCTTCTTCAAAGGTTTGTGCGTAGCGCAGCACACCGCGAATTTCCTGAATGTCTTTCCAGAAAATGGCCGTGGCGATCAATGCCAGGACGATGAGGCCACCTATGACTCCTAATATCCACTTGGTCAATTTTCCCATGTTCACTCCATTTTCAACACCAAAAAGCAATGCCAAAAGATTTACATTACTTAAAGGTTTCAGTCACTTCAGCCAGGGTTTCGTCCAGCTTTTCGATGATGACGTCGATGGTTTCATAACGCAAGATACCTGGCGGTTCGATGCGGTTGACCTTGGCGTTGTTCAGGGTTCCGCCGGTCATCACACCGCGTTTGAACAGGCCCTTGGAGACGGCCCAGCCCATCTCAGGTGTAGGGTACTCGAGGCCGATCAGGAATCCCTTGCCGCGCACGTCCTTCAGGATGGGATATTTTTTCTGCAGGCCGGCCAGTTTTTCCATGAAATAAGTCCCTTTTTCCTGGATCTGCCCGGGAATGTCATTTTCGATGGTGAATTTAAGGGCGGCAATGGCTGCGGCACAAGCCAGAGGATTTCCGCCAAAGGTGGGCGATCCCAAAATCCAGGGGTTCTCTTTCAGTTCATCGGTCCAGAGGTGCGGCCGTGCGATAATGCCGGTGATGGGCATGACCCCGCCGCCAAAAGCTTTGCCGAAGGTCATGATGTCGGGCACCACGCCGTACCCCTCGCACGCCCAGAGGGTGCCGGTGCGTCCCATGCCGGTCTGGATTTCGTCGAAGATCAGAAACACACCGTACTGGTCGCAGATCTCCCTCAAGCGCTGCAGGTAGCCGTCCGGCGGCAGAACAATGCCGGCCTCACCCTGGATTGGTTCGACGATCATGCCGGCCACGGTCTCGCCCACGGCGATCAGGTTTTTGATGGCCGCCTCGGCAGCATCGGCATTGCCGAACTCCACATGTTGCACACCCTGGATGATGGGCAGGTAAGGTTTACGGTAGGTACCCTTGCCGGTAGCGGAAACCGCCCCCAGGGATTTTCCGTGAAAACCGTTGACCGTCGAAATGTAGTAGTGCTTGCCGGATGCAAGCCGGGCCAATTTCAGGGCCATTTCCACGGCCTCGGCCCCGCCGTTGCAGAAAAAGGCATATTGCAGATCGCCCGGTGTGCTCATGGCCACAAGCTTGGCAAGGTAGCCCCTCAAGGGGTCCACCAGTTCCTGGCTGTGCAGGGCATAACGGTTGAGTTGGGCCTGGACCGCCTTGACGATTTCCGGATTCCGGTGGCCGGCCGTGTAAACCCCGAACCCGCCCAGGCAGTCGATGAATTCATTGCCGTGTGTGTCTTTGAAGGTTTCCTGGGAGTCTTCCCACTCGACGAAGGTGGCATCCGTGGAAACCGATTTGCGGTATTCCAACCAGCCCGGGTTGACGTGTTGGTTAAAGTTGTCGATGGAGTCGGAAACGATGCGGTCTTTATCTTCATCTGCCAACTCATCTTTCAGGATGTAGTCCAGAATCCGTGA
>JAOZRT010000581.1 GCA_029940035.1 Desulfobacterales bacterium
CTGACGCATATTGTTTCAGCAGATCGGCCCAGCCGGAGATTTCAAGCCATCGCAGATCGTGGCGCGTGTTTTTCGAGCCTGGAATGATGACCGCTTTGAATTGTTTCAAGTCCCTGGCTTTTTCCACGAACCGCAGGGACAGGCCTTGGAGGCCTGCCAGTGGTCAAAATCCGTGAAATTGGAAATGTGGGGTGTTCGGATGACCGCTATTGACGGCAGGTCATGGTCCTTAACGGCATTGGCATCCGGATTTTCAATGATGACAGAATCCTCGGATTCGATGGTGATATGCCTGTACCAGGGCAGCACCCCGAAAACAGGCCGTTGTGTTTTTTGTTCGATCCATTCCACGCCATCTTTGAAAAGGTCGATATCGCCCCGGAAACGGTTGATGATGAACCCGGCGATCTGTTCCTGCTGTTTTTCGGGGAGGCACTCAAGGGTTCCCACAAGCTGCGCAAAGATGCCGCCTCGGTGAATATCGCCGGTGAGGATGACGGGGGCACCGGCATAGGCCGCCATTTTCAGATTGACAAAGTCGCTGTTCATGAGGTTGACCTCGGCGCAGGAGCCGGCACCTTCCATAACCACCAGATCATACTTCTGTCGAAGACGGTCAAGTGCTGCGGCGGAAACGTCAAACAACTCGTTTTTTTTTCGGTAATATTGCCGGGCAGAATAGTTGTCCAGGGCCTCTCCCATGAGGACTACCTGAGACCCCATGTCGCTGGTGGGTTTCAACAGAACAGGGTTCATGTCCACGTGGGGTGGGATGCCGGCCGCCTCGGCCTGGACAATCTGGGCACGTCCCATCTCCAGCCCTTCCGGGGTAACGCCGGAGTTGTTGGACATGTTCTGGGCCTTGTAAGGGGCTACTCGGAGTCCTTTTCGGGAAAAACAGCGGCAAAGGGCGGTTGCGACGATGCTTTTACCCACATCCGACCCGGTACCCAATACGGCCAGGCATTTTGCTTTTTGGGTTGTATCCATTGCAGGCACCCTATACCAG
>JAOZRT010000430.1 GCA_029940035.1 Desulfobacterales bacterium
GCGCATTTTCCAGAATACGGTCTTTGGCGCCAATCTGGATATATCGAATCATCTTCCGTGGAAAGTGTTCGTAAATCAGGGGACAAATGGCCGCGCATGTCCCGCAGTTAAAGCACGCCAGTGCCGAATCTTCCCCGAACGGTTCCATTTCTTTGGCAAAATCGGGATTTAACAAAGCCATTTTTTTCCTCCCCATGGCAATCACTGCCCTGGTCATCAGGATTCTTTATGCAACATTTTTTTCAGTCAGCGTGTATCGAAAATAACCGCCGTCTTTCTCCGCTTCAGCAATCTCGCCATATTTTTTTAAACCCGCCATATACCACAGCACCTCGTGGGAGGGCATGCCTGTCGCATCGGCGAGTTCAGGTATGGTTCCGGCGCCTGTTTGCAACTGTTCCTTTATCGATTTCAGCTTTTTTTTCTGGGATTTGACAGTTGCCGCAGCTTTTTTGATCCATTCGCTGCGAGAGCGGCGAAGCTTTTTCATGGCTTCTTTTTTTTCCTTTTTGTCTGTTTCTGTCTGATCCATCGACGTCCCTCATGATTTAATAGGATAGATGATTTTGCTATGGGCTATATGGGTTGTTAAGCCATTAGGCAGCCGGTACTTCCGCAACAATTCTGTCCACCATGGCCTCGTACTGTTTCAGTGTCCAGCCATCTATATCAATGGCATTCTCAGGGCAAACTGCCACACAGGCGCCGCATCCCATGCAGAGGGCCGGGGTGACCTGAGCACGTTTTACGATCTGACCTGATATTTCCATTTCCACAAGCTTGAGGGCGCCCTCATTCAAACAGGCCTCCAGGCAGGCACCACTGCCTTTGCATTTTTCAAGATTGACCTGGGCCACAAACGGATCGAGCTCCACATAACCCCGATCGAGCAGGATGGCTGCCTTTACAGCAGCGGCTCCTGCGGCATTGCATGCCTCGCCAACATCCATGGGCGCCTGGCATGTTCCGGCCAGTAAAATACCGGAAACAGGCAGTTCGACGGGTCTCAACTTCGGATGGACCTCCAGTAAAAATCTGTCCGTTCCAACCGGCAGCTTCATCATTTCCACCAGATCCGACACCGGATTGGGCTCCATGCCGGTGGCCAGGACCACCAGATCGACGGGCGCTTCAATCTCCTCCCCAAAAGTCAAGGTATCCTTGGCCTTGACATGCAGCGGAAAATCATCGGCATTCCCCGATGTTTGCAAAACCTCAGGGGAGCCATCTGCTTCAAATCGGATAAAAACAACCCGGTTTTTTGAAGCGTCTTCATATAGTTCCTCCTGACCCCGTCCATACGTTCGAATGTCCCGGTAAAATTCATAGACGGTTGTTTCAGGGTGAGTTTCCCGGATCATGTTGGAAGCGTTGAGAGTAGCTGAGCAGCAAGTCCTGGAGCAATATTCATTGAGATATCCATCCTCATTTTCCGGATGGATGCCGGGGATATGCCGGCTGCCGACACAATGGATCATGGCCAGGCTGCGAATTTTTCTGCCGTTGATTTCCAGCATGCTTCCGCTGGGACTGTTTTCTCCCATGCTTCGAATCAGGTCCGGCAGGGTAATGACTGCTTCATGTTCGCCAAATCCGTACTCACCTTTATACGGGACATAGGTTTTAAAGCCGGTTGCCAGGATGATAACCCCGGTTTCAATGCTGAATTCGTTGGAAACGAGTGGGTCTTCCAGGGTATACACGCCCTGATAAGGTATAAATTTTCCAACGGCGGCATCCTCCAATGGACCTGTATTTTCGCGATCCGCTTCCGATATCGCCTGCTGAACACCCAGCTTGAAGTTTCCCACATAGCCTTCAACCGTCTTGATTTCGGAACAGACATGCACGGTAATGGTTTCATGCTTCATTACGCGCGATGCTAGTTCAATGATAAGATCTGCCGCACGATCCCCGGTGGGTGCGACGCGATCCAACCGGGCCAGTTGTCCCCCGAGAAAAGGCGATTTTTCCACCAGGGAAACCTGGATGCCGCGCTCCGCAAGGTCGATGGCGGAACGAAGGCCGGCTATACCACCGCCGATGATCGTGGCATGCCGTGTGGCATCCACCCGGATCGGATCAAGGGGTTTTAGCTGTTCAGCCTTGGCCGCAGCCACGGAAACCAGACGGGTGGCTTTGTCTGTAGCCGTATCACCGTGATGAACCCAGCTGACCTGCTCGCGAATATTGGCGTGATCGTAAATATAAGGGCTGGCGCCGGCGCGTGAGATGGCCCCGCGAAAGGTCGACTCATGAAGACTGGGTGCACAGGAAGCCACGACAACACGATCGATGCTGCCGTTTTTAAGGTCTTCCATGATCAGTTCCTGCCCGGGATCCGAACACATGAACATGTTGGTCCTGGCCACGGCCACCTCGGGAAGTTTTTCCACGCTTTCCCGGACTTTTTCAACGTCCACGTGATCGGATATATTGCCCCCGCAGTAACAAATGTAAACCCCGACCCGGCCTTTATCCGTTTTTTTCTTTGTATCCTGGTTTTGGTCCGTCATCCCCATATCTCCTTTTGTTTCAACTGCTATGCCACCGCTTTTTGCGACCGGCCCTCCAGGGCAACCAGGTATTTGGCGGCTTCCATGGCAGCTGAACCGGATTCGGTGATCGTATCCACGATGTCCTTGGGACCGGCGGCTGCACCGGCAACAAAAACCCCTTGCATGTCCGTCAATGTCGGCGAAAGCTTTGGTTGAATGGTTTTGATGAAACGATCCGAATCCGCTGAAACAGAACATGTCCCCTGGGGGTTCCACCCCGGTACCATGCCCAGAGAAAGCACCACCAGGTCGTGTTCAACCGCAGCTATCCCATCGCCGTCCTGGGCCTCGTAATGCAATGTGACATTTCCATTTTCAGCTTTATCAATCTTTGCCACCTTGCCTTTTATAAATTCAATGCCCATGGCTTTGGCATTTTGATAAAACTGCTCATAGCCTTTACCAAAAGCCCGAATGTCCATGTAGTAGATGGTGATATCCGCCAATGGCAAAGACCCGGACAGGAGCATGGCCTGCTTGATGGCATACATGCAGCAGACCCTGGAACAGTAAGAAACACCCATGCTCTTGTCCCGGGAACCGGCGCATTGAATGTAGGCCACGGAATCCGGCTCCATGCCGTCCGACGGTCGCAGAACACGATTGTAGGGGCCGTGGGGCGCCAGTAGACGCTCCATCTGCAGAGATTCGATTACATTGGGAATTTCTCCCATGCCGTATTGATGTTTATCCGCCAATGGCGTCAGATCGAATCCTGTGGTCAGCACGGCTGTTTTTGCGGTGAGAGAAAATGCCTCTGGTTCCTGGAAATAATCGATCGCCTGGGTCGGACACACTTTTTCGCATTTTCCGCAGAGCATGCAGTTCTCAACATCCAGCACGGCAAGCTGTGGGATGGCGTTGGAAAAGGGTATGGAAATGGCTTTTGTAGCCGAAAACCCGCCCTGCTCTTTATCCGATACATACACCGGGCAGTTGTACTCGCACTGACGGCACCCGATGCACTTGTCAGGGTC
>JAOZRT010000431.1:0-3123 GCA_029940035.1 Desulfobacterales bacterium
CAGCGCATAGCGGAGTTCGCTATTTCCTTGCTTGGATATTACCGGAATCGCTTTAACCGTCTCCTCAAAGACAGAAGCCCCCGGAGTTCTGTAATTTCAGGTGACGATGAATCATAATAAATGCATTTTCCCCTCGAAACCAAGTCCGCCACATTGGCCGCATCTTTGGTATCATTTTTATCCCACCGGCCGTCCAGAATCTGGCGGTTATTTTTGATCGCCTGACCGGACACCAGAACCACATTGCCTTCGCACAGAGCGATATATCTGGCCAGAGGTTTGTAATAATTGCCGGTTGGCTCAAGGCCATAGACGATTTTGGAAAGACCGTTTTGTGCTTTGATCTGCTCGGCAGTCTTGAGCAGCCGGGAAAATCCGGCGATGTTATTTTCAAAGATCAGTCTTTTTTGCAAAGTATTGCCGGTGGCTGTCCCCATAAAGGCATAATGCTTTTGTTTGGCCACATCTATACCGACCACCAGATATGCATCGGAACCAAAAATCTCATTGACAATTTGACAATACCGCTCTCGCCTGATAATTTCTTGATTACTCATAATAACCTCCTTTTAGCGCCCTTTGGGGTTTTTGGTTTGGACACCTTATGCTATCAGGAGGTTATTTCTTTATCTACGCGATAATAATTTTTTTCTGTGCTATGCTGGAAGGCATAACTATTTGTATTTCTATTATATAACGTCCGTGAAATATTGACATTTGGGCGAGATGGGTTCAAATGTCAATATTTCACGGACGTCCCCTATGTGAGGCTGGAGACACGTGATCGTCGGATTTCTACGGGGTCGCCGGCTGCCCCAGAGTTAATTCAACATCCACTTGTTCATCCGCTCCCAAAGATATAGGAACAGCGGCAGTTGTTCTGCCTTCAGCAGAAACGCCAATCTCGTAATCGCCTGCCGGCAGATCGATTTCATAACTGGTAGAGCCTGTAAGGTATTGCACTTCAAAAGCCTGATTGTTCGCACATATTTGGCGGATGCTAATGTTTGCAGTCAGTCCTATCTGTTCGGGATCGAATTTAACGACGACCGAGACAGTTCCTGATTCGGTGACCAGTGTCAGTTCGAAATCTTCTCCCAACACATCACCGTACACAACAGTAACCGGTTTGCATTGCGGGATGAATCCCGGCTCGTAAACAACAATGTTGTAGTCGCCAGGAGCTAGGTACATCATATATTGGCCAATATCTTCGTCTCCCTCTGCCGTAAAGGTAGTAGTGTATGTGTAGACCCAATCCTTCTGGTCCTTTGGATCTTCTGTTGAACCTTCATCATATGTCTGCGCTGACACCTGGACGCCGCCCAATCCAACTGGCTGATCGTCTGTAACCGTGCCGCTCAAGGTAGCATTTTCCAGGGTGTCGATAATTTTAATGGTGGGCTTGAGCAGGTAATTCCCACTTTTACCGGCCTTGACCACCGACTTGTCAGCGTCAAAATCCAGCAGTAGGTCAACGGTGGCACCCGCCACGATCTCGAATTCCCGAACCAGTTTAATACCGCTCTGATATCCGCTGGGTATTTTCAGCTCGTGAATGGCGTTAGAACCCTCCACAATCACATAGTTGGGAACAAGGTGGGGGTGGGGCTCGTCCAGGATATTGAGGCCGTCATCAGGATCAGCACCCAGGTAAAGCCGCATCTGCGTATAGATGCCTGGTTCCAGCTCTGCCACACCAAGCGGCGCGATAACGCCGTTTATCAGTTTCAGAAGGTCATACGTTTTTCCAGGGGTTGCCACGGTGATCCAGGTGCCCTCACACTCCTCTTCCCCTTCCGTATCACAGCGATGAACCCGGACTTCGTCAATGGTGACATAAACCGCTTCGTATTCTTCCGTTGACTTGTCTATGAGCCCCAGGGACAATGTTCCTGTAGTCGCGTTGGCGGCTGTCCCGGTTTCGGTGCCAGTGCTTGAGCCGGCGTTAATGCTGTCCGAACCCGATCCACCGCTGCAGGCAGCCAGAAAGAATAGCAGCAGTATCGGCATCCAAAGCTTTGATTTTAATAACTTCATGGCTTCAACTCCTTTTAGATCATAATGTTTGGTAATTCTATATTAACCTGCAAAATGCATGCACAAACGCTATATTAATATTTTATATTAATTTTCAATAGGTTACATATATATACAAATAGACCATCCCACACATCTAATGCATACCAATGATCAAATTGGCACTTTTTTTTCTTACTATATGATCAAAATGTGAATAAAAATACCCAATTGTTACATAGGGAGCAAGTCTAGGCGTGACTTCTTCAAAAAGAAAAAGAGCTTTGCAATAATGCCGATTTTCCATTACCAATACCTATAGTTCAGATATGGCAACCGATATCATAAGGAGGTAGCATGTACGATTTTCTGCTCACACCCCAGGAACGGGAACTGAAAAAAGAAGTGCGCCAATTCGTCCGTGAAGAAATCACCAGCGATTTTTTGCGCAAAATGGATAATGACGACATTACCTACCCCAGAGAGTTCGTGGAAAAACTGGCCGCAAAAGGGCTAAGAGGCATCCGGTTCCCCAAAAAATATGGCGGCCGTGAAATGAGCTGGGTAGCCGATGTGACGGCCACGGAAGAAATCGGCTGCCTGGGCATGGCCCTGGGGTGTGCCTTTGTCATGCCGTCCATCGTGGGCGAAGCCCTGAACCTGTTCGGCACCGAAGAGCAGAAGCAGAAATACTTGAAGCCCTACATTGAAGGAAAGCTGGTGGCAGCCGAGGCCCTTACCGAACCCCGGGGCGGGTCGGATTTTTTCGGCGCCATGACCCGGGCGGAACTTGACGGGGACCATTTCATATTAAACGGCATGAAAAGATTTGTTGTCGGCGCCGAAGGGGCCGACTTCTTCCTGGTTTACTGCAAAACCAATTTCGACCCCGCAGCCCACAAATACAGCCGCATCAGCCTCTTTATCGTGGAAAAGGGACCCGGCGTCGAGACGGAGTACCTCTATGGCCTCATGGGATGCCGGGGAGGGGGTACCGGTCGACTGGTGTTCAGGGATGTAAAGGTGCCCAAGGAGAACCTGGTGGGCGATTTGCACGGGGGCGCTCTCTGCTTCCACCAAATGATGATTCCCGAACGCCTGACA
>JAOZRT010000431.1:3133-3527 GCA_029940035.1 Desulfobacterales bacterium
TCCGCCGGCGGATGCCTGGGGGTCTGGGGAGCGCTGGATCTGGCGGTTCGCTATACAGACCAGAGAAGGACCTTTGGCAAAAAAATCCGCAAATACCAGGGTGTCAGCTTCAAAATCGCCGACGCCGTCACCCAGCTGGATGCTGCGCGCAGCCTATGCTACATGGCGGCCAGGGCCGTGGATGAAAACTACCCCAATGTCCGCCGCATCGTCAGCGAGGCCAAGCGTTTTACCACCGAAGCGGCCTGGGATGTAGTCAACAACGCCATGCAGGTCATGGGCGGCATCGGCTACACAGATGTCTACCCCATTGAGCGGGCCTTGAGGGACATCAGGCTCGGCATGATCTGGACCGGCACCAGCGAAATCATGAATCTCATGATCCAGCATGAAT
>JAOZRT010000432.1 GCA_029940035.1 Desulfobacterales bacterium
TCAGGCCCTTTCAGGGCCAATATCATGCCACCCTTTTTAGGGGTGGTAGTTGACTCATGTTGCATTAATCGTGGCTCACGATTTTATTGAGGTAGCGAAAAAGGGCCCTGGAGGCTTTTACGCCCGCCTGTTTTTTAACTTCCGCCTGGGCATTGCGGGTCAACTGGGTCAGGTGCTGCCTCTGGGCCATCGGGCACTTTTCCAGAATCTCGTCGATCCGTTCCGTGTTGCCTTCCTTGAGATCGTCGCGCCATTTTTCCACCTGTTTGAAGGCTGCCGCCTTCTTGAAATCCCCGTGTTGGATGTTGGCAAAGGCATCCAGGATCGGCTGGGGGTCGATTTCCCGAATAAGCGCGCCGATGTACTTGGTCTGCCGGCGCTTGGCACCGTGGCTGTTCATTTCCCGGGCTTCCAGAACAGCTTCGCGCAGTTCATCCGGCATGTGGATGGCGTTGAGTTGTTCAATGGAAAGGGATAACAACTGTTCGCCCAGTTTCTGCAGGGCATGGGCTTCTTTTTTCTTCTGGGTGCGGCTTATTTCAGTTTTTTCCATTTTGTGTCTTTTTCAGCATTTCCGCGAGGTCGGCAAAGGGTTGGTGGGTACCGCCGGTATCCTGGCTTTCATTTCCGGTTGGATTGCCATATTCAGCTTCCTCGATATATCGTGAGTGTTCGTTGTCGTGGCAGTAGAGGCACAGCAATTCCCAATTGCTGCCATCCGGCGGGTTGTGGTCGTGATTATGGTCCCGGTGGTGTACGGTGAGCATGCGCAGGTTTTTTCCGGAAAATTCGCGTCCGCACCGCCCGCATACCCAGGGATACATTTTGAGGGCTTTTTCACGGTATCCCTTTTCACGCACCTTCTTCAGGCGTTTTGCCTCCTTGACCACGTTGCTGAGGCCTTCCCCCAAGGATGATTTATTATCTGTGGACATGGGCTTCTCCTTATTCGTGTTTCTTATGTGTATGAATAATAATGTTGTAAAGCAAAAGCTATCTTTTTTTATATTTTTTAATGTTATATACACGAACGGGTCGCACCAGGGCGGCTTTAGTTCACTTATTACCCTAGCTCAATTGCAACTTCAAGTATCTCAGGAGAGCCGTGAACCCAGGGAACCTCGAACAGGGAATTGATTTGCTGCCCTTCGGCTTTGGGAAAACCCTTTTGCACGGAAACCGGGGAGGATTGTATGAACAACATCGATATAGTGTTATTGCGGCAAAAGCTGGAAGAATTTGTAGCTGCGGAACCGCAAACGTCGGGAACCAAAGAATTCTGGGAATCTCCGATTATGGCCAGCGCATTGGTTGACGACCGGTTTGCCATCCTGCCTGAAATCGCCATGGATGAACACCTGCTGCCAACTGATCTGCTGGCCACGGCCCGGTCCGTGGTCGTCTTTTTTATTCCCTTTCAGAAATGGCTGGTCAAGGAAAACAGAGAAGGGGACCGGCCCTGCCAAAACTGGGGACGGGCCTACGTGCAGACCAATGACCTTATCGAACGCGCTAGCCGGGCATTGAGCGGTCTGCTGGAAAAAGAGGGGTATCGATCGGAGCTGACGCCGGCCACGCACAATTTTGACGAAGAAAAACTCATGGCACGCTGGTCTCACAAACATCTGGGGCATCTTGTTGGGCTGGGGCGGTTTGGCACGCACTGTATGCTGATTACACCCAAGGGGTGCTGCGGGCGTTTCGGCAGCCTGGTGACCGAAGCAAAACTGGGGGATCACCCGCTCATGTCCACTGATGAAGCCTGCCTTTTGAAAGCCGGTAAAAAATGTGGCAAGTGCGTGGAGCGGTGCCCGGTGGGAGCGTTGAAAGCGGATGCCTTTGACAGAAGAAAGTGCTGGGACCGGCTGAATGAGAATTACAAAACACTTGACTACTTTTCGGATCTTCCCGGCACCACGGATGTGTGCGGCAAGTGTGCCGCCATGATGCCGTGCAGTTTTGCCAATCCGGTTAAAATATGATGCGGGTAACGGGTTGCGCGTTTCAGGTTGTGGGTCACGGGTGTCAGGTGTCAGTTCTGGGGATCAGGAATCGAGAAACTTGTTGTAGATAACTGCTTAATAGATGGCGACCCCTTCGATCTTCCCGCCGCCGAACTCAGCCAGAGTTTCCGCGGCCAGGGTCAGGCCGTGTTCGAGCGACAGCCCTCCTTTTTTCTTTAGGGAACAGGTGGATAATTGCAGTTTACCAGTTTTGACTTTGCATCGCAACACTGCTATATTTCCAACCTTTCGTGATTTCGTGAAAGCAATTTCCTTTCAAAATTTCCGTACACAGGTATTTTATCTTGAATGCTAACCTCATTTTCAGGGCAGGAACTAAGGCTCTGCAAAAAATAAAAGATAACGGGCTGCAAGCGGACGATGTCAAGGTCATGGCCGGTGCGGCCGGTGGACCCAAATGGCTGATCCTCGGCCATCTGGACCGCTATCTTTTCGGCTCTTTTTTCCAGTCACGCCAGGAGCCGCTGTATCTGATCGGTTCCTCTTCCGGGGCATGGCGATTTGCCGCCGCTTCCCACACAGATCCGCTGGCTGCCATTCAGCGGTTTGAGGACGCCTATATCAACCAGTCTTATGAAGACAATCCCACGCCCAAAGAGGTGAGCGACGAGGCCGGCAGAATCCTTAAACATCTGCTTGGAGATCAGGGCGCTAAAGAAATCCTGTCCCATCCTTTTATGCGCCTGAATTTCATGACCGTGCGCGGGAGAGGCTGGACAGGTTCGGATTTGCGGCCCAAGCTGTTTGCCGGGCTATCAATGGCCGTCCTGGGCAACTTCATCAGCCGTCGGTTGCTGGGGTGGTTCTTCGAACGCGGTCTGTTTCATGATCCGCGAGATGTGCCGCCTTTTGCAGGTATGCAGGACCTGCCCATCAACAAGATCCAGCTGACACCGGAAAACATGGAAAATGTCCTGCTGGTAGCGCCGTCACCTTCTTTTATTGCCGCCCTGCCGGACGGAAAAATTCCCGACCGCAACGACTTCTACATCTACAAAGGCAGGGATAAAGAACGCATAGCCAACTGGAACAAAGCCGTTCACCTGAGCCGACAACTGGCCGACGAATTAATAGAGGCTGTCGAGAGCAGCAGGATCAGGAAGGAAGTTCAATTGTTGACCTGAGTGATAAAACTGGTTGAATCTGTGAGCTCTTACTATTTTGTGATAATATGCTGTATGAGAATATTACATCCTTTTGCCGGAGATTAGAAGTGAAAATCAGCATTTTTGATATCATTAGTCTTTGAATGATTTATTGCGGAATCAACGGTTTCAGAGGAAATAATAAAACCACAACATTTTGTGCCTACCTTAATCAAGAATTCATTACGTCACTACATAAATATCACCATCCAAAATAGGTCCAATAAAATAAAGATTTCATCATATTATCAAATTGTTATGATCTAAAGACTCATCATATAATTAAAAGTTTTACAAATCTGTCAAAAAAATGAAGTGTTTAATATTGTGATCATGCCATGGAGTT
>JAOZRT010000106.1:0-9910 GCA_029940035.1 Desulfobacterales bacterium
GCGCTGATGAAGCACACCCGTGAAAGCGCCCATCCTGACTTGCCCATTAAATCTGGGCTGATGCTGGGCCTCGGCGAAACGCACCAAGAAATCCTGGAAGCGCTCCAGGACCTGCTGCGGCATGGCTGCAGTTTGCTGACCCTGGGGCAGTATCTACAGCCGTCCAGATCCCATCTCAAAGTCGAGCGTTACCTTCCACCAGAAGAGTTTGCATCACTGCGCAAGGCAGCCCTGGAAATGGGGTTCGAAGAAGTGGCCAGCGGTCCGTTCGTGCGCAGCTCCTATCACGCCAAAGAGTTATTCGATCATATCCCGAATTGACTACCTTCCAAACCTTGACAATTTATACTTGTTGGCATATGTTAATGTATATGCCAATGCAAAAGGATGGAAAATGATTCAATCATATCAACAACACGTACGTTTATTTCGCAATGGCCGAAATCAGGCGGTCAGAATACCAAAGGACTTTGAAATGGATTGTGATGAAGCCATTATTCGAAAAGAGGGGAATAAATTGGTTTTAGAACCAGTGAAAAAGAGTGGGCTTTTAAATATTTTAATGAGTCTGGAGCCCATCGAAGAGACATTTCCAGATGTCGATAAATCGCTCTTGCCATTAAATAATGTCAACATATGAATTTAAACCTCCAATACTTGTTAGACACAAACATCATTTCTGAATTGGTGCGAAATCCACAGGGTATCATCAAAGACCGGATTGCTGTGATCGGAGAAGATGCCATATGCACAAGTATCATCGTTTCCAGCGAATTGTATTTCGGGGTTGAGAAAAAAGGATCCATTAGGCTTCGCAACCAATTGGAAACAATCCTTTCAGCTCTTGTAATACTTCCACTTGAAGAACCCGCTGATAGACAATATGCGGTGCTGAGATCAAATTTGGAAAAAGCCGGAACACCAGTTGGCCCTAACGATATGCTGATTGCAGCTCAAGCCATATCACTTGGCCTGACTCTGGTAACAGCTAACATTCGAGAGTTTAGCCTGGTTCAAGGATTGGCGGTCGAAAACTGGCTTGAATGAAATCTCCGCGCGGCAAGCCACGCGGTATCATACAATTTGGATAATTTCTATTTTCTCGCAGCAAGCTGCGGGGAATTAAACCCAGCGGAGATTAAACGCGACTGCGTCGCTTCGACAAAGGGAGCTGCATGTCCAGCCATCTTCACTCTTGCTCAAACAAATCCCTTATTGTGGGGATCTGCGCGCTGTTTCTCATACTACTCGCGGGATGTGAACCCACAAACAGCCTGCCTTCGGCAACGTCTGAGAACAAACCAGACCCGCCCGTAGAGGTTGGCAGCATGAAAGAGCTGGGCCAGTACTATGACTCCATCGGATTCAACATCTACGCCAATCCCGATATTTTAAACGCCATTCCGCGTCTGCACTTCACGCATATACCCAAAAACTGGGAAGAAGAGCCGTCCATTCCGCTGAAGCAATCGGTCTTCTTCCGCACAATGACAACCATGGCGCTCGAGGTGAATGAAGACATCCTTAAACAACGCCAAAGACTGCTCAATCTCGACATGCAAAAGCCGCTTTCTGTGGATGACCGGGAATGGCTCGAACGGACGATGGCGCAATACCGAGTTTCCCGGCAAGGCAGCCCCTATTCATCTGATCAACTTGCAGAATTGCATATCAGAGTCGACATCATTCCGCCGTCCCTGACGCTGGTCCAGTCAGCCATTGAAAGTGCCTGGGGCCGCTCCCGCTTTGCCCGGGAAGGAAACGCCCTTTTCGGTCAGTGGACCACCAGCGGCCAAGGGATCAAAGCGGAAAAAAGCGATGCCTGGCTGGCGACCTTTTCCACCCCCCGCGAGTCGGTCGCCGCCTACTGCCTGAATCTAAACACCCACCCTTCTTACTCAATCTTCCGTGTCACTCGGGCGGAGATGCGTAAAGAGGGCCGGCCCCTGAACGGGGCCGAACTGGCCATGCACCTTGAAAAGTATTCTGCAAAAGGGGTTGAGTACACCAGCCTGGTTAACAATATGATCACCCGGCACGGCCTGGAAATTGCCGATACCGCCAGACTTGCCAACGAACCTGAAATCGTGATCAAACTTATAGATGCACCCGCATCGCCATCCTAAGTCGATAACCAGGTCCAGAGAAGCCACAAAGTCTCTAAAGCTCCAAGAGAAAATATGAATCCTTTGCGTCTTAGTGGCTTCGTGGCTTTCTATTTTTTAGGCATCAAACTATGAGTCGAATTTTGCATTCTTTGATGTTTTCATATAGGGTCTTGCCATGGAAATAGAGACACTGGGCTTTGATGAATGGTTTCAACGGGAGGCTGATGCAGCTGGCATGAACGGGCTGCAGGTTGCCCGGGTGGTGGCCGTTGACCGGGAGCATTATCTGGTGCAGCATGAAAGCGGCGTTATACCGGCGGAGATCACAGGGAAGTTGATGTTCAGCGCCGCATCGCCACTCGGCTACCCCACGGTGGGCGATTGGGTGCAGGTCCAGCTTGTGGACGACGAGGCCTTTGCCGTAATCCACGCCATT
Source organism: Desulfobacterales bacterium (assembly GCA_029940035.1). Taxonomy (GTDB): domain Bacteria; phylum Desulfobacterota; class Desulfobacteria; order Desulfobacterales; family B30-G6; genus JAJDNW01. Next base: position 2,545 of record JAOZRT010000106.1, read on the forward strand.
CTGCCGCGCCGATCCCTCTTGAAACGGAAGACACCGGGAAAAAGAGTGGAGTTCCAGCTGATCGGGGCCAATATCGACACGGCGCTGATCATGCAGTCCGTTGATGGCAATTTCAACCTCAGAAGGCTGGAACGCTACCTGGTCATGGTGCGGCAGGAGAACATCCGGCCGGTTTTCATGCTCAGTAAAAGCGATTTAATATCCCGGGACCAGGCGGAAGGAATAACAGCCGATGTTCAGACCAGGTTCGACGGTCTTCCGGTCATGCATCTGAGCAGCCATGCTTCTTCCAACCTGGATAAGATCAAAACACTGTTGGAACCCGCCAGGACCTACTGTCTTTTAGGGTCGTCGGGTGTGGGCAAAACCACCCTGATCAATTGCCTGCTTGAAAAAGAGCGGTTTGCAACCCAACATGTCAGGAAAAAGGACGGCAAGGGCCGGCACACCACCACCCGGCGGCAATTGATCATGCTGCCGGGCGGCGCCATGCTCGTGGATACGCCCGGCATGCGGGAGTTGGGAAATATTGATGTCGGCAATGGCATCGCCGGCACTTTTGACGACATCGTGCAGTTGGCCGACAGCTGTCAATACGGCAACTGCATGCACACCCGTGAAAAAGGCTGTGCCGTTCTCAACGCGCTGGGCAACGGGTCGCTGACAGAGGGCCATTATCAAAACTATATGAAACTGCGGAAAGAATCTGAATACAACCGAATGTCCTATCTGGAAAAAAAACAGCAAGACAAACAGTTCGGCAAAATGGTCAAGTCAGTTATGAAAAACAAAAAGTTAAAACGCTAGCTTCCACCTAAAGTGACAACTTTTAATCAGGACTTGACCGCAGCAGGTATAAGGAAGAGGTTCTATCTGCTGCCAAGGAGTAACGTGACGTGAAAATAATCATTATTGGGGCCGGGGAGGTGGGTTTCCACATTGCCAGCCGATTGTGCGCTGAAAATAAAAATGTCGTGGTCATCGATAAAAGTGTTGAATCGCTCCAGCGCGTGAACGAGCAACTGGACGTACAGACCATCAACGGGTCCGGCAGCAACCCTTCTGTTTTGGAAGAGGCCGGGCTCAGGGAAGCTGAAATACTGCTGGCCGTCACCGACAGCGATGAAATCAACCTGGTGGCGTGCCTGGTGGCCGATCTCATCTCGCCGACCACCAAAAAAATGGCCCGTATTCGTGAAGCCGCCTGGGACCATTATCATGAACAGTTTCAGAGCAACCCGCCCCACATCGACACCATCATCAACCCTGAAATCGAAGTGGTGAAAACCATCGAAAGGCTCCTATTCGTTCCCGGTGCTGTGGATGTGGGTGAATTTGAAAAGGGACGCCTCAAATTCGTCGCTATCGTACTGGATGAAAGCGCCCGCCTCTGCGGCGTCCAACTTGCGGACATGAGCACGGTCCTGGGAGGGACCCCGCCCCTGATCACGGCCCTGGTACGCGGTGATGAACTGATCATCCCCAGCGGAAAAGACAAGCTGATGCCCCGCGATATCGTCTATTTCATAACAACGGATGCCTCCCTGATCGACAACCTGAAAATGTTCGACAAGAGCGAAAAGGAGCTCAAACGGGTTCTCATCGTGGGTGGGGGAAGGATTGGCTATCGCCTGGCCAAGCGCCTCGAAAAAAAATCGATCCAGACAAAGATCATCGAACAAAACCAGGAACGCTGTTCGATGCTGGCCGAAAACCTGGACAAGGCAGTGGTCCTCTGTGCCGACGGTTCGGACCAGAACATCCTCACAGACGAAAACATTCAGGATATGAGCGCCGTGGTGACCGTTACGGATGACGAGGAAACTAACATACTGGTTTCCATGCTCAGCAAGCAGCGGGGTGTATCCAAAGCCATTACCAAGGTTGACCGGTTCAGCTATTTCAATCTGATGTCCACCATCGGTATCCACCGCATTGTCAGCCCGCGGTTGTCAGCCATCAATTCCATTCTGCAATACATCCGCAAGGGGGAGGTCTTGTCGGACATCACCCTGAAAGGGGAGCAGGCCGAGGTGATCGAGGCTGTAGCCCTGGAAACATCCGAAATTGTGGGGAAACCACTGAAAAGCATCTCTTTTCCCAAAGAGGCCCTGCTGGCGGGTATCATCACCGAAAAGGAGATCATCATTCCGTCCGGCGACAGCGTCGTCAATCCAGGCGACCGGATCATCATTTTCGCCAAACGGGAGGCCGTCCCCAAGATTGAAAAATTTCTGACGGTCAAACTGGAGTTTTTCTAATGCGCTGGCGTTATGTCACCTATGTTGTAGGCCTGCTGACACTCTCTATGGCCCTGGCCATGGTCCCGGCGCTGGTTGTCGGCCTCTACTACGGGGATGGCAGCACCATCCCCATGGCCATGGCCATAGCCATTACGGCGGTCTGTGGAGCGGCCATGTATTTCAGTTTTCGGGGAAAGGCCGTTGACTCCCTGAGCACCCGTGAAGGCATGGCCATTGTCTCCTTTGGCTGGATTGCCGTGGGCGCCTTCGGCGCCCTGCCCTTTGTTTTCGGCATAGAATCATGCTCTTTCACAGATGCCTACTTCGAGTCCATCTCCGGGTTTACAACAACAGGAGCGTCCATTCTGGACAACATCGAAGGCGTTGCCAAGGGCATACTGTTCTGGCGGTGCCTCATTCAGTGGCTGGGGGGCATGGGCATTATCGTGCTGTCCATAGCGATCCTCCCCTTTCTGCGGGTCGGCGGCATGCAGCTTTTCAAAGCCGAGGTTCCCAGCCCTGTACCGGACAAGCTGAAACCCCGCCTCAAGGAAACCGCCGCCCTTTTGTGGAAGGTCTACATCCTGTTTTCCGTCATTATGGTCATCCTGTTGATGGCCGGCGGCATGAATCTTTTCGAATCCCTCTGCCACGCCTTTACCACCCTGCCCACCGGCGGTTTTTCCACAAAAAATCTATCCATCGCCCACTATCAGAGCACCTATTTAGACATCACGTTCATCGTCTTTATGGTGCTGGCCGGCATAAACTTCACCCTTCACTACCAGCTGCTGCGCGGCAGACCGCTTGCTTTCTGGAAGGATGCGGAGTGCCGCTTTTTCCTGGGTCTGCTGGTGTTGTTGACGGCAGCCGTCAGTTTCAACATCTACGGCAATGTCTATGATCAGGCGGGGGAATCCCTGCGTTACGGAGCCTTTCAGGTTGTTTCCATTATCACCACCACCGGATTCGCAACTGCCGATTATCTTCAATGGCCGGCCATGTCACAGCTCATTCTGCTGGTCTGCATGTTCATCGGTGCGTCGGCCGGATCCACGGGCGGGGGCATTAAAGTCCTAAGGGTGATGCTGCTTTTCAAATACTGCTACCGGGAACTCTTTTCCCTGATTCATCCCCAGGCCATTGCGCACATCAAAATAGGCGGCAAACGGGTGCCTGACGACGTCGTCAAAAGCATCATCGGTTTCCTGGCCCTGTATATCGGGCTTTTCGTTGTCTGTTCCGTGCTGCTTGCGGGGCTGGGTGTTGATTTTGTCACATCTTTCGGGGCGGTCGCCGCATCCATCGGCAACATCGGGCCCGGGTTCGGCATGGTCGGCCCTATGGGCAACTATGCCGGCCTGCCTGCTTTAGGGAAATGGCTTCTTGCCTGGTGCATGCTTTTAGGTAGGCTTGAAATTTATACGGTGATAATCCTTTTTGTCCCAGAATTCTGGCGAAAGTAATACAAGCTATCTCAAATTTTATTTTTTTAAATAATTTTTGCGGCTTTGTGAAACATCTATCACAGTGGTCATCTCGATGCCCTCGCGCAAATAGGTCACGGGGATTTTGTCGAGGCCGGAAAGGTTTTTCTTGGCTTCAAGCAGACATTCCATGTGACAGATCTCGTGCGTGTTGAACTGAATAATCAGGTCGCCGCCCAATAGGAATTCACGGTCCATTAACCGGCCGGAAAAAGACCCTCCCCGCAAACCAGCCTTGTCCGCCGGGCTGCCCTTGGCGACGCGCTCTATCAGCAATCCGCCTTCCAGATCATGGTTCATGATGGTGGCGATAACCTCACGGATCAGGAAAATACCCTCTATCCCCATCCAGACCCGGTCTTCCAGAGCCATGAGTTGCTTGGCCGTATTAATGGCCACCACGAGTCCAAGGCCCTGAAACCCACCACTCTGGGTGATAATGCTCGACGCGATCCCGATAACCTCTGACCGGGAATTGAAAATCGGTCCACCACTGTTACCGGTATTTATGGCAGCGTCGGTCTGGATGAATTCCGCCTTTATCGTCCCGTCGTACAGGCGGTTGAATTCATGAAAACCACTGATGTACCCGACAGAAAACGAGTTTTCGAGTCCATACGGGCTGCCGATGGCAAAAGCCCGCTGCCCAACCGCAAGTTGGTCTGAGTCGCCCATATTGGCGTAAGGCCGTTCCGGTTCGATGGTGACAAACTGCAACAAGGCAATGTCCGCACTGACTTCGCTGAACAAGAGCTTGGCCTGGCGTTGTTTCCCGTCGGATGTTTTTACACGAATGACATCAGCTCCCTGGACCACATGCGCGGCTGTCAACACATGATTCTCTGCAGATACGATCACCCCGCTGCCGAGGGACCCCTGCGGGACCTGACCTTCTTTCTGAATGACTTTCCTTTCCGTAAAGATGGTCACCACCGTTGGCAAGACGTCACGGTAAAGGGCTGCCGAGCGGGCTTCGTCCCCGGACAGATAGTCCGGCATCCTGCGCCCTTTGGTCCCATCACGCTCCTCGGCACCGATTACCGGCACACTGCAGGACAGAAGCATGAGTGCCCCGATAATAACCATGACATTGACGATTCGATTCGACATAACAGCCCCCAGATTAGTTCATTTCAAGTATTAACATAAGAATGAAATATCAGTTGTCATAAATTTTCATGCCCTTACGCGCACAATGCATCACGAAAACAACTTTAACTGACGTCCTCCGATAATGTCGCTGAAACTCAGGCCTACAAACTGCAGCACGGCATCTGCTATGGGTTTCAGCTGCTTTTCGATATAGTGCGCATAGTCCAGGTCGTCATGGGGCAGCGCCTGCGGTACAGGACCGCGTTTGGTCATGACATAGCGGATTTCCTTCAACCCCTCAGCCGGCGGGCCCAGCAAGCGGGCGGCCTTTACATGCGGGGGAACGACCTTGACGTATTCCCTGGGAGGCTTCCTCAGGCGTTTTTGGTATATCAGGTCATTGTCGTACAGATGTTCCCTTAGATCGGAGACCCTGTTGCTGACCCAATTGGTTACTTCGCGGTCATGAAATATTCGGTCAAACAGCTCATATTGAAAATTCCTGGCCAGACGGGTCCAGTCGGAACGAACAAATTCCAGGCCCGTAAACACGAGCGCTTCTTTTCCAGGTTCGGCTTTCCCGGGTTCGGCCACCATGCCGACGTATCTTTTCTTGGCGCCTTCACCGCCTCCCCTGAGGGCGGGGATAAACAGTTTAATGAAATGCCGTTCAAACTCGATCTCCAGGTGTGATTTCAGGTTGAACTCCGTTTGGATGGTGTCGGTAATAAATGTGTTGGTGCGCTGGACCAGTTGGTTGGTTGCCGTGTGAACATCGAACCGCTCCGCTCTTTTAAGCTGTACAAACACGGAATCGGTGTCCCCGTACAACACGTCGTAGCCATGCTGTTCAAAATACTTTCTGGTGAGCTTTAACACCCATTGGCCCGTACCGGTGATGGCTGCCGGTAGCCGTTGGTCGTGAAACCGGCAGCCTTCGGTTCCCATAACGCCGTAGAAGCTGTTCATGAGTATTTTTATGGCCTGGGAGAGATGCGGGTCCTGGTCCTTCTTGGCCTGTTCACGCTTTCCCATCAGCTCGGCTATGGCTGCCGGCAGGATATGCTCCGTTCTGGAAAAAGAAGTGCCCACAGGCGTATCCAAAGGGTTGGTGTCAGCCCTCAGCCTGGACAGAGGGTCTATTTTAAAGGTGCGGATGATGGATGGATACAGGCTTTTAAAATCAAACACGGCAACATGCTCGTAAAACCCCGGTGATTTTACGAATACCCATCCACCCGGTTGAATTCTCCTTCAATTTCAACACCGCCATGAATGAAACGTTCCATGAGAAAGCGTTCCTCTGGGCGCACATCCGCTTCAAAGGTCGGCGTGCCCTGGGCTCTAAGGCGGTCCCGGGCACGAAAGAGGTCGTTCTGGGTACGGAAATAAACCGCATCCACCGGGCTTCCGTCAAATGACGTCAGGTTAACCGGCCGTCGTTCAAGGCAAAAGCGGCCTTGAGACGACATTGTGCTGCGGGGTATGAAGAACAAAGGGCGATTGTTGGTGATGACAATCTCGAAGGGGCCGTCCCTGCCGATGCCGGTGAAGTGCAGGCGATGGCGCCCACGTTCTTCCAGGCATTCGCGGGTCAGGATATATCCTTGGTCAGTTACCATTCCATTGGGTTTCCGGATATTGTCTATTATCATAAAATTGACACAATGCTAAACGCCATCTATACTCAAAAATCAACCAGGCCGGGATAATGAATCGGTTCAGATGCTTTCAATGGTATTTAAATCCTTATATCACAGCTTACTCAAAACACAGTGCTTGTTTTTAAAAGGAGAACCTTCATGCGTTTCAAACTGACGCTCTATAGTGCAGTGGGCAACATGATCGGTGCCTTGTTGACCTTCCTCTATTTTACCTACATCAATGTGGGTACCTACACGCCTGTAGACAGCGAACCGAACTTGCACCACATCATCTATTTCATTATCGGAACAGGGCTGATATTTCTGGTGGTCATGCTGGCCGTGCACCACTGGACCCGCCCGCTGGACCAGTTTGAAAAACACAATCTTTCCTTGAGCGAGTTGGATGCATACTCGGCCCAACATCTCCGGAGAAAAGCCCTTCATATGGTGCCTGTGACAACGGCAGCCTCCCTTTTCGGATGGTTGATGGCCGGTTTCATTTTCGGTATGTTCATGCCCATCATCATGACCCTGTTTTTCGGATTTCCGGAGACATCCCTTACCGAAAGCACACGTAGGTTCTTCGGTATTTTCTGTATCGGCGGCTCCATCACTGCTTTGTTTATCTATTTATCCACTGAAAACATCTGGCAAAAATCATTGCCCCGATTTTTTCCCGATGGAGATTTGAGCCAGGTGCAGGGGGCTTTTCGATTGCATGTCAAGACCCGTCTGGTGGTGGTTTTTCTCATCGTCAGCCTGATCCCCCTCATGGTACTCGGCGTCTCCGCCTACACCAAGGCCCGTGCCCTTCTCACGGCTGACCCGGAAACAGGAAGCCTGATCATATCCACCTTGCTGATTCAGATTATCTTTATTACCTCAATCGGCGCCCTGG
>JAOZRT010000106.1:10010-13128 GCA_029940035.1 Desulfobacterales bacterium
AATCGGCGCCCTGGGTGAAGGATTCAACAGCATGATAAAAAGCTTGAAAGAATCAGAAGGTATCAAGGAGTCTTTCGGCAAGTACATCTCCGAGGAGGTGCGGGATGAAATCCTTTCCGGCAGAGTCCCTCTGGACGGCGAAATGAAGCGGGCTACCCTGCTTTTTTCGGACCTCAGGGACTTCACCCCTTTTGTGGAATCCACCCACCCCAAGCAGGTGGTCGCCATCATGAACCAGTATTTTTCGGAAATGGCCAGGGCCATTAAAGATAACCAGGGCCTCATTCTGCAATTTGTGGGGGATGAAATCGAAGCTGTGTTCGGGGCGCCTGTGCCGTACGACGACCACCCGGACATGGCCCTTCGGGCGGCGCTCGACATGCAGAAACGGCTGGCCAGGCTGAATGAGAAATTAAGCTCCCAACACGTCAAGCCCTTGCGGCATGGTATTGGTGTTCACACCGGCGCCGTGCTGGCCGGCATCATCGGCAGCAAGGAACGGAGCTCGTATGCACTCGTCGGAGATACGGTCAATCTGGCCTCCCGGATTCAGGGCCTGACCAAAGAGTTTTCATGCGAAATCATTCTGAGTCAGACCACCCACGATCTGGTCACCGGGTCTTATAATATGGAGCAGTTGCCTGCCATACAGGTCAAGGGTAAAAGCCGGGACGTCATGATCTACAAACTCCTGAAATAAAATTGAGCTGATATCTTTTTATTTTTTCTTTGACTTCAGCGTCAACCCGACTCCGCCGATGATCAGGATACCTGAAAGAATCAGACGCAGGGTAACCTGTTCGGAAAGCAACAGGACCCCGCCACCGGCGGCAACGACCGGAACCAGTAGCTGCAGCATGGCCGCACGGATGGCCGAAATATACCTGAGGGCGGCATACCACACCACGTAGCCGATCCCCGACGTCAGTCCACCGCTGAGACCGGCCAGTAAAATACCTTCTGATGAAAGCTGCAGGCCCGGCAGCAGGATCAGGCTGACCATTGCAGTCATGGGGACACTTCTCAAAAAATTGTCCCCGGTGACCGCTACCGGGTTGGTAACGCCCAGCCCGCGCAGGGAGTAAATCCCCCAGGCAAATCCGGCAACAGCCATGAGGGCGGCGCCTGAAAAAGAAGGTGCCGCAAGGCCCGGAAACACAAGGTACACCAGGCCTGCCAGGGCAATGGCCAGGCCACACCAGGCCAGCATGGGGGGCCGCTCGCCTTTCAACAGACCGGCAGTTATCATGGTGGCCTGGACAGCACCGAACAGAATCAAGGCGCCCACCCCTGCATTCAGGCTGACGTACGCAAAAGAAAACGCCGCCGCATACAGGAACAGCATGGCCGCGGACCACCAGCTGCCCGGGTGCTTGTCGGCTTTCACACCGAGGGACGCCTTCACGATCAACCAAAGCACAACAGCACCGGAAACCAACCGGACCGTAGAAAAACTGGCCGGGTCGATGGCACCATTGCCCAGGGCCATTCTGCAAAGAATCGAATTGGCTGCAAAAGCGATTAAGGCAAATGCCGTCAATAATATGGTATGCAATCGTACATCCAATTATTCTGTATGAAAATGATAGCCCTTGTGGGGGTCACGGCCACATTGGCATACTCTTTTCTGACCTCTTTGCGCAAGTCACTTTCCGATATTTTCAGCATAAACTGTTTAATATCCATAAACCCACCTCTTGTTCAAGCCGAAGGTTTGATATTCTGGTTCATATGAAAAAGGTTTTGTGGATCCCACGTGTTCTTGACATCCACCAGCCGCTCCCAGACCGTGTCCGTATAGGCTTCCTTTATGCGATCCTCACCTTCCTGGCTCAGAAAATTAACATATACCCCCTGGGCGAAAGCCTGGGTTCCTTCATGGAAATCCCTGGCCCACTGCATACATTTGTCATCATCGGCAACCTCCCGCCAGCGGGTGTGAAGGTTGAGGACAAACGGCGTGCTGCGATGGGCAAAGGCGGTTTCGCCTTCTTTGACACGGCTGGGAGCCCCTTCCATGTGCGGGATGAACACCTCACACTCTTCAGACGGCAGCTTGCCCGCAAATTCGACAATGGCGTCGATACAGGGATCGCTGAGGTCTTTGAGGTGGTGTGATTTCCAGTAATTTCGTGCGCCATGATCCACGAGACCGTCGAACCCTGCCTGCCAGCCAACCCATGCATTCATACCGACATGCTCCCCCAGGGTTTCTGTTTTTTCCTGGATCGGCCGGATGAGTTTTTCTCCTTCGGCCGGGTCCCCCAGAACAGGTCCTCATTTTCCGTGGCACTCGCGGTCACAACCCGACCATCGGCGGTCACCACTTCGGCCGAAATCATATTATCCACGGACAGCCCGTGTTTACGGCTAATCCATCCAAACCCACCGCCCAGAGCCAGGCCGCCCACGCCGGTGTGGGACACGATACCGGCTGAAACCGCCAAGCCGTTCAACTGGGTCTCGTAGTCCACATCCCCCAGCAAGCAGCCGCCGTCCACCCTGGCTGTTTGATTCTTCCTGTCCACCGTCACCCGCCGCATGAGCGACAAATCGATCATCAGGCCGCCGTCGGTGACGGCAGTGCCGGCGGAATTGTGACCGCCCCCCTTAACAGATACTTCAAGATCGTTTTCCCGGCCGAAGTTGACGGCGTGGATAACATCGCTGGTGCCGACGCAACGGGCCACCAGGGCCGGTTTTTTGTCAAACATCCCGTTCCAGATTTCACGCGCTTGATTATAGCCGTGGGTGCCGGCATGGAACACGCTGCCCCTGAAATTGGATTGAAATTCTTCGAATTGATTTTCTGTAATGGTAGCCTCGCCACCACTATTGGTTTTTATGGAAATTGTATTCATTATTAGCCCTCCTTTATGAGGAAGATGAGACAAATGATAACTTAATCATCTATACATCGTTCAATATGAATGATTTGCAGATCGATGCCTGCCCATCGTGAAGGCTAACCACATTGTGGTATACTATCAAGCCAGCCATCGCACGCTGCGTTGAAAACTCGCAAAATTGATTCAATGCTGGTATGGTTCAATGGACCCTGTTGTTGCAAAAGCCGGAGAGCTTCAGAGCCAAGGCGTCTGAGGGTGAAGTCGTAGTT
>JAOZRT010000010.1:0-25045 GCA_029940035.1 Desulfobacterales bacterium
TTGTGGTCGGATCGGCCCTGGTCTTCGCCTCCATCGTACCGGGCGCCATCGTCATGCTTGGTGGACTGGCCGTATCTTACGGGTTCATGATGTACCCGGCCCTGATCGGCACCCTTTACTGGCCCTGGCTGACGCGCCAAGGTGTCGTCACCGGCCTGATCTGCGGCATCATTGCGGTAACGCTGACCTTCAAATTTAATTTCGGCCTTCCCTGGGGGGCTTATCCCTTGACGATTCACTGTGCGGGATGGGGTATCCTTTTCAACCTGCCGGTGGCCATTCTGATAAGCTTTTTTACCCAGCCGGAAAAGAAGGAATTTGATCGCCGTATGGAATATCACACGTTCATCCGGGAATATGCCAGCCTGCCGGAGGACAAGCGACCTCTCATTAAAGTCGGCTGGATCATCACGCTCGTCTGGTTTATGTTTGCCATCGGACCTTTCTGTGTGATCGGCAACACCATTTTCGGCGACCCCCTGGCGCCGGCCACCTGGTTCAACGGCATGCCATCCATCTGGATCTGGCAAATCATCTGGTGGATACTGGGTATCGGTATGATGTGGTTTCTGGCTTACAAGCTGGAAATGTCGACCAATATCAGAGGTGAGGTCGAAGTCCTGAAACACGATATTTATGACGATGAAGGGGTGGTTGTCGAGGGATCCTCGCGTGGGCAGTCCGGAGTATAGTATCTTGTTGCATTGCCCCGCTTGATTTGTTAACAACGAAAGAGACGAGGAGGCCTTTGGGCCTCCTCGTCCCAATTTATTAATTCGTAACCCGGTTCTTAAGCTATAATGAAACGATTGCTTTTAATACCGACGCTTTTAATCTTTGTGCTTGCGGGATGCGGTATCACTGTGTCGGATTATAAAAATGCGGTTTTGGATGGTGTTTCCAACCTTAATCTAAACAAGCCGCAAAAGGCGCTTGGTAATTTCAATCGCGCCATCAAAATCGACCCGACCCAGGCCGATGGTTACCTGGGACGAGCCAATGCTCTCTCCAGTCTTGATCGTTATGAGGCATCCCTTCCGGACTATAACCGGGCCATTGAAATCGATCCGCAACTGGCGAACAGTTATGCCAATCGGGGATCGGCTTACAGTCATCTGGGGCAGTACAAAAAAGCCATCGCGGATTATGAAAAGGCTCTGGAACTGGACCCCAAAATCGATAACCCTCCCGGTTTCGTCAAGCGCCTTTTCAGCAATGAACCGAATACTGACAAGGGTATTCGGCGACATCTAGAATATTTAAAAACCCAGGTCAAATCTTGAACTTTTATTTATCCTCGCCCTACGATCTTTTCTTGCTATTGACGAATCCAGGATAGAGGCTTTCATGAACACACTTGTTTCCCGCATGATCAGAGCTGCAAAGCTGGACGCTTCGTTGTTTGAAGAACTTTTAAATGATCCGACAACCCAGGGACAGGCTGTCTGGGTAGTAGCGATCTTTGCTATGGCCACCGGTTTTGGCATGTTCAGCCGGGCAGGCGCTACCGCCGTCAACATCTGCCTTTTGACAACATTTTTCGCCTGGTACTTATGGGCTTTCACCCTATATTTCATCAGCACCTACCTGTTACCTGATACTGCTGCCGCCAGAGCGGATCGCAAGACCATCATGCGGGTGATGGCATTTGCCAACGCCCCCGGTGTCCTACGTTTGCTGGGCGTGATCCCTCAGGTAACCGGCATTGTCTTCATCGTCACCGCGGTTTGGAGTATTGTCGCCAGTGTAATCGGCATCAAGCAGGCTTTTAAACTGCCCCATACCGGCAAGGCAATCTTATTGTGTGCGGGCACCTGGCTGCTATCTTTTTTTGTGCAGAGTCTTCTGCTGGTAATGCTTTTTTCCGCGTTTGGCGTTTCAAAAGCGGTACCATAGCCTTTGCATATATTTGTTTCACCCATTAATCCAAAGAATGAAACCTCCCAGCGCCAGGCCGCGGAGGATTAGACCATAGATTAAACAGGCCATTTTATGTCCCGGAAAATACTGGTTGTCGACGATGAACCCAACATTGTCGTCCCGCTTCAATTTCTTATGGAACAGAACGGCCATGACGTGATCGTGGCCCAGAGCGGCGAGGAGGCACTTGAAGCGGTCTCAAAATACAACCCCGCACTTGTTCTTCTTGATATCATGCTTCCGGGTATCGATGGTTTTGAGGTGTGCGAAATCATCAAACTCAATCCCGAGTGGAAAGAGATAAAAATAATCTTCTTGACAGCCAAAGGACGCGATGTTGATATTGCCAAGGGAATGGTCTTGGGCGCGGATGAGTATATTACCAAGCCCTTTTCAAACAAGCAAATTGTAGAATGCGTCAAAAAGCTTCTCGAAGAATAAAAATGAAAGTAAAGCATAAGTTCGACTGGTTCATTATTGCTTACGCCGGTTTAACCGCACTGATCTTCGTTGCCTCGGTTCCGCTGATTTGGTACCAGCTTTCCCTTCCTGAACAACATCTCTTCAAAAACATACTCACACGAAACGCCGTCTATTTCCTCGGCGGTGGGTTCATTATACTTGTTGGATTTGGTCTGATCATCGAACAGATGTTCCGTGGCTACATCTTCCCTATTCGAAAGCTGTCGGAAGAAGTTGAACTAATCTACTCCGCCAATCCTTCACATCGTGTCGGCCTTGACGGCAGCTTGGACTTTCTGCGTCTTGTGGAGCATATCAATGCCGGAACCGATCAGTTTGAGGCGCTCCAAAATAATGTTTCCAAACAGATAGACACTGCCATGGCCGAATTGGCCAAAGAAAAAAATATTCTGGCGGCCATGATGGCGGAATTGCCGGAAGCAATTCTCATTTGCAACAAGGAAGGGCAGATCATTCTTTACAACACCCAGGCTAAACGGTTTTTCAACGAGCAGGTTGTGAGGCATAACGGAGGCTTCACTGTTCTTGACGATGGCAGCAGGTCTCCCGATTATGAAGAAAAACGATTTCTTGGCATAGGGCGCTCCATTTTCGAGCTGGTCGACCAAAATGTCATTCAACACGCCTTGGATGAAATGCACGTTCATCTCGATAGAAATGAGGAAAACGTCATATCCAGCTTTGTGCTGACGGCTAAGGGAAACAGGCTGTTGCGCGGCAGAACCGTACCGGTGCTCACCTCAAGCAGGGAATTTTCAGGCTTCATCATCATCTTTTCCGATATCACCCAGGGATTGAGATCCGAAGCCCGCGCAGAATTCCTTTTGCATTCATTCCAAAACAGAATACGTCACTCGGCCACAAGCATTAAATCCGCCATCAGCATCATGCAGGAATACCCGGAAATGAGCACCGAGAGGCGCATACGGCTCACCGACATCATCAAAAATGAATCAACTGCCCTGGGGCAGTTGATCCAACGCGATGCTGAAGTGGCTTTGGAACAGCCGAAGAAAGAATGGCCCCTTGTACCGGTGCTGGCCGCCGACTTGATCGATGCTCTCAGAAGAAAGGCGGCAGATATTCTGGATGTCACCTTGAGTGTTGAAAACAGTGAGGATGGTGGGTGGGTAAGTGTTGACACCTATTCCATGCTGTTGATCCTGTTGTTCATGCTCGAACGCGTTGTCAGAAATATTGGCGCAAAACAATTTTTCTGCAGCTTTTCGAGAACGGATCTATTTGTGCATTTCGATATATCCTGGAAAGGAGAATCCGTTAAACTGGCCCAACTCAGAGAGTGGGAAAGCCTTGAGCTACACATTGGCAAGGAAGGGCTCCCCCTTTATTTCAAAGAGGTTCTCGACTATCACAGCGCCGAGGTTTGGCCGCAGCACGATCCGGAAATGGATGATCTCTCCGGCCTACGTCTGTATCTCCCGGTTTTCAAGTCTCCGACATCGGATACCAGCAGACAGGCAGCTGTTTTGCCGGATTCACGACCGGAGTTCTATAACTTCGATCTCTTCAATCAACCAGGTCAAACCCCGGATCTGGACGATTGCCTGCTGGCGGACCTGACCTTTACCGTATTTGACACGGAAACCACGGGGCTTGATCCCGGCGGAGGAGACCGTATTATCTCCATCGGCGCCGTGCGGATCGTGAAACTGCAAATGCTCAACGAGGAGCGTTTCGACCACCTGATCAACCCGGAACGAGATATTCCGGCAGAAACCACTAAAATTCATGGCATCAATATAGACATGGTGCGTTCCAAACCGGGAATTGAAAGCGCCCTTCCCATGTTTTCGCAGTTTGTGGCCGACACCATCCTGGTGGCCCACAATGCCGCTTTTGACATGCGCATGTTGCAGACCTGCGAGGAGCAGACCGGCATCAAATTTTCCAATCCAGTGCTGGACACGCTGCTGTTATCAGCCGTAATTCATCCTGCCCATGAGCAACACAATCTGAAGGAAATCTCCAAACGGTTGGGGGTGGATGTCGTGGGCCGGCACACTGCTATCGGGGATGCCACAACCACAGCCATGCTGCTGCTCAAGATGATCCCGCTGCTGGGCAATATGGGGATATATACGCTGAAAGAAGCCCGGGAAGCCTCGCAGAAGACATACTATGCACGCCTCAAATTCTAATCTTGCATGGAATTTGATGAGAATCTAAAAAATGAAAAAATTAAGGAATATAAAGCAATCATCTTTCTCATCAAATTTCACCCGGAGGGCAAACCGGAGGCTTCCATATGCGGTGTTGCCAAGGGTTCGCAGTAAAAAACACTACGACTTCACCCTTGGACGCCTTGCCTATGGAAGCCTCCGGTTCGTGCAAGATCTGTTTATGAAATCGTATCTATTCTTTGGGAGAAAAACCAGAATTTTAGGCTGACACATAGGGAATTGTAAATTTGAAGGTCGATCCCTGGCCTGGTTCACTTTCAACCCAGATGCGGCCTTCATGGTGTTCAACGATTTTTTTAGCGATGGCCAAACCTAATCCGGTTCCCTGTGATCTTCCCTGGCCGATATTCTTGATCTGCTTGAATTTTTCAAATATCTCCAGGTGACCTACTTTATCTATGCCGATGCCGTTGTCCATGACCGACACCTGCAAATCGTGAGATTGAACCTGCAGAGCGATTGAGATGCGACCATTTTCAGGGCTGGAAAAATTAACGGCATTGGAAATGAGATTCATTATAACCTGCATCAGGCGATCCCGGTCGCCCTCGATTTCAGGGGCTATATTTTCGATGTCAGTGACAAGGGTAATGTTGTTTTCCTGGATCAACTGTTGGGAGGCGGCAATGGCATCCCGGATGATATGGGCCAGGTTCAGGCGGCTCATGTATAATTCCATACCGCCGGCATCTATTTTCTGAAAATTCAGGACCTGGGTAATCAGGCGGGTCAGGCGTTCGCTTTCTTTTACAATAATCTGCAAATACTCTTTTCGGCGGGTATCATCTATTTCCGGGTGGTCGTGCAGTATTTCGGTCAACGAGCGCACAGAGGTAAGCGGTGTTTTCAGTTCGTGGGTCACCGTGGAGATAAAGTCGTCCTTCAACCGGTCCAGCTCTTTAAGCCGCTCATTGGCTTCCTTGAGTTCGGCAGTTGCCTTTTCCAGTTCATGGCTGTGGGCAATGACCTGCCGTGTTTCATCGAGAATATTCATGACCTCATCGATGCCGGGGGGTTCTTCTTTTAAAATGGTTCTGACCATGATTCTGGCTGAGGCCGACCCAATGGCACCGGTCAGCAGCTTTTCGGCATGGGATACCAGACCCGGGTCGGCCATAAGATCATCATGCTGGCCAGTTGTTGATGTTTGTCGGTATCGCTTAAGGGCATTTTCTGCTCTGCGTTTTCCCATGAACCGGCCCAGGAGTGATTGCAAATCCGGAAGTGATGCTGTCCCGGGCCAGAGTAGCGACTCGTTGTTTGCTTCGGAACGTTTGAAGATATCCACAAACAAAACCGCTTGATTGTGTTCCATGCGGGTGGGACGGGTGAACAGAGACACGCCGACATAGGCGCTGATGTTGGCCAGCATGGTCCAAAAGGTGGAATGCGCAATCTGATCGATTCCCGTGAGCCCGAATAGCTCATAGGGCTTTAAAAGGGCAATATTAAAGGGACCATGGGTAATGAAACTATCAGGAAGAACCCCGCCATGGGTGAGGTGAGGAAGGAAAAGGGTGTAGATCCATACGCAGAAGCCGGCAACAAGCCCGCTGAGAGCGCCGGAACGGGTGGCGCCTTTCCAGAAAATACCGCCGATGATCGACGGTGCAAATTGGGCCACGGCCACAAAGGAGATCAGTCCGATGGATACCAGTGGATAGAATTCTCCAATAAAACGAAAATAAATATACCCGCACAAGACTACGAGAAAGATGCTGGCCCACCGAATTGTCAGGAGAATACTGCTCAGATCGAATCTACGGGACAATTGCAGGAAACGGAGCCGCAACAAGAAGGGCATGACCAGGTAGTTGGATATCATGGTGGAAAGCGCGATGGTGGCAACGATAACCATGCCGGTTGACGCGGACATGCCACCGATGAACACGAACAGCGTCAGAAGGGTCTTGTTCTCGGCCATGGGCAGTTTTAAAACAAATGTATCCGGATTTACGGGCAGATCTGGGAAATGAAGCACACCGGCGATGGCAATTGGGAGCACAAATATATTGATGGCCATGAGGTAAAGCGGAAAGAGCCAGATGGCCTTGTTCAGGTGTTTTTCATTGATATTTTCGACTACAGCCATTTGGAACTGACGGGGGAGAAAAAGAATTGCCATCATGGAGACGAAAATCTGGAAAGCCCAATTGGTGTAAGCGCCCGGATCGGACGGCAAGGTAAACAGGTTTTCCAGCTGAGGGACACCCTTGGCATGTTCAACAAGGTCGCGGATGCCAGCGTGGAGCTCATAGGTAACAAATATCCCTACAGCCAGAAACGCCGCCAGTTTGACGATGGATTCAAAAGCAATGGCAGCCACAAGCCCTTCATGCCGCTCGGTCACATCGAGATGGCGGCTGCCGAACAGGATGGAAAATACGGCCAAAATCACGGCAATGAAAAATGCTTTATCGTTTAAGATGGCTGTTTTAAGGAGTGTTTCCGGTTCGCCGTAGCCGATCATCAGAAGGTAACTTGTGGAGATGGCTTTCAGCTGAATGGATATATAGGGAATGATGCCGATAACAGCCATGATGGACACGACACCGCCCAAGGTGGGGCTCTTGCCGTATCGTGAAGCGATAAAATCGGCGATGGAGGTAATGTGCTGGGTTTTACTGATGCGAATGATTTTTCTGAGGACAAACCAACCCAGGGCGACCATCAGGGTGGGGCCGATATATATGGTCAGAAAACTGGGGCCCGAGGCAACTGCGCGTCCGACACTGCCGTAGAATGTCCAGGCCGTGCAGTAAACAGCCATGGAAAGGGCATAGATATAGGGGTTGCTGGTAATACTGCGGCCGAGTTTTGCCATCCGGTCCCCGTAGTAGGCAATGGCGAACAACAGCCCGATGTAGGCAAGAGAAAAGGGAATGAGGATGTTGGCCGCGAACATACTTTAATCCATCTTGTTGTATGGGCTGCATGCCAAAGACCGATTCTGAATAGACCCGGGTTCGCCAGATAAGGCTTGCACAGAGAAAGGTCCTTGCTAGGGTTCCGATCGTTTTGTTGCCTGGGAATTTCTACGGGTCGTTATGACGATCATCATGACAATCATTAACAGCCAGAGGCTGAATATATACAAATAAAGAATTGGAAATCCCAGCACATAGGACTTGTGGTTGAAGATAAAGAGCAGGGGATAATTAAAAAAAACCGCACCGAGGAGAAACAGACTGACCAACCGCTTGTTTTTATCGGAATTTTGAGGCATAAGAAGATCTCCCCATTGGCAACGACTATTGTTATGAAAGCCATCTGCTGTATACGGGCATGAACCACACATGAGACAGATTACTATGGTGAATATGTTAGAATGCAGTAGGGGTGTCAAGCATTTAATTGCTGCACAATTAAATGGCGACGCGGCTAGGCCGCTAATCACCATGAGCACTATGGCTCGATTGAAATGATGGGGAGCAAGGCACATTGAAATGAAATTACACAAGATATTTGTGGAAAGGGAAATTGCCGAGCACCACCAGGTTGCTGAGATATGTGACAATATTGATGCTCCCGTACGAGTTGTCGACACCCTGAAAGAAGCCTATGCCTACGTTTCTAAAGGTAAAGATCCGGTGTCTATGGGGAAACAGACCCTTATCTTATGTCAAAACAAAGGCGCTTTTATCAAAGCCTGCCCCGGAACGCGGGAATATAATTGTTGCAGCTATGAGATTTTGCACATGGCTTCGTTTTGCAATATGGATTGTGCTTATTGCATTCTGCAGACGTATTTCCACCCGCCGGTGCTGCAGTATTTTGTGAACCAAGAAGACATGTGGAATGAACTGGAGCAGGTTTTCATGCGGGACCGTATTTCAAGGGTGGGGACTGGAGAATATACCGACAGTCTGATCTGGGAAAATTATTCTGATTTGACCCCGAAACTGATACAACGGTTTTCTTCGCAGACACGTGCAATACTTGAATTAAAAACAAAAACAGTCGCTGTGGATAGGTTGAAAGGGTTGGACCACAACCGGAAAACCATCCTGGCGTGGTCCCTGAACACGGAAAAAGTGATACAATTGGAAGAAAGGTACACAACGACGCTTGCCGCAAGGTTGAAAGCCGCCCGTCGTTGTGTGGACTGGGGCTACCCAGTGGCCTTTCATTTTGATCCCATGGTAATTTATGAGGGCTGCGAGTCGGATTACAACGCAGTCATTCAGCAACTCTTTACGCAGGTACCACCTGAGAACATTGTCTGGATCAGTCTGGGAACATTTCGATTCATACCGGCCTTGAAACAACTTATCCAGGCACGATTTCCGGCATCCGGAATCGTGTACCATGAATTCGTTCCCGGGTTAGACGGTAAAATGCGTTATTTCAAGCCGTTGCGCATGAATATCTATAAGAAAATAGCGGAATGGATCAGAGCGGTTGCACCGGATGTGTGCCTCTATTTCTGTATGGAAGATGATGAGGTGTGGGAAACCTGCCTCGGGTACGCACCCTCAGAGGCAGGTGGGCTGCCGGAGATGCTGGATGCGGCGGCTGCGGCTCATTGCGGGCTTACAGCTCCAGTCAGGTCATCAGAAGGTGAGAAGGTGAGTTGACGGTAGTCTGTCGTCAGTGGTCTGTTGTCTGACCGCCGGGAGCTTAACCTGCAACCCGACACCCGAAACCAGGTAACAGTGACAACTTTTAATCAGGACTTGGCCTTCCAATATTCAATGATCAAAGTCCAAGTACCGACGGCCAACTTGATTATTGGAAATTGGATATTGATGATTGGACATTGGGATGACCGGTAATTCACGAATGTCATTACCCCAAAAAAGCATATACGTTTTTGTAGTGTTGAATGTATTGTTTTTTCCTGCTTTCCTGATCGCCCAGGATGCGGTTTCTGTCAAATACATCATCGACGGTGATACCGTAATATTGAAAAATGGAGAAAAAGTACGCTACATCGGCATTGACGCGCCGGAAATCGATCACGAAAACAACCGGGCTGAACCTTATGGATATGCAGCACGGTCCTTCAACAAAAAGCTCATTGATTCCAAGAAAATACATATTGAATATGATCGGGAAAAACGAGACCACTACGGCAGGCTTCTCGGATATGTGTTTTTACAGGACAACTCTTTTGTGAATCTACAATTGGTGCGGTCAGGCCTGGCATTTTACTTGTACAAGCCGCCGAACCTGAAATATGAAGAACGATTTATGCAGGCACAACGTGACGCCATGTCCCAAAGAAAGGGTGTATGGCACGCATGGTCTGAAAATAGCCGAACCTATGTGGGCAACCGTAAATCCAAACGGTTTCATCTTCCCGACTGCAGATATGGCACAAAAACAGCACCAAACAACCAGGTGGTATTTTCACGCCAGTGGGATGCTTTTTGGGAGGGGTATTTCCCTTGCAACAAGTGCTTAAACAAAAAGGCTTTTTGAAATACTTTTCAAAAAGCCTTTTTGTTATATAGCGGCGAAGCCGCGTTATCTAATTTCGCCTCCGGCGAAATTAGTCTTGTTTGAGTTCTTCGATGATTTTATCGGCCATTTGAACCGGCACCTCGTCATAATGGGAAAATTCCATGGTGAACATACCGCGACCGCCGGTCATGGAACGCAGGTCAGGCGCATAGGTTAAAAACTCCGACATGGGCACCTGGGCGTTAATAACCTGGTTTTTACCGGCACTGTCCATTCCCAGCACCCGGCCCCTGCGGCCGTTAAGATCACCCATGATATCACCCATATATTCATCGGGTGTGGTGATGGTCACCTTCATGATAGGTTCCAGCAAAATCGGGTTGGCTGCTTCAGAAGCCTTTTTAAATGCCAGGGAACCGGCAATTTTAAACGCCATTTCCGATGAGTCCACAGCATGGAAAGATCCGTCGTTGAGCGTAACCCTGAAGTCGATGCATGGGAACCCAGCCAGAACACCTTTGGGGCATGCTTCGGCAATGCCTTTTTCCACAGCAGGTATGTATTGCCTGGGGATAACACCGCCAACAATGGCAT
Source organism: Desulfobacterales bacterium (assembly GCA_029940035.1). Classification (GTDB taxonomy): domain Bacteria; phylum Desulfobacterota; class Desulfobacteria; order Desulfobacterales; family B30-G6; genus JAJDNW01. Next base: position 10,605 of record JAOZRT010000010.1, read on the forward strand.
CGACGAATTCGAAGCCGCTTCCCCTGGGCAGGGGTTCCATGTCAATCCAGCAGTCGCCGTATTGTCCATGCCCGCCGGACTGTTTCTTGTGTTTGCCCTGAACCCGGACTTTTTTCTTGATGGTTTCCTTATAGGGCACTTTGGGAGTGTGGAGATTGACCTCGACATTGAACTTTCTCTTTAATTTTTCAACGGTAGCTTCGATATGGACCTGGCCGGAACCGGAAAGCAGGATCTCTTTTGTTTCAGCATTGCGATCGAGCTTCAACGCCGTATCTTCTTCCAAAAGCTTGGAAAGGGAGCTGAAAATTTTGTCTTCGTCTCCTTTTGACTTGGGCTCAAGGGCAAAGGAGATAAGCGTGGGCAAGGGATCGGCGCATGTAAAAACAATCTTGTCCGAGTCATCACAGAGCGTGTCTCCGGTGGTGGTCTCCTTGAGCTTGGCGACCGCTACAATGGCGCCCGGTCCCGCCTCTGTTGCCGGTTTCTGGTCCTTTCCAGCCAACGTCAGCAACTGGTTGAAGCGTTCCTTGGTTTCTTTGGTGGTATTGTAGAAATTACCCTCCGATCCCAGGGTACCCGAGACAACCTTGAATATGGAAAGCCGGCCGGCATATGGGTCGGCAATGGTTTTAAACACAAAACCGGAAAAAGGTGCATCCGGGTTAGGTTCACGCATGATTTCGCTTTCGTCAGCCGGATTGTTGCCGGCTTTAGGAGCGACTTCAAGGGGTGAAGGCATGCAGCTGTTAATAATATCCATAAACAGGTCAATACCGATGCCTTTAATTGCAGATCCACACAGGACCGGTGCAAATGTTCGTGCAAGGACCCCGGTTTTCAGGGCATTCTTAATCTCTTCGTCGGAAAGTTCTTCACCTTCCAGATAACGCTCAATCAACTCGTCATCAGCTTCCGCTACATCCTCGATGAGCTTTTCCCTTTCACTCTCAACCTGGTCTTGCATGTCGCCGGGAATGTCACCGGCGGTGGCCCGACCGGTCTCATCGTAGGTATAGGCTTTCATGGTTACCAGGTCGACGATGCCTTTGAAATTTTCTTCGGAACCGATGGGCAGATGCAGTGTAATTGGTTTAATTTCAAGAGATTCGGTAATGTCCAGCAGTGTTCTCGCGAAATCAGCCCGCTCACGATCCAGTTTATTGATAAATATCATGCACGGGGTATTGAAATCCTTGGCAAACTCCATGGCCTGTTCCGTTTGAACCTTGACGCCGTCCACGGCATCCACAAGCACGGCAATTCCGTCGGCAGCCTGCATACACAATTTGGTGTCTGTGAAAAAGTTCTGGTCCCCGGGTGTATCAATTATCGTTACCGTATGCTTGTCCCACTCATACTGGGCGAATCCACTGCTCAGGCTCGCATTTCTTTTAAGCTCTTCGGGCTCGAAATCCATGACAGTGTTGCCATCCTCAACGCGTCCGATTCTATTGGTAACACCGGTTTTGAACAATATTACTTCCGATAGGGAAGTTTTTCCGGCACCGCCGTGGGACACAAGGGCGATGTTTCTTGTTTTTTCTATTGTTTCGCTCATCTATACTCCTCTCCTGATTGTATGAGTGCTAAAATCATTTTTTGTATAAGCTATATGGATAAAAATCAATATAAAAGTTTCTGCGAAAAATTATTCAAAAGTGGCCTTGAATTTGATTACAACTTCCGCGCCGCCACGATTGTGAATCTGGAGATTACCATTGAGCTGTATTACAATCAGGTTTCTCACCAACTTGAACCCCAGAGTATCGGTATGCTCGATATCAACACTATCAGGAATGCCCGCACCCTGATCTTTTACCATGATGAACACAAAGTCGTCTTTTGAAAGTTTCAGTGAAATTTCAATTTTGCCTCCTTTTCCATCCGGATAAGCATATTTGAAGGCATTTGAGATAACTTCGTTGAGGGCCAGGGCACAGGGAACCGCCTGCGTGACTGAGAGGTAAAAGCTCTCGGTGTCGATATTTGCAATTACATTCATACCTTGGCCGTATAGATGTTCCAGATGTTCAACCAGATCGCGCAAATTGCGGCCCATATTGATTTGATCTACCCGGTCGCTTTGGTACAACTGTGTGTGAATTAGGGACATGGTATATAATTTTGCATGCGCCTCGGAAAGCATATCGACGGTTTCAGGGTGCTGGGCACGCCGTTTGGTCATGTCAAGAAGGCTGGCGATAATCTGCAGGTTGTTTTTGACCCGGTGATACACTTCCCGAATTAGGATTTCTTTCTCTTTGATGGAGGCTCTCAAGCGAGTTTCAGTTTTTTGGCGCTCCTCAATTTCCAAACTGAGTTCCAGATTAACCTGCTTCAATTCCGCAGTTCTTTCTTCAACCCGTTGCTCAAGTTGGTCTCTTGACTTCTGCAGCTCTTTCTTGTGCTCTTCCAATTTGTTGAAAGTGATTGTATTATTGATGCCCACAGCAATCTGAGAAGCAACTCCCATGAGCAGACTCATATCACTTTTAGCCAAAATCTTTTTTGATATGGTATTGTCGAGGGCCAGTATGCCCATGCTTTTTTTTTCGTATATTATGGGAATACAAATGCAGGCCTTTGAACCCAGTTTTTCGAAAAAGGAAACGTCCAGAGAATATTTTTGTTCATATTCTTTCACATCATTGATCAAATAGGGTTGTTGATTATTACAAGCTTTAAATAGGATTTCATTTTGAGGGGATTTATTTAACTCTATCGATAAATCAAGTAGGTATGTTCTATGAACATCCGAGTACCTGTAACCTGACTGGTAATATAGACGTGATGTCTCTTCATCAGAAAGCAATATTAAACCTCTATCGAAATCTAAATGGGTTTTAATGATATGCATGACATTCGATGTCAGTTGATCAATATCCATGATGGTGGTTGACGTTATTTGACCAATTTTTTGAACCAGCAGCGCATGATTATGCCTGATGCCGATTTCCTCTACGAGTTCCTTGGCTGCATTGCCCTGAATTTCAATAGTGTTGGCCAGATCCTTTTTTTCAAGAAATTCTGTTCGATATGAGAAAAGAGAACAAATTGTGATTGTTAAAAGTAAAAATATGAACCAATGGGTTATGGGTACAAAAAAGAAAAGAATAATTGATACTAATAAACTAAATAAAACCAGATAGTTTTTGAATTTTTTCTGCAATATTGCAGGTGGGTCAGTCCAAGATATGTGGTAATGGCAACAATCGGCGCCTTTATGAATACAGGAAGATTCTTCAATTTTTGAAAATCCTGCTGCAAAAAGATTTGCTAATGATTCAAAAGTCCCGATGCGGTTCTGGCATTGATATAGTTTTTCGTGGACACCTGGTTTTGGGGTAACAATAATATCTACATTTCTTGGGCTTTTTGTTTTGGCTACTGCATCGGCACCCCGAGACATAATTGAGTAAAGTTTGCCCATCATCAAATATACTGTAGAAAGGCTCATCAACCCCAAAGAGTATTGTTTTATGGGGCCTATTCTTTCAGAGGATGCCGTATGGCGACCAGCTTCTCTGGCTATGTTTTCATTATTAGTTTTTTTCACAATTTTATCATGAAACCGGTCCACCTGTGTCTGTGTGAACCAGTGCCCAGGGTCTTCCACTTCATAGCGGGTCATGCCTGCGTGTTTCAATACATCATCGATGTCCACATCCGGATAATACAACGCCAGGTATTCGATATAAGTATTGGTGATTCTGCTGCTGTACAAAGGGATTTCGTTTTCAGGATCCATGGCATATCCTCACAACACCGTTATAGGTATGGGTAGGTTTACATATTTAACATATTAGATTTTACAAGATATTGTCAACATAAGAGGGGGTGGGATGTATACAAAACAACAATAGGAATAGGGTGCTATGTATTTAAATAGACAGAGCAATTAAAACGTATCAACATCAATGTTCAAGACAACTCATCTTGACATCCTGATCTACATGAATAATATTAAACTCAAAATAACACCCAAGAGGTTCTGACATGCCTGTTTATGAATTCAAATGCGCCGAAGGAACAATAACTGAGAAGTTTGTCAAGATGGGGACCGATTCCATCAAATGCCCCAAGTGCAAGAAAAAGGCAAAAAAAATAATCTCCTCCTGCACGTTTAAGCTGAAAGGTGGCGGGTGGTATGCAGATGGGTACGCATCAAAAAAATCGTAATTCAGAAAGGTCCTATGTTGATTTCCCAAGGGCTTTCATCTACGGCTTTTATTATACGCAATTGTATTGTTTAATACATCCTTTCTCCTTGTCATACAAAGCATTATCACCATTTGTTTGCCCTTTTGCCAAAAGAGGAATTAAATAAAGATAAAACCCCGGATTTTTCTGCATGTCAGCAGAACGCGTTTTACATATTTTTTGAGGAGTTTGCCAGTGGCTGTTAAACACAGTATCGATGATTTGAGCAGTTTCGCTTTGGATGCCATGCAGAAAACAGGCAAAGAAGCGCTCACCTTTTATGGAAAAGGCCCTTCGAAAGTAAGGTTCAATGAAACCCTGGTTACCGAAGCAGAGCTTCATTTGAATGGCTATTTTCAGAAAACGTTAAAAGAGACCTATCCCGACCACCATACATTTGAGGACAGGCGGGTAGAAGCAGAATACTCTCATGATGAAAAAAGGTACTTGTGGATTTTCGATCCCATTGACGGGGTCGATAATTTTCAGGCTGGTATCCCTATTTGGGGGATGTCTCTGGCGTTGCTTGAAAATTTCTGGCCTGTGTTGGGAGTATTCTACATGCCGGTAACCGATGACCTGTTTCATGCGCAAGCTGGGAAACAGGCCTTCTGGGGAAAACAACAGATTGATGTTACCACCCAGGAGAATGTAGACGACGAAAGCCTGCTGCTGACATTTTCGCGGTTCCATCAATACTATGATTCAAGTTTTCCAGGTAAAATCAGAGATATGGGAAGCATCGGGGCGCATGTCTGTTATGTTGCCATGGGGCGTGCCGATGCTGCGGTGACAGCCAATGAATCATACAAGGATCTTGCCGCGGTAAGGGTAATCATAGAAGCTGCAGGCGGAAAAATCGGCAAAGTCGATGGCGGTGATTTTCATCTGAATGATTACCTGGATGGCCGTAAAATTAGAGACCATTTGCTGGTGGCTTCCCCGGAAAACCATGGACAGGTATTACGCCATTTGACCCAGCGCTCTTAGCGGTGTACGAATAGCTTGCACAAGCTATGAGGAGGTGCACTATCATTTCGGATGTTAAAATAGTTGTTGTGGACAAGGATAAACTGGCACGGGAATTTACCGTGGATGTCCTGGAATTTTGCATCAATCGGTCGGTTAAGGCGTTTGAAAGATGCAACGAAGCCTGGGAATACATACGAAGCAACGGCAGCAATGCCCACATTGTCATCACCGAAGCCGACCTGCCGGAGATGACCGGTTTTGACTTGCTTGCTAAAATTAAAACGAGTTATCCGGAAAAGACCTGTATCATCATGTCCCAATCCCACACCCATGAAAAGCAGGCTGAAGACCTCGGTGCGGATGCCTTCCTCGCCAAACCATTTTACGTGGATGAAATTTTCGAGATTGTCCAGCGGTATGTGATACAACAATAATCCGGGCGCAATTGTCCAATCGTCGTATCTACAAATATAAAAAGCCGTAACCTATTAAGATTACGGCTTTATTTTATGGTGCCGAAGGCGGGATTTGAACCCGCACGCCCGTAAAGCACTACCCCCTCAAGATAGCGTGTCTACCAAATTCCACCACTTCGGCATATAAAATCAGTCGGTCTTTTCCGGATCAGCAGCCGGTTCGGCAGCGGGTGAGGGGACTGTTTCTTCGATGGGCACGGCCGATTCCATGACCACTGATTTACCGCTTTTGCTTCCAGCAACATAGGCCAACGACAGCGATGTCAGCATGAAAACAATGGCTGCCACGGTGGTGGCTTTGCTTAAAAAAGTTGAAGCCCCAGTGCTGCCAAAAAGTGTCTGGCTGGAACCTCCGCCGAATGCTGCGCCCATATCCGCTCCTTTGCCCGTCTGGAGCAGGACGATCATGATCAGGGCGATTGATACGATTATGTGTATTATAATTACCAATATTGACATATGATTAATCCGTATTATTCAAACAATTCCTTTAAGGTTAATAATTTACGATCTGGCTGAATGTTTCCGCATCCAGGCTGGCTCCCCCGACCAATGCACCATCAATATCGGGCATGGACATCAGTTCGGCAGTGTTGCCTGGTTTGACGCTGCCGCCGTAAAGGATTCTCAGCGACTGCGCGAGAGGGTCATCGAACTGTTTTGCAATGGATGCCCTCAAAAACGTGTGCACCTCCTGTGCCTGATCCGAGGTAGCGGTTTTACCTGTCCCGATAGCCCAGATCGGTTCATAAGCGAGAACCAGATCTTTCAGATCATCAGAAACTAGACCCTTTAACCCAGCTTGCACCTGTTTGTCAAGTACTGAAAACGTCAAATTTGAATCCCTTTCCGCGTCTGACTCCCCAATGCAGAATATTGGTTTCAAACCACATGCAAGGGCGGCTTTTATCTTTTTATTGACGGTCTCATCGGTTTCCCCAAAGTATTGTCGCCTTTCCGAGTGACCAATGATTACAAAACTGCATCCTGCGGATTTCAGGATATCGCCTGATATTTCGCCGGTAAAGGCGCCTTCGGTTTCCCAGTGGAGATTCTGCCCGCCGAGATCGATCCGGCTGCCTTTGATAGCGTTAAATACCGGCTGGAGTGACGTGAAGGTCGGGGCGATCATGATATCGGTGCCGGTAACACCATCTACCAGACTTTTGAGAAGTTGTGCGGATTTTACGGATTCTCCACAGGTTTTGTACATTTTCCAGTTGCCGGCAATCAGCGGTGTACGTTTTGACATATTTTTCTCCCAGAAAATAGCGGCAACGCCGCGTTGAAAAAAAGAAACTCACCGGCCATTGGGCCAGTGAGTTTCTTTTTTATAGCATGGAACCGGCCATGGCGGCAAGATCCACCATGCGGTTTGAATATCCGGACTCGTTGTCGTACCAGGAAAGCACCTTGACCATATCACCGATGACATAGGTCGTATCTGCGTCCAAAATGGAGGAAAGAGACGAGCCATTATAATCGGATGAAACCAGCGGAAGTTCGGAGTAACCCAGAATACCTGACAGCTCATTTTCCGATGCATTTTTCATGGCCTCGTTTACATCGGATACGGTGACCCCCTGCTTATCGATGGTGACCACCAAGTCTACGATGGAAACGTTAGGTGTGGGAACTCTTATAGCCAGGCCGTTCAATTTTCCGGAAAGTTCCGGCAGTACCAGGGCAACAGCCTTGGCGGCTCCGGTGGAGGTCGGAATCATGGACAGGGCTGCAGCCCTGGCTCGCCTGAGGTCTTTGTGGGGAAAGTCCAGGAGCCGCTGGTCACCGGTATATGAGTGGATGGTGGTCATCAATCCTGCTTTCAGGCCGAAGTTTTCCAGCAATACCTTGGCCACCGGTGCAAGGCAGTTCGTTGTACAGGAAGCATTGGAAATGATGTGGTGCTGTTTGGGGTCATACGTATTTGAATTAACACCCATAACAATGGTGGCATCCGGATTTTTGGCAGGGGCGGAAATAATGACTTTGCGGGCGCCTGCAGCCAGATGTTTAGCGGCATTTTCACGATCACGGAAAAGGCCGGTGCACTCAGCAGCAATATCGACCCCAAAAGCCTTCCAATCCAGCTTTTCAGGATCGCGAACCGCTGTATAGGCAATGGTGCGCCCGTCCACTTCGATGGCGTTTTCTTTGGCAATGATTTCATGGTCCAATTTTCCATGTACCGAGTCATAAGCCAGAAGATGGGCCATGGTAGCGGCGTCGGTGAGGTCATTAATAGCCACTACTTCGACGTCTTCACGCTTCAAGGCCGCTCTGAAAACAAGCCGGCCGATTCTGCCGAATCCATTGATACCTATTTTTATCGTCATTTGATTTCCCCCTCGATATAGGATGCTATCCATTAATTGTTTTAACGTTTATGCCCCTTCAAGATGCCGCTGGCCATTGAAATGCTTTTTTTGCCATAGGTTTCAAGATGAACGGCAAGCTCGGTAAGCGCCATTTTATCCCGCGACCCCACGGCCTTGATCAGCATGGGGAGGTTGACGCCTGAGATTACTTCCACTTTCCCGTCTTCAAGAAACGAATAACTTAAATTGGAAGGTGTCCCGCCGAACATGTCAGTTAAAATCAGTACACCTTCATCCTGATGGACCCTCTTAATGGCTTTGGCGATATCCGATCGCAGTGTATCAACTTTTTCATTGATATCAATGGAAATGGACACCACTGCATCAGGCCTGCTTCCAAGTATAAATCCGGCAGCATCTATGAGTGCATCGCCAAGCTGTCTATGGGTGACAATAGTGATTCCAATCATGATTTCCTCAAATTGGGCTTATACCTCTTGGTCTATGTCCCTGTGGGAAAGGTTAACGTCCCTTTCCGGTTTACATATGTGGTTGAAAATAGACTCTGCAATCACGACGGAACGGTGGCGCCCCCCTGTGCATCCCACCCCTATCGTCAGATAGGCTTTTCCTTCTTTTTCGTACCGTGGGATCAGGTAGTCGAGCAGGTCCAGGTATTTCTCAATGAATGCGCCGGTTTCCGGTTTTTCAAGAACAAACGAACGCACCTCAACATTACGGCCGTCAAGCGGTTTAAGTGCCGGTATGAAATACGGGTTGGGCAGAAACCGGACATCCATGATCAGGTCCGCGTGAAGCGGGATACCGTACTTGAAGCCAAATGACAACACATTAATGCGAAAGGTGTCCAGGTCGGCATTTTTCTTAACGATTTCAAAAATTAACGATTTTAAATCGTGCACACTGTAGGCGGAGGTGTCAATCACCTGGCCGGCTGACGTTTTCAGGCTTTCGAACAGTTCTTTTTCCGCGCGCACGCTTTTGAGAAGACTGCCGCCGCCCCTGCAGAGGGGATGGTGCCTGCGGGTTTGCGAGTACCGCTGCAAAAGCGTTTTTTCATCTGCTTCCAAGAAAATGATTTCAAATGGATAAGGCTTGGATGCAAGTTTTTTGAACACTGACGGGTAGGTTGCGAGGAATTCCCTTTCCCTCAAGTCCATTACAAAGGCAAATCCCGGAAGATCCGGGTCATCATCAGCATATTGTTCCAAAAAAAACGGCAGCAATGCCACGGGCATGTTGTCCACGCAATAGAAACCCGCATCTTCAAAAGTATCCAGTGCCGTGCTTTTGCCTGAGCCGGAACGTCCGGTGATGATGAATATTTTTATCTCTTTCACTGTCAATTGCAGTCTCACACCGATTAGGCAAGGAGGATAAAGGGCGTTCCACGAGATTGTAATGATGCGCAGACTTTCTGGAACGTTGACGGGTTAAAACTCCTCGTCTACCTCCTGGATGATGGCAAAGATTTCCTCTCGGCTGGAAGCATTTGTCAGCCGCTCTTTGAATGATTCGTCTTTCAGCAGCCTTGATATGCGGGCTAGCATTTTGAGATGCAGGCCGGTTGAGTTTTCAGGGGTTACCAGAAGAAAAAAAATGTGGGTCGGCCTGCCGTCCATGGATTCGAAGTCGACGCCTTTTCGGCTGAGGCCAAAGCCCAGTACAATATCATCAAGATTTTTTAGTTTTCCGTGGGGAATGCCGACACCGCCGCCGATCCCCGTGCTTCCCAACCGTTCCCGGTCCAGCAGCACCTTGACAAGACCTTCCTCACCGACATTGGCTGCTTTGGCAACAGGCGCCACCAGTTCTTCAAGGATACCCTTCTTATCTGTGGACGATAGGTCTTCCAAAATCGCGTCTATTTGCAGTACTTCCAAAATTTTCATCTCGGCTCACCTTGTCAACTGGGCTGAATAAGACCAAAATGGCCGTCTTTGCGCCGGTAGAGGACATTTATGCTGTCTGTGCGCGAATTAGTGAAAACAAGAAAATTATCATCCACAAGCTCCATCTGCATGACGGCCTCGTCGATGTCCATGGGCTTATAATCGATGTTTTTTATTTTGACCTGACGTTCCACATCATCTTCGCCCATGAAGCTTTCGGTGGAAGCGTCAGCCCTGTCCCTGAACTTGGCTCCGGTTCTTCTTTCACGGTTCTTTTCCTTGCTTTTTTTTATCTGGGATTCAAGTTTGTCCAGGACCATGTCGATGGCGGAATACATGTCTTCGGTTTCCTCTTTACCGTTGATATTCAGCCTGTCCCCATTGATGTTGATTTCGGCAATATGCCTGAATTTTTCAACAGACAGCACGACGTTTGCTTCCGCCGGATTATAAAGATATTTATCGAACCGATCGAGTTTGTCGGACACGTAGGATCTCAAATTCTCGGAGGAATCAAGGTTTTTGAAAGTTACAGACGTCTGCATATAGACCTCCTTATAACTGTTTGCGTTTATTGGATGATAGTACACCCAGCATTTCACGGTACTTGGCCACCGTTCGACGGGCAATATTAATATTTTCCTTCTTGAGCATTTCCGCCATTTTGCTATCGCTGTGGGGCTTGCGCTGGTCTTCGTGTTCGATGAGTTTTTTAATTTTATCCTGCACGCTCGCCGAAGCGATGGCATCGCCGTGGACCCGCTTAATAGAACTGTTGAAAAAATATTTCAACTCAAAAATACCTTGGGGCGTGTAGGCGTATTTATTGGTTGTAACCCGGCTTATGGTGGACTCGTGCATGTCGATGTCTTCGGCCACGTCCCGTAAAACCATGGGTTTTAGATGGGTGATGCCGTGTTTGAAGAAATCTCCCTGGAACTTTAGAATACTCTCCATGACCTTGTATATCGTTTTTTGCCGCTGATGAATACTACGGATCAACCAGGCGGCTGAGCGCAGTTTATCCTGAAGGTATTCCTTGGTGGTGTCGGAAACGGTTTCCCCCTTGGAAATGGCCTGTTTATAAAACGGGTTGACCCTTAGTTTCGGCATGCCGTCATCGTTCAATACGATGATGAAATCACCTTCGGATTTATATACGTATATGTCCGGTGTGATGTACTGCGGCTCTTCCTCACTGAACTTGCGTCCTGGCCGGGGCTCCAGTCCCTTGATCACGTTGACGACGGCTACAACGTCGTCAAAGCGTACTTTCAGTGCCTTGCAGATGGCCTTGTAGTTCTTGTTTTCAAGGTGATTGAGATGGTTGGTGACGATTTCGGTCAAAAGGTCGTTTTCCAGGCCCAGGTGCCTCGCCTGGATCAGGAGGCACTCCCCCAGATCCCTTGAACAAACGCCGACAGGATCGAACGTCTGCATCGCTGCCAGGACGTCTTCCACTCTTTCCAGTTCACATTCACAATTCTCAGCGATATCCTCAAGGGGTACATCCAGGTACCCGTCTCTGTTCAGATTTCCGATGATCTGGCTGCCGATCTCTTCATCCTCAGACGAAGGGAAGATCATTAAAAACTGCCAGAGAAGATGGTCGCTGAGTGATTCCTTTTTTGAGATAAAGGCATCGAATCTCGGTGAATCCCGGTTTTCCGATTCAAAGTTTACCCGCCCCGGGGAGTTGTATTCATCCAGATAATTACTCCAGTCCACCTCATCGGGGATTTTTTCTTCGATGGTGATCTCTTTTTCTGATGCAGGCTGTTCATTGGCTGTTTCGGTTTTTTCCGGTTGCTGTTCCTTGGAGATAGCTTCCTGTACCTCTTCAAGCGCCGGATTCTCCTCTAGCTCCTGGCTGATCTTGTCCATCAACTCCAATCGTGAAAGCTGGAGCAGTTTGATCGCCATCTGCAGCTGTGGTGTCATGATAAGCTGCTGGGTCAGTTTTAGTTGCTGCCGGAGTTCGATAGCCATTTTATAACCTGAATTCGTCTCCCAAGTAGATGCGGCGTGCAATCTCGCTTGAGGCAATTTTTTCGGGTGACCCCTTTTCGATTACCTGTCCATCATTTAATATATACGCTTTATCGCAAGCTTCAAGTGTCTCCCTTACATTATGGTCGGATATGAGGACACCGATATTGCGTTTCTTTAAATGATCGATGATGTTTTTTATGTCAATGACCGCCAGGGGATCGATACCGGCAAAAGGTTCATCGAGCAGAATAAATGTCGGATTGGTCACCAGGCAACGGGCTATTTCGAGCCTGCGTCTCTCGCCGCCGGACAGAACACTCGCTTTCTGTTGGGAAAGCCGTTTGATCCCCAACTCGTCCAGCAGCATGTTCGCACGGTTCTCTCTTTCCGACTTTGAAAGGGCCATGGTCTCCAGAATGGCCATCACATTCTGTTTGACCGTGAGTTTGCGAAATATGGACGATTCCTGGGGCAGATAGCCCAGGCCTTTTCGGGCCCTCTGGTACATAGGCAGATCGGTGATCTCCTGGTCATCGAGGAAAACGTGTCCCTCGTCCGGTTTTACCATGCCGACCGTCATGTAAAATGAGGTCGTTTTTCCAGCACCGTTTGGCCCGAGAAGACCGATTACTTCGCCTGATTCAACCTTGAGATCAACCGAGTTTACGACTTTGCGCCCACGGTAAATTTTCACCAATTTTTGTACTGAGAGTATTGACATCTGGCTATGGAATTATGCATCCTTTGGTTTTGGATCTAATTATGGCTTTAAAGGCATCCCTTGTTCATTTGAATAAAACTGCGCTTCCACACGCCCTTCATTCCCGCCTTCAACCTGGATACGGTTGTCACCCTGATGTAGGGTAATTTTCGATCCGGATATGGAATTTTTTCCGGAGACAATTTTCGAATTCGGTCCGGACAGGACTATTGTCTGCTCCTTTGTCGACCACTCGGCACGCAGGGTGGTGGCTGTTTGGTTGTCAAAATGAATGTTGACATTTCCGTCAGCCACTATGCGCTGAATCGATTCCGTACCGAGTTGCTCCTGGGTGCCCTGGGCGGGTTCGCCCGTGTAGAATATTTTCAAACTGTCGCAAAAAATAGTCATGGTGCCGCGAATGGCGTGGACATTCCCGATGAATTCCGCGTTTTGGGATTGGGTGTCCGTGACCAGACGGTCTGCCGTGACACGGATCATGTTGTCGTCTGTCGTGTCCTCTGAGGGCTCTGCCGCAATGTTTTCAGCAGAACAGGGGTTCCATGGGCACACCATTAAGGTTAACAGAACCGCGCAACACAACATGGTTGAGATTAAGCTTTTTTTAGAGAAGCATGCCTTCACTGAGAACCCCTTTTACATTGCCTTTAAATTCGGATTTCCGTGTATTCAAATCTACTGACACCGCATCTGCAGAAAGGGATAACCTTTCGCCTGATACCTTTACGCGGTCATCGGTTTGCAGACGCCGCAATTTATGATTATAATTCAACGCCCTGGTTTCAATCCGATATGTTCCGTTTTTCACAATTACATCGCCCTCCACCTGGATATCATTGGACTCGGTCTGCAGATATCCACGATCGGCGGACAGCCTGACTTCATCGCCGCCATCCATGTAAAACACAACTTCGAGGTTCTCGAAAAGAGCACGGTTTTCCTTTTCAATATAATGGGCTGAGTCTGCAACGAGGCTCCACTCCTTTTTGCCGTTCTTGGTGGCTGTGTGGTGAACCTTGCCAATGGAAATGCTGGCGTTTTTCCGGTCGTCCGACAAAGCCGGGACACTGTTTTTTGTATCATTCCGGTACCGCAAAAAGGAGGCCAATACAATTCCAATGGTGACGGCGATTACTAAAATCAATACAAGTTTGAGCCGGCGCTGTTTGTTGCTCGAACTGGCCAAGGTCATCTACTCTATTCTGAATGTTTTTGATTACGTTCTTTGCACATGTCTTTTTATGATTCGTTTGTTCTGTAGTCAGGAGAGGCCGGTGGTTGCCATCTTCTCCACGATCTGGTCAAAGAGGCCTTTTGATTTCAAGATTTCGTCGCATATCTCGCGAACAGCCCCGGATCCGCCGAATGCGGCAGTAACCCAATCCACCTTCTGCTTGACAACCGCATGGGCATCGCCAACTGCAATGGAAACACCAATAAGGGCAAAAAGCGGCAAATCCACCAGATCATCACCCACAAAGGCTATATGGGCCGGCCTTATATCTGTTCGTTCACAAATCTCCTGCAATACAGAAGATTTGTCTACAATCCCATCAAACAGAAGATCGATGCGCAGGTTTTTGCAGCGGTGGCGAAGAACCCGGGATGCCCTGCCGGTGACAATGCCGACCTGAACACCGGCATCCTGCAGAAGACGAATGCCGAGACCATCGCGGGAATTGAAAATCTTGATTTCTTCGCCGCTGTCTGTGTAGATGATGCCCCCGTCGGTCAATACACCGTCCACATCCAGGAGTAAAAGCTCGATTTTTTTAAGTTTATTCTTATCCATTATCGCTTTAGGCTTATCGCCTGGCACCTTGCAGTTGGGCACCCGTTACGGGGT
>JAOZRT010000010.1:25145-29425 GCA_029940035.1 Desulfobacterales bacterium
TTATCGCTTTAGGCTTATCGCCTGGCACCTTGCAGTTGGGCACCCGTTACGGGGTGACCGTGGGTATTGTATTAAACAGCTTGTCGTATCCGGACCAATCGGGTAAGCAAATCTTCAAGCGTATCCAGGTACAGTGAATTGGGGCCATCGCAAAGAGCGTTGTCCGGATCGGGGTGGACTTCCATAAAAACGCCGTCCACACCTGTGGCCACTGCCGCTTTTGCTAATACAGGCGCAAATTCACGCTGCCCCCCGGAACTCCCCCCGGCTCCACCCGGGAGTTGGACACTGTGGGTGGCGTCGAAAATAACAGGGCACCCGGTTTGCTGCATGATCCCAATGCCGCGAAAATCAACCACCAGGTTGTTGTATCCAAACATGGCACCCCGTTCGGTCAACAGAATGTTCGTGTTGCCGGTGGATCTAACCTTGTCCACTACATTGGTCATGTCCATGGGGGCCAGAAATTGTCCCTTTTTGATATTCACCGGCCGTCCGGTTCTGGAGATCTCCAGGATGAAGTCCGTCTGCCTGCACAAAAATGCAGGCACCTGAATAACATCCAGAACCTTCGCAGCCTGTGCCACATCGCTGATGCGGTGTACATCCGATATGACTTTTACGCCGACTTCAGACTTTATCCGGGCAAGCATTTCAAGCCCTGCATCGATGCCAGGTCCCCTGAAGGCGTCAATGGCCGTCCGGTTGGCTTTGTCAAACGATGCCTTGAAGATAAAGTTCAACCCCAGGCGTTCGGTCAGGTCCTTGAGAAATGTTGCGATCTTGTGGGAGATTTCA
This sequence comes from Desulfobacterales bacterium, assembly GCA_029940035.1. Lineage (GTDB taxonomy): Bacteria > Desulfobacterota > Desulfobacteria > Desulfobacterales > B30-G6 > JAJDNW01. The sequence continues at coordinate 25,944 of JAOZRT010000010.1, forward strand.
TAATTCTCGATAACACAAGGACCTGCAACAATAAGAAGCGGATGATTGTTTCCGATTTGAATGTCGTTAATTTCCATAGAGGTTACAATCTCATTCATATTTGGGTTGAAAAGGCTACTTGTTACCTTTGTATATCCATGGCCCGGATATTGCAAGCACGATATTGCAATATGGCATTTGAAATTTTCATACTTGATTAGGATAAATATTGCTGGTATTGTTCCCGTTCTATTAACTAAAAGGAAGGCATCGTATAACTAATTGAAAGAAAAAAATAAAAATATAAAATGGTGGCTCGTTGTTCTGTTCGTGGTATGCTTTTTTGTGCCGTCTCTGGTGGTATTGTTTATCCGCATGGAAAAGGAAGCCCCGCAGATTAAACTCGACCTTGATCCGGCGGTATTCGGAATGAAAAAGGACCTGACCATGACCCTTTCCGATGAAAAAAGCGGGTTGAAAAAGGTCTGGGTTGGCCTTTTTAAAGACGGTCGTGAGGTAGTGTTGCTCGAAAAAGAGTTTCCCACTTCCGGGTGGCTGCGAAAAGGGTCCGTAAACCGCGTGCCGCTTGCTGTTGCGGTTAAACCAAAAGAATTAGGGTTCACAGATGGAGAAGGCATGCTCCGCCTGGTGGCAACAGATTATTCCTGGCGCGGCTGGGGCAAGGGCAACCACACCTATATCGAGAAACAGATCAAAATTGACACCAAATCGCCGCGTATAGAGGTCTTGAGCGACGCCCACAACATTAGTCCGGGCGGAACAGCGCTGGCGATCTACAAACTATCAGAATCCTGTGAGAAAAGTGGTATATGGGTTGGCGATCATTTTTATCCGGGGTATCCCGCAGGTTTGGCTGACCCCGACATCTTTATGGCGTTTTTCGCGTTGGCACACGATCAGGGCAAAGGAACTACCATACAACTGGAAGCTGTGGATATGGCCGGGAACCGAACCAAAGCAGGCTTTTACCACTACATAAAGAAAAAAACTTTCAGAAAGGACACCATTCGTATTTCCGACAATTTTCTTGCCAGCAAACTGCCTGAATTTGAAGCACTATTGGCCGGCCGTTCGCAACAAAGCCCCATTGATCGGTTTTTGTACATCAACCGCGATATCCGCGGCGAGAACAAACAAACCATTGACCGGATCACAGCCAACTGTGAAGAAAAAATATATTGGAAGGGTGTTTTTCGGCGCCTGCCTGGTTCGGCAACGCGTTCGAGATTCGCCGATCAACGCACCTATACCTACAAGGGCAAGGCCATCGACCACCAGGTGCATCTCGGTGAAGATCTGGCCTCAAGTGCCCATTCCTCCATTCCGGCGGCCAATGGTGGCAAGGTCGTATTTGCAGAATATCTGGGAATCTACGGTAACACAATTATTCTGGATCATGGTTTTGGGCTTTTCAGCCTGTATGCGCACCTCAGCGGGATGGATGTGGAAACAGGGCAAACCGTCAACAGGGGGGAAATCCTCGGGCGTACAGGCAAGACCGGTCTGGCAGGCGGTGATCATCTGCATTTCAGCATGTTGGTGCATGATACATTTGTTACGCCGCGCGAGTGGTGGGATGCGTCATGGATCAACAACAATATCAGCAGCAAATTGAAATCCATCGGTTATGTTGAGTAGTCAACAGGCCTAATTAAGTTTTGGGAGAGGGTTCATGAAAAAATTCAAGGTTGAAAAAACCTATTGCGACATCAATGCAAAGATAAAATCCGGGAAGGCCGTTGTCGTCACTGCCGAGGAAATGATCGGCATGGTTCGTGAAGCCGGGCCTGTTGAAACTGCCAGGCACGTTGACGTAGTCACCACCGGTACATTCGCCCCCATGTGTTCTTCAGGTGCGTTCATCAACTTCGGACATACCCAACCGGCTATCAAAGCCTCCAGAGTATGGCTCAACAATGTTCCGGCTTACGGTGGAGTGGCGGCAGTTGATTGTTATATCGGGGCTACCGAGCCGTGTGAAGATGATCCTTTGAACAAAGTTTACCCCGGTGAATTCAGATACGGCGGCGGGCATGTGATCCAGGATCTCGTAGCCGGAAAAAAAGTGCATCTGAAAGCCACCGCCTATGGAACAGATTGCTATCCCAGCAAAGACGCCGAAAAAAATATTACCCTGAACAGCATACCCAATGCCATACTCTGCAACCCACGAAACGGTTACCAGAATTACAACTGCGCCGTGAATATGACAAAACGCACGGTTTATACGTACATGGGAGCGCTGCGTCCGGGCATGGGAAACGCGAATTTCTGCTCGGCTGGGCAATTGAGCCCGCTTTTTAACGATCCGTATTATAAAACCATCGGGCTGGGGACGCGAATTTTTCTTGGCGGGGCAGAGGGATATGTAACCTGGAACGGCACCCAGCACAAACCGGTTGTCAAACGAAGCCCCAAAGGCGTGCCGCTGACCCCCGCAGGCACCCTTTTTGTAATGGGGGATCTCAAAAAAATGAGCCCCAAATGGCTGACCGGTGTAAGCATTCAGGGCTATGGATGTTCGCTGGCAGTGGGATTGGGCATCCCCATTCCCATTCTGAACGAGGAGATGGCTAAATATACATCCATTTCCGATGAAGAAATATTTACTCAGGTTATCGATTACGGCAACGACTACCCCAAAGGAAAATCTAAGAGCCTGGCCCAGGTGAGTTATGCAGAACTCAGGAGCGGTTTCATTGCCGTAAAGGGCAAAAAGGTTCCGACAGTTCCGTTGTCCAGCACAGTACGGGCAAGGGAAATTGCCGATTTGCTGAAAAAGAGAATAGCCGGTGGAAAATTTCTTTTGGGGGAACCGCAATTTACTTTGGGACGCATGTAATACCTTGCCTCAATATTGATGTAAAATTCTCCGATCCACGCAAACTCCGACGAATGAGCGAGAGACACTGCTTGATTGCCGGCAAGACTGGACACGAAAGCTATTTATGATGAGAGCTTTCATAGCGCTCAAACTCCCGACGGAGATCATTGAATCGTTGAGAGTCCTGCAGACAGATCTGAAGAAGTTGGGATTGAAACTTCGATGGGTGCGCCCTGAAAATATTCATCTGACCCTTAAATATTTAGGGGAAATCACTGTTGAAGATGTGCAGGCGGCAAAGCATGTCATCCGGGAAGTTGCCCGCCGTCAGTCAACCTTTTCACTCGAAGCCAGGGGGCTGGGGGCCTTCCCCACCGTGAAAAAAGCCCGTGTGCTCTGGAGCGGTATCCACGGTGATGTGGGCAGGTTGAACGACCTTTGGAAAAATTTGGAAAGGGCGTTGGGAGGCATCGGCTTCGAACCCGAGCAACACACTTTTCGGGGGCACATCACCCTCGGTCGGGTCAAAGGCCGGGCTGATGGGAAAAAACTTGCTTTGGTGCTATCCGAATTAGGCTCTTATGCCTCACCCGCATGGGCAGTTGATCGCTTGATTCTTTTTAAAAGTGATCTGAAACCATCGGGGGCAATATACACG
>JAOZRT010000010.1:29435-37818 GCA_029940035.1 Desulfobacterales bacterium
CGAGGGCCTGACATAAATCACGGCATTATCCAGGAAAGAAAAGGGCGACAGAAAAAGCACAGCATGATACATACCGTTGCGGTGCTATTATACCCATTGTCATAAGTATGTTCCGATTAAACACCAGGAAGGCATTCGGAACGTTATTTTGATAAACGCTCTAAAAACTGCAAGCCTTATATTATTCGATATCTACATCAAGGAGGTTATACATGACCACATCACCTGAAAAGGAAAAAGCGGTGGACAGTGCCATGCTCCAAATCGAACGTCAGTTCGGTAAAGGGTCCATCATGAAACTGGGCAGCCGTCCCATCATGGAGGTTCCGGTAATATCAACAGGATCCATAGCACTGGACAAGGCGCTGGGGGTAGGCGGACTTCCGCGCGGCAGGGTCACCGAGATCTACGGGCCTGAATCCTCCGGCAAGACCACGCTGGCTCTGCATGCCGTGGCCAATGCCCAAAAACAGGGTGGTATTGCTGCATTTGTGGATGCAGAACATGCTCTGGATGTGGTGTATGCCAAAAAACTGGGGGTCAATTGTGATGAACTGCTTGTTTCACAACCAGATACCGGCGAGCAGGCATTGGAAATCTCCGACATGCTTGTGAGAAGCGGCGCCATTGACATACTGGTAATCGATTCGGTGGCTGCCCTGGTGCCGCGTGCGGAGATCGAGGGTGAAATGGGTGATTCACATATGGGGCTGCAGGCCAGGCTCATGTCCCAGGCTCTGCGCAAGCTGACCGGAACCATCAGTAAAACCGAGACCTCCATCATCTTCATCAACCAGATACGCATGAAGATCGGTGTTGTTTTCGGCAATCCTGAAACGACGACAGGCGGTAATGCCCTAAAATTCTATTCATCGGTGAGGCTGGACATCCGGAGGTCCACCGCCATCAAGGACGGACAGGAAATCGTCGGAAACCGGACCCGTGTGAAAGTGGTCAAGAATAAAATGGCGCCGCCTTTCAAGAATGCGGAATTCGACATCATGTACGGTGAGGGCATATCCAGGACCGGCGACCTTCTGGATGTGGGAGTGGAAGAGGGCATTGTTGAAAAAAGCGGGTCATGGTACTCCTACAACGGGGAACGCATCGGCCAGGGAAGGGAAAATGTCAAAGCCTTTCTGACGGACAACCCGGATATTTATCAGGATGCCTATAAAAGGGTGCGCGAAGCCGTGGGATTGGATAAAAAAGAAGCAGCAGAGGGAGAGGAAGGCCAGGAATAGGTTTTTTCGATTGGAGGCATGCAGGTATGACCGCCTTTTGAATACCCCAATGCATATCGTGGGTGTAACATTACAGGCTATTACCTATAAGTTTGCATGCCCCTGTGTACACAACCAAACATTAGAAACATGCATCAGCACGGGCTATGGTTAGTATGCCAGGTTTTACGGCCAGAATATCATTCTTAAAAATTGAAACGCTCACTTTCGGTATTAGTAAGAAAACAGGATCAGGAGACCGACATGACCGGCAACGAAGTGCGCAGCAAATTTCTCGAGTATTTTAATAAGCACCACCATCAGATTGTAAGGAGTTCATCATTGGTCCCGAAGGATGATCCGACCCTTCTTTTTACCAATGCGGGTATGGTGCAATTCAAGCGCACGTTCCTGGGTGAAGAAAAACGCGGTTACACACGGGCAACCACCTCGCAGAAATGTGTCAGGGCCGGCGGCAAGCACAACGATCTGGAAAATGTCGGCTACACTGCCCGCCATCACACCTTTTTTGAAATGTTGGGTAATTTTTCATTTGGCGACTATTTCAAGGAAGGGGCTATTGAATTTGCCTGGGACCTGCTTGTAAACGTATATGGGCTTCCGGCAGAAAAACTGTATGCATCCGTTTATCTGGATGATGACGAGGCTTACAACCTGTGGCATGAAAAGATCGGCATTCCCACGGAACGTATCGTGCGATTCGGGGAAGAGGACAATTTCTGGGCTATGGGTGATACCGGCCCGTGCGGCCCCTGCTCAGAGCTTTTGCTCGATCGGGGGGAGCAGTACGGCTGTGACCGTCCGGATTGCAAAGTGGGGTGTGAGTGTGACCGCTACCTCGAGATCTGGAATCTGGTCTTCATGCAGTTCAACCGGGATGAAACCGGCAAAATGACGCCTTTGCCCAAACCGAGCATTGATACGGGCCTGGGGTTGGAGCGGATGGTGACGCTGCTGCAGGATTTGCCCACCAATTACGAGACCGATTTAATTCTGCCCATCATCAATAAAGCTGAAGCGCTTGCCGAGAAAAAGCTGGGCGACCGTGAGGAAGACGATGTGGCCATGAAGGTCATTGCCGACCACAGCCGGGCAGCGGCATTTCTTATCAATGACGGGGTGCTGCCGTCCAACGAAGGGCGCGGGTATGTCCTGCGGCGCATCATGCGCAGGGCCATCCGCTACGGCCGCAACCTGGGCCTTATGAAGCCGTTTCTGCATAAAACCGCCAGTGTCGTGTTTGAAATAATGAAGGATGCATACCCAGACCTCAAGGAATCACAGGCGTTCATCACCAACGTCATCCAGAACGAGGAGGCCCGGTTTTCCGAAACCCTGGATTTCGGTCTGCGACTGCTCAATGACACGCTTGATGATATCAAGGCCAAGGGGGAGGAAAAAGTCCCTGGTGATGTCATTTTCAAGCTGTACGATACGTATGGGTTTCCGGTCGATATCGTTCGGGACGTTGTCAGAGATCAACGCATGGACCTGGATATGGACGGATTTGACGCCGCCATGGAAGGTCAGCGCACGCGGTCAAGGTCGGTTGTGGCTTTTTCGGAAATCAGCGATGCATACCGTGATCTGACGGCCCAGGGGTTTATTCCTGAATTCGTGGGATATGAACAAACCGAGGCCCGTTCCAGCATTAAGCTGATCGTGGAAAACGGCAAGGCAGTTCCTGCTGCTGAAGAAGGACAACAAATTGAGGTGGTCACGGGATTGACACCTTTTTATGGCGAAGCCGGGGGGCAGGTCGGCGACACAGGACGTATCTATGCTGATGGCGGCAATCTTGCTTTCAATATGGTGGTGGCGGATACCATCAAGGATCCCACCGGACTGATTATACACAGGGGCACACTTGTGTCGGGAACCATCAAACAGAACGACAGTGTGGTCCTGCAGGTGGACAGCCAAAAAAGAGCAGCAACGGCATTGAACCACACCGCCACCCACATCCTGCACTATGCTCTCAGAAACGTGATAGGGGAGCATGTCAAGCAGGCCGGGTCCTCGGTGGGGCCGGATCGTTTTCGTTTCGACTTTACCCATTTTTCCAAGGTGGATGCGGCTGCTTTGAACGAGATCGAAGCCCTGGTCAACGCCAGGATTCAAGAAAATGTAACTGTGCAACAGGATGAAATGGATGCTGAAAAGGCACTCAATTCGGGTGCCACAGCTCTTTTCGAGGAAAAATATGGTGACAGGGTACGGGTTATTTCCCTGTCGGATTTTAGCCGTGAACTTTGTGGCGGCACGCACACCAGCCAGACAGGCGACATCGGCCTTTTCAAAATTGTGGGTGAATCAAGTGTAGCTTCCGGGGTCAGGCGTATCGAGGCCGTTGCCGGACCGGCAGCAGTGGGGTTTGTCCAGCAAACCTCTGACCTCCTGCAGGCATCCGCTCTTTTGCTGAGGGAAAATACCGAAGCCTTGCCGCAGAGGATCGAAAAACTGCTGAAACAGCAAAAAGAAGCTGAAAAAGAGATCGAAAAACTGAAGGTCCGTATTTCAGAACTGACATCAGATAAAGCAGGGGAGGAATTTACAACCGTCAACAATACGCCTGTTCTGGTGAAAAGGGTGGATGTCGAATCGCCGGCGGCCTTGCGCACTATGGCAGATCGATTCAAGGATAAGATGACGTCTGGCATCGTGGTGCTGGGGGGTGTTTCTTCGGGCAAGGCACTGTTGATTGCCGTTGTGACCAAGGACCTGGTCGGGAAGTTTCATGCCGGCAACATCATCAAGCACGCCGCCGGTGTCGTGGGCGGTGGCGGGGGCGGCCGGCCGGACATGGCCCAGGCCGGCGGCCCGCAGCCGGAAAACCTGGACAAAGCGCTTGAGGCGGCAATGGGAGTGATCGAAAAATCCTGAAACTGAAATTCCAACAATCAATAATCAAATCCCAATGGTCAAATTTGCCGTCTGCACGTGGTCATTGACCATGGGTTATGGGATAGTGAACATTGCCTGTTAATGCCCGACCGATTATAACCCTTTCAACACATCGATCATGCTGAAAACCGTTCCTTTCTGGTCTGTGCTTACCTTTTTATCCAGAAAGACAATGGCATCCATGGTTCCCTGCGCGTAAATCTCTCTTCCGCTGATGTTGTGGGTGAACTCGAACTTTGCTGTTTTATCCTCGGATACCAAGGTGTAGGTGTGCCATCCATGCCCCCCCAGATAGGCTTCAGGGATGCCCCATGCTTCAATCTGCCTGCCGGGGTCGCGTTCCATTTCTATAGCGTCGGCGGAAAAATCGATTCCTAAACAATTGAAGTATCCCACCATCGCCTTGGCCGTACCGCTGGTGTCGGCCTTGCCATGCTGGTGGCTTTCCCTGATGGTTAGTGTATACCCTTTAAACAGGTCCGGAAAGGTGTGGGCGGCCCACTCCATCATGGCTTGAAAACCGACAATTTGCTTGGCCATGTTGGGGGCGATAACCGCTGTGTTCTGAGAGCTTTCAACAATATCGACAAGTGTGGCTCGGTCGCCGCCGGTGGTTCCCATGACAAAGGGTAAATTGAAACGGCAGTAAAATGCGGCATTGTCGTTAACCGCAGAGGGGTGGGTGTAGTCGACAGCGATGAACGCGGTTCCTTTGTCACACACGCGGGTCAGGGTGGCCTCGCGATCATCCGGCCTGATGAGTTTGATTTCCAGCGGACCGACCATACAGATCGGGTTTTCGATTTCCGGTCCGGTCAGGGACCAGGGCAGCAGGCTGAAACGGCTGTCCTCTTGAATGTGTCGGGCAATGACCGTGGAAACATTACCGGGCAGTCCGTTGATCATGACATTGATAGGCTGCATGTTTACCTCCCTGCATTATTATAAGCTAAAATGAGCGTTTCAAATTTTAAGAATTCGGAATGCTATTCTGATAACCACACTATATGCTTACTGTCGCATTTTCTTAAATTGTACAGAAATGTCAGTATATTTCAAGATAGCTTTGTTTACGGCCACCTTGAGTTGAATAAACACGTTTCCGGGGAAGAAGCGTTTGAGGTTGGCCCTGAGGGTATTGAGCGCGACCGGGATGTACGCTTCAAAATAAGCTTTGCCTCTATTTTTGGAAAGATGCCCGAAAGCCCCGAGGATCTGCAGATTGCGTGTGAGGGCACAGCAGGCATAGCCTTTTTGAAACCGTTTGGTATCGATGCGTATTTTACGGGACAATTCCCGTGTATAGTAATCAAACAGAAAATCTTGTGAATCCTGTGACAGGGCTGCGTAGGGGTCGATGAGCAGAGAAGCCAGGTCATACTGCATCGGGCCGATGCGTCCCCCCTGGAAATCGATGAAATAAGGGGCACCGGCCATGAGCATGATATTTCTGGACTGGAGATCCCGGTGCATGAAACCCTTGAGCGACAACGCCAGGGTTTCTCCGGCCAGGAAATCAAATTCATCAGACAGGTCAACATAGGACACGTCCATGCCAGCGTAAAGGTTTAAAAAGGATTCAACAAAATAGCGGCACTCCTTTTCGAGTATGAGTTCACGGTCGTATGCCGGTGTTTGCCAGGCCCAGTCCGCCTCAAATCCTTGAAAACCGGCAATGGACATGTGCACCAGCTTTCTGAGGATTTTTTTATATAGGTCCACAACATCGTTTTCGGAATCTGCGTTGAGAACAAACTGCTGCAGATGCTGATTGCCCAGGTCCTCAAGACAAACAAGTCCTGAAAAGATGTCGGCAAAGTATGTCTTTGGCAGGGGAATGCCTTTTGTGATCAGGTGGCGACCGATCTGGACAAAAGCGTCCACTTCATTTACCCGGTCGGTTTTGCGGATGCCATGGTCCACCATGACCATGGTGCGGCCCTGGCAGTTTATGCGAAACCATTTACGATCAGACCCGTCACCGGCAAGTTTGTCGAAGTCCACATCTCCTGCGCAGATACCTGCAAACGCCTGTTCAAAAGCCTTTTTCGCGGTTTCCCGGCGAGCAACGCGAGCATACCGCGCGGGCGTCCCCAAATCATCCCAAAGGGTGTGGTGGGGGATATAAGCCTGGATATTTTCACCCTGCAGCATAAGCTTCCGGTAAATGTCGATGATGTTGGAGAATCGGCCCGGTGGAATATGGTCCAGGACCACGGGATCCACAACATGGATGCCGGTGAACGTCCAAGCGGGTTCATGCGCATCCTTGGAAAAGAAGTCGATGATCGTCCCGTCTTCGCGCAGGACTACGCTATTGAATTCAGAATCGTTGCAGAGAACCAAAGTGACCGGTGACGTGTGTTCATGATGGAAACGGTAAACCGCTTGCAGGTCGATGTCGGTAAATATGTCGCTGTTGACCACCACAAAAGGCTGATCATCCCAAAATCCTTCCACATTTTTCAATGCACCGCCGGTTCCCAGGATTTCCGATTCATGACAGGTCTTAACTGGAATCCCGTAATTATGGTCTGCTATAAAGCTTTCAATGGTTGTGTTGAGGTGATGGGTGTTGATAACGATAGCGGTTGACCCGGCATCCACCAACCTCTGGATCATCCAGTCAAGTGTGGCTCGACCGGCAATGGTGAACAACGGTTTAGGGGTGTTTGCCGTGTGGGGCATCAGCCGTGTACCAAATCCCGCGGCCAATATCATGGCTTTCATCAGTGGTTGATCCGTTCCCGGTACCGCTGGATAATATCAGCGTAGTATTCCAGTTTTTCTTCGTCATCGGCTCCTTTAACGCCGTGGGTGGTGAAGAAGTTGATTCCGTTTTGAAAGTAAACTTTGGAATTGGATTCGATGCGCTCCACTGTCTTGGCTTTGTACATCCGGCTTCCATTTTTCTGTATAATCTTCAACCGTTCCTTGGCGGATACGTCATTTCTTTTATGCTTCTGGAAATATTTGAAAACGATCCAGTAAGCTTCAAAGTAAGTCTCTAAAAACCGGGCGTGCAGTTTCAGCTTCCTGAATCCTGCCGACGTGATGTTATAGGTTTCCGGCAGAGTGGGATGCGGAATGATAATGGCATCATCGATGAAGGATTTTATGGTTTTGCGCACGTAATAGCCGGGCGTCAGGTCGACATCAAAGGCGAATTCGTATTTGAAAAAATCCTGCAGAAAAGCGTAGTCGGCATGTAGATCGGAGGCTGAAAACTGAAAGGCGTCTTTGTCTAAAATGGTGAGTGCCGTAAACGCGGCCGGAATGAAGAAGGCGATACAGTTGTTTTTATAGAATTCCAGAATGGGCCGTTTGTCCACATTGACCTTGAACTGGCACGCTTCCAGGAGATCCGTGCGGTTTTCAGATATCCGCTCCACTAACTTTCTGCTCACATAGGATTCCAGGGCATTGTCCATGGCGTGCACATGGTTCATCACCAGAGTGTCGGAGATGTCAGCCTTTTGCATGTTAAGGTGATTGAGGTACATCTCGGCATCTGCCACCAATTCGTTGTAGGCAAGTACCTTTTTATTACTGTTCAGCAACGCACTGGCTACCAGGGCATGGGGCGTTACGACAGTCACATTGTTGATGGCGTTAATGATGCGGTGTCCCAGATTTCTGCAGAGCGCGTTCTGTTCTTTCTGTGACATTTCGGAAAGCGTGAGGTTGTCCTGGGCCAGGATCGTGTTGAGGGAGATGGGGTCGTTAAACTTTATATATATTTTCCCGTATCTGTTCTTAAGAAATTTTCTAGCATTGAGGACCTGCATGAAATTTTCATCTTCCTTTTTACCCCCCTCCATTTCATGGAGATAGGAATTTTCCTCCAGAACCCTGTCGTACCCGATATACACGGCAGCAAAGACCAGGTCTTCGCAAGCCCCGTTTTTATAGGCATTCAACAAAATGGAGAGGAACCCCAGCTTGGGCATGATCAGTTTACCGGTTCTACTGCGGGTCCCTTCGATAAACACTTTCAGGTTGAAACCCTCCTGCAACAGCTTATAGATGTACTCCCCAAAGACCTTGGCGTAGAGCACGTTGCCTTTGAACGTTCGGCGGAGAGAGAAGGCCCCAAGGGCTCTAAAGACGGGGCCCATGGGCCAGAAAAACATGTTCTTGCCGGCGGCAATCAGGGGAACGGGCATGTTCTTGATATACATGAGGTAGGGCAGCATCAGGTAGTCCACATGGCTTTTATGGCACGGGACAAACAC
>JAOZRT010000433.1 GCA_029940035.1 Desulfobacterales bacterium
AGTTTTAATGAATATTTAGAGTCAACCACAGGGTATTCGTATTCAGAGCTCATCCAAAAAAAATGGTTTGATCTGTTGATGTCCGAAAAGGAAAGGGAACCGGCAAAGCGATATTTTCGACGCTTCATTCTTAGAGACAAATCGCCAAAAAAAATTGTTACTACGATAATTACCCGTTCCGGAGGCAAACGCTTTATCGAGTGGCACCACAAGCGTCTTGAGGATGATGCGCCGCCTGGAGATGTCATCGGGGTGTTGGCAATCGGTCAGGATATATCAGAGCGGGTTGAGCAAGAAAAACAGCTTTTGGATGAGCGTAACCAACTGATCGAAAGAAACAAGGAACTCACCTGTCTCTATAGCATGACAAAGATCGTGGGAGAAAATAAGCCCTTTCCCCAAATGCTGGAATCTATCGCCGCCATAATTCCCCCGGCATTTCAATACCCGGCGACCACTACAGCCATTATCCGATTAGATCAGTATTCCTATGGTGGTAGGGAAACGGCAATAGGTAGCCCAGCGCTGACCGAAAATCTTACTATCCAGGAGATTCCCCGGGGTAACATTGAGGTGATTTGCACACCTCCAGAAAATGGTCCCAAAAGTAGTAACCCTCCTTTTCTTGATGAAGAACGCGCTCTTTTGAGAACCGTTGCTCACCATCTTTCACTTGCCATCGAGAAAAAGGAAGCCCTCGATAATAAAGCCGAGATGGAAAACCAACTACGGCATTCAGATCGACTGGCAAAAATCGGCCAATTGACTGCAGGTGTGGCTCATGAGCTAAATGAACCCCTTGTACATATTCTTGGCTTTGCCAAACTATCATCAAAGGCAACTGATCTTTCGGAACAAGTTTATAGTGATCTGGATAATATTATTAAGGCCGCTTTGCATGCCAGGGAAGTCATTAAAAAACTAATGTTTTTCAGCCGTCAGACCCCCCCCCGGGAAACTCTGGTGAGTTTGAATCGATTGATTGAAGATGGAATTTATCTGTTTGAGTCACGATGTGCAAAAAATGGAATTATAGTGAAAAAAACATTATACAAGGATTTGCCGCCCATAAAAGCCGATATATCCCAGTTGCAGCAGGTTTTTACAAATTTAACTGTCAATGCGATTCAGGCCATGCCTGAAGAAGGTAGGCTGAATATTGAAACCTCGTGTGACGAAGACCATGTTTACTTGCTGGTTCAAGACACTGGCATTGGTATGACGCCGGAAACATTAAAACAGATTTTTCTACCGTTCTTTACAACCAAGGATATCAAAGAGGGAACCGGTCTAGGGCTTTCCGTGGTTCACGGCATCGTTAAATCCCATGGCGGCAGTATTGACGTGGAGAGCCGCATTGAAAATGGTACTCGTTTCCAAATAAAATTTCCGTTAAAGAGGCTATCCCCAGAAGAAAACAATGCATAAAAAAAAGAAAGCAAATAACAGAACCAAGATTCTGGTGGTTGATGATTCGCTGCCCACCTTGGAAGTTATCCAAAGAAATCTCAAGGCTGCCGGCTACGAAGTTTTCACCGCATCAGATGTGGAACAGGCGATTGCCTTCTTGGAGCAAAATACGGTGGATCTGGTCATCACTGATATAAAAATGCCAAAAATCAGCGGCTTGGACCTACTTAAATATGTGAAAGAAAATGTAAAAGACACGGGGATAATGATTATTACCGGCTACCCGTCCATCAAAGGCGCGGTAGATGCGGTTAAAAACGGCGCCGAAGATTATCTGGTAAAACCCTTTACAGATGAAGAGTTATTGCCGGTTGTCGCCAAAGTACTCGAAAAACTGGCAAACCGTCGCGCTGTTGATGCGAAGCTATTGCCTAATAATCACAATATTATTGGCAACTCCCCGAATATGCAGCATGTCTACCGACTCATCGAAAAGGCTGCCGCTACTAGCGTCAACGTGTTAGTTTCAGGAGAAAGCGGAACAGGTAAGGAATTGGTGGCACGCGCCATACATTACAGCAGTGAAAACCTTTCAGGCCCTTTTGTGACCGTAAACTGTACAGCGATTCCAGATAACCTTCTGGAAAGTGAGCTTTTCGGTCACGTCAAAGGGGCCTTCACCGGGGCACAAGCTTCCCGTGCCGGTTTTTTCCAGATTGCCGACGGAGGAACGCTCTTTCTGGATGAAATTGGAGATGCCAGTCCGAGTATGCAAGGGAAACTGTTGCGGGCTATTCAAAACAAGGAAATTTTCATGGTAGGGTCCAGCCGTGTTCAAAAAGTCAACACTCGAATCATAACGGCCACCAATACAGATCTGAACCGTCTTGTCCAAAAGAATTTCTTCCGGGAGGACCTATATTTTAGGATGAATGTTATTGAAATTTCCTTGCCGCCTCTGCACGAACGCGGCGAGGATATCATGTTGCTGCTTCAATTTTTTAAGGACAAAATTTCCAGGGATATGAACCGTCCAGTTCCCCAATTTTCAGACAAGGTTCTTCAGATATTTAAAAACTATCGTTGGCAGGGCAATGTCCGGGAGCTTGAAAACCTGGTCCAACGTCTGGTGGTGCTGGCTGACGATGATTTTATCGATGTTGTAGATCTGCCTGAACAAATGCGATTCAACATCAACTGGCGTGGCGGTTTAAACCGGCCCCTGGTTGAGGTTGAAGCGGAGCATATTTTAAATGTGCTTAACAGTGTGAAGGGAAACAAAACCCAGGCCGCTCAGATTCTGGGAATTGACCGTAAAACCCTCCTGTCCAAAATACGACGTGCAAACCGGTTAACTGAAATCGAGTAATTTTTCCGCACCGCGGCATTTTTCCTCGTTTTTTTCCGCTCCCGTATCCATGTCTTCGCCATACGAACCACCGCGATATCCTTTCCGTTAACATGATGCAACTATCTGGTAATTAAAATCATTCAGCATAGAATGCCAAGCCGGCCGATGCCGTCCAAGCTCTCTTTTCCATTCTGGCACATAGATTGCTCTATACAAGTCCAACAATAAATCGTTTTTTCTTTACACAAAGAAACAGAATCCAAAAAAGGGGATGTATATGAAAGCTCAATCTCAAAATAAAGGCATTTGTCAAACTTGTATTTATGCATCTGAGTGCGTTCACTATCAAAATTGTCAAAGGATGAGCAAACCGATCTGGTTTTGTGAAAATTTTGACGACAGAACCTCTCTACAAATGGCTGAAAACGAGGGAACCTATTCAGAGGAACGATCGTTTCAGTCTTCCAACCCCGGCATAGAGGCAATTCCCGGAAGGATGAAAGGGTTGTGCATGAACTGTGACAACCGAGCTTCATGTATGCTGCCAACACGAGATGGCGGTGTATGGCATTGTGAAGAATACTGTTAATCAAGAGGAGAATATAAAAATGTATAAGACCGCCTTAAACATCAAAGAAAAACCGAGTCCATACGTACAAGAAATTTCAAAGATGATAAAAGATAAATATCCCTGGGAAAGAGAATATATTCAAGCGGTCGATGAGCTTCTTTCTTCATTG